>NZ_ATYB01000014.1:2029557-2329557 GCF_000427465.1 Sinorhizobium arboris LMG 14919 | reverse complement strand
GGCGTCCCGCACTGGATGATCCTGCCGCCTTCCATGATGGCGATGCGGTTGCCGATGCGGAAGGCCTCGTCGAGATCGTGACTCACGAAGATGATCGTCTTCTTCAGCCGCCGCTGGAATTCGAGGAGTTCGTCCTGGAGGCGCGTGCGGATCAGCGGGTCGAGCGCCGAGAACGGCTCGTCCATCAGGAGGATCGGGGCTCCGGTGGCGAAGGCGCGCGCAAGGCCGACGCGTTGCTGCATGCCGCCCGAGAGCTCGTTGACCTTGCGGTCCGACCACTTGGTCAGATTGACGAGTTCAAGCTGCTCGCCGACGCGCTTCCTTCGTTCGGAGTCGGCAACGCCGGCCAGTTCGAGCCCAAACCCGACATTGTCCGCCACGGTTCGCCACGGCAGAAGCGCAAACTGCTGGAACACCATCGAGACCGTATGCATGCGGAAGTCGCGCAGGGACTTCGCGTTGCAGCGATAGGGGTTCAGCGATCCGTTCGCGGTCTTGACTTCGACCTCGCCGCGCACCACCGGTGCGAGGCCGTTGACGGCTCTGAGCAGCGTCGATTTGCCGGAGCCGGACAGACCCATCAAAACGAGGATTTCGCCCTCGTTGATGGTCAGCGAAGCTCCGGCGACGCCCAGAACCAGGCCCGTGGCCGCACCGATCTCGTCGCGCGTCTTGCCCTGATCGACCATCTGCACGGCGACCTGCGGGTTCTTGCCGAAGATGATGTCGACATTCTTGAAAACGACGGCGTCGGTCATGCGCCTTCTCCTTCATCGGACGAGCGGAAAAGGCGGTCGAGGACGATCGCAAGAATGACGATGCAGAGACCGGACTCGAATCCCCTGGCGATGTTCACGGTGTTCAGCGCCCTGAGGACGGGCACGCCGAGGCCGTCGGCGCCGACGAGGGCAGCGATGACCACCATCGACAGCGACAGCATGATGGTCTGGGTCAGACCCGCCATGATCTGCGGCATGGCAAAGGGCAGTTCGACCTTGCGCAGCACCTGCCAAGGCGTGGCGCCGAAGGATTCTGCAGCCTCGACCAGCGCAGGCGGCGTCGAGATGATACCTAGCCGCGTCAGGCGGATCGGTGCGGGAATGGCGAAAATGACCGTGGCGATCAGCCCGGGCACCATGCCGAGACCAAAAAGAATCAATGCCGGAATGAGGTAGACGAAGGTGGGGATCGTCTGCATCAGGTCAAGGATCGGCCGCATGATCGAGTAGATCCAGGCGCGTCGCGCAGCAGCTATGCCGAGAGGCACGCCGACGGCCATGCTGACGAAGGTTGCCGCAAGGACGAGGGCCAGCGTTTCCGTGGTCTCCTGCCAATAGCCCTGATTGACGATCAGGAGCAGCCCGAGACAGGTGAAAACGGCAATGCCGATCGAGCGGCGGAACCACCAGGCGAGCGCCGTCACGAGCGCGATGACGATGAGCGGATGCGGCGTCTGGAGGACATAGAGCAGGGCGGAGATGATCGCCGAAAGCACATTGGCGAGCTGATCGAAGAACAGATCGAAATTCGTCGTCAGCCAGTCGACAAAGGCCTTTGCCCAGGCGCCGATCGGGATTGGGTTTTCAGTCAGGAATTCCACGAAACAGGGTCCCTCTTGCCAGGGTCAACACTCAGGTCGGAAGACCGGTGGAAAAAAGGCGGGGTATTTTCCCCGCCTCACTGCATGCTTCCCGTATCGGAGCGATTGGAGCATGGAACATGCAGCAATTCAGAATGCCACGCGTGATCTGTCGCCGATCAGAGGCCGAGGGAGGCCTTGACCGCGGCCAGTCCGTCGCCGCCATCCTTGGTCGTAACCCCTGCAAGCCAGGGCTCGATGGCCTGCGGATTATCCTTCAGCCATGAGGCCGCAGCCTTCTCCGGATCCTCACCGTCGTTCAGGATCTTGCCCATGATCTCGTTCTCCATCTGGAGGGAGAACGAGAGATTCTGGAGAAGCTTGCCGACGTTCGGGCATTCGCTCGTGTAGCCGGCGCGCACGTTCGTATGCACCGTGGCGCCGCCGTAATTCGGACCGAATATGTCATCGCCGCCGGAAAGATAGGTAAGATTGAAATTTGCGTTCATCGGATGCGGTTCCCATCCGAGGAACACGATCGGCTTATCGGACTTTTCGGCACGGGCGACCTGCGCCAGCATCCCCTGCTCGGAGGATTCGACGACTTCGAAACCCTTGAGATCGAAGGTGCCTTTTTCGACCATGTCGATGATCAGGCGGTTGCCGTCATTGCCTGGCTCGATGCCGTAGATCTTGCCGCCGAGCTCGTCCTTATGGGCGGCGATATCCTTGAAATCCTTGATCCCGAGCTCCGCGCCTTTGGCATTGGTGGCAAGGGTGTATTTCGCACCGGCGAGGTTTTCGCGCACCGTCTCGACGGACTTGTCCTCGCGGTAGGGGGCGATATCCGCTTCCATGGTCGGCATCCAATTGCCGAGGAAGACGTCGATGTCCTTGTTCTTCAGGGAGGTGTAGGTAACTGGCACCGACAGGACCTTCACATCCGTCTCGTAGCCGAGCGCCTTGAGGATGGTCGTCGCGGTCGCCGTCGTCGCTGTGATATCCGTCCAGCCGACGTCGGAGAAGCGGACCGTGCTACAGCTTTCCGGATCGGCCGCAAGAGCGTTTCCGGCGGTCAGGGTTGCCATGCAAACGGCTCCCGCCAACATGAATTTGAGAGAAAGTGTCCTGATCATCGTTGTCGTTCCCCTGCCTTGTGTTCTTTTTAGCCAAACATCAATGAAGCGCGAATTCAAGCGCCCCGGCGTTTAAAGAAGTGTATTGCCTCAGTACATTAACGGGATGCATAAAGCGACGTCGAATGTCGCAATGCCCGCGAAATGCCGGCCGCCGAGGCTATCGGTACCTGCGGGACATCGGACGCGCGCCTCGCCGAAATCTGTGAGTCGCCGCGAGAGGCTCTGGCCATCGGACGCCTGCCCGGTCATGTAGCGGGCACGATGTCCGGAGCCGGAGGCCATGTCCAAACTTTATTTCAGTTATGCGACGATGAACGCGGGCAAGAGCACGCTGCTCCTGCAGGCCGCCTACAACTATCAGGAGCGCGGCATGCGAGTCGTTATGCTGATAGCAGCGTTCGACGACCGCGCAGGGGAGGGGCGCATCGCATCTCGCATCGGGTTGGAATCGGACGCCATCCCCTTCCGCGGAGAGGACGACCTCTACGGGCTGATCGAGCGTCTGAATGGTGATGGCTCCGGTGAGATCGCCTGCGTCTTCGTAGACGAGGCGCAGTTCCTCGGTGAAGAACAGGTCTGGCAGTTGGCGCGGGTGGCGGACCGCCTCGGCATTCCGGTCATGGCCTATGGCCTGCGGACGGACTTCCAAGGCAAGCTTTTTCCCGGTTCCATGGCTTTGCTCGCGATTGCCGACGAACTGCGCGAAGTCAGAACCATCTGCCATTGCGGGCGCAAGGCAACGATGGTCGTTCGGCTCGACGGTCGCGGCAAGGTCATGCGCGAGGGGGCGCAGGTTGATGTCGGCGGCAATGAGAAATACGTATCCTATTGCCGTCGCCATTGGGAAGACCGGATGCGCGAAGGCTGACGCGCGAGCGATCGGATCGCCGGCGGCGCGATCGCCAAGGACACCGGCCTCCCGATAAAGCCCCCGCCGGCAGGCTGCCGTGCGTTCGAAAAAGCGGCGGCGCCCTTGTCGTTCCGTGCTAAACATCCTTTATATAAGTGCAATCAAGGGCTGAAACAGTCCGGTGCGCACTGCTGGGCGGCTTGAGGGGAGAAGGCAATGGCGACGCTTCAGAATTTTGATGCCGAGATCGAGAAGACCAGGACCGTGGTCAAGGACATGCGCAGCAAGCTCGAGCAGTCCGGCGTCGTCCTCGAGCAATTCGCCAAGGCGGACACAAAGCTCGGCGACGTCGATTTCGACATCGAGAACGCCCGCATCCAGGACGTCGTCAATCAGCAGAAGGTGATGGAAGCCAATATCGCCGATCTGATCATTGGCCTCGAAGATGCGACCAATGTTTTCGGCGCCGAGTTCGAGAGCATGAAGAGCTACACCGGCTACGAGAAGTTCATCGGCATCTTTTCCAGGCAAAAGATGCAGCGTTTGCGCACCGATCGCGTGCGCAACATGTCGCTTGCCGGCAATTTGCAGGAACTGCTTTCTAAATCGGATACCATCGTCGGCATTCTCAAGGACCAGAAGGCCATCCTCGACCAGCGCTACAAGACCTCCGAGCAGAGCCTCATCCAGGTGATCGAGCGCCGCAAGGGCACGATGGCGGCGTTGGAACAGACTCAGAAGCGGATCGAGGAACTCAACCCTCTGCTGCTCGACATCGAGAACAGGATCGCGGCCTCGACCGACCAGAAGACCCGCACCGACCTCGAGGCAGAGCGTTCGCAGCTTGCGACCGAGTACAACGAAAGGCAGGCGAAGGAGCAGGAGCTTCTGGCCGAGAGCCAGACGCTCGAACGCTATACGGCGATGTTCCAGACCTTTGTCGACTCGCTCAACAACCAGATCGCCGCGCAGAACACGCTGATCAACAAGCTGACCATCGACACCGAGCAGCGCATCGTTCTCTACAAGGCGCTGGAGGACTCGCTGAAGACGGCTGCGCAGCAGGACGTGGCGCACAAGATCAACACGCTCGGCAGCCAGGTGGACACGGCCGCCGAGGAGACCATGGCCGGTATCGGCGCGGCCGCACAGCGCCACATCGGCGACTTGCTCGAGATGCATGAAAAGAACATGCTTGCGACCCAGGATATCCAGCGGCGCAAGAAACTCGCCGACGACGCCTTCGCGCGCCGCTTCCAGACGGTGATGGACAAGCACAATGCCGCAAATTATGTGAAGCAGTGATCGGCAAGGCGGCAATGACCCGATCTCCGACCGCCTTTCGGCATTTGCCGGGAGAGCTGCCATGAATACCGCCATTTCTCCGGCCGTCAGGCAATATTTCGGCTCCATCCGCGCAGCGCTCGCAGGCCTTGAGCTGTTCCTCGGAGACCGCAACTCGCCGCTCTACCGCAATACGGTCGTCGGCGAGGTCATCGTTCCCTATCTTGCCCGGCTGAAAGCTTCGATCGCCTGCTGGGAAAACCGGATCGGTTTCGTCGAGCAGTTTCGTATCTCCCGCGCCGAAAGCGGCTTCCCCGTTTTCCAGAACGTGCTGGAACTCGAAAACGACCGGCAGAATGCGGAGAAGCGGCTTGCGAGCATCCCGTCCGCCGATGCGCTGCGCGAGGAAATGGTCGATTTCATCCTGAGGCAAAAAGCGTTTCCCGAGGCGCTTCAGGCTCGCATGGCCGAAAGGCTCTATCTGGAACAGATCGGCAAGGGAGATATCTTCTCGCCCTTCGTTTTGCCGGAGACGATCCGGGTCGCGGTCAATCCGAAGACGATGCGACCCTTCTACGTCGTGTCCTGGGGCGCGTTCGACGGCAGCCAGACGCTGCCCATGATCTATATGGCGACGATCGAGGATTCCTCGAAAAACATCGTCGAGATGCTGGTTACCGGGGACGGCAAGCTCAATCCAGGAGTCGAGATTCCTCTGCCGGTCGGCGGTCTGCTCAATCCGGAGCTCGCAAGCCGCTTCGACGATTTCGCCTCCAAGAACAGCGCCTATTCGCTGACGCCGGTGACGATCGCCACCAATCTCGACAGGGATTTTTCGGAACTGCATCCCAAGCAGCTTCGGCGGATCGTGCTCGGCCCCTTCTATTCGGCCGGCATCACCGAGAACAATGCGAGGATCAACGACATTCTCTCCAGGGTGCGCAAGACGGAAAATGCGTGGCTGCTCACCTGGACGGTGCAAGAGGTCTTCTCGAAGGCAGAGCGGCCGGCGACGCGTGGCTTCTGGTCTTCCACGCCGGCGCAGGAGGAGTTTCACATCGATACCGCCAATCTCGAGGCGGCGCGGATGGGGGTCAGCGCATACGAGAAGCATGCTCTGGTGCCGCACGATGCCTATCAGGCGCTCTACGCGTCCGGCGAGGCCACCCAGGTCTTCGGCGATTACAAGGTGCATGTCATATCCGGCAACCAGGTGGTGAGCGAGGTTTAAGCCATGGCTTTGAACACAGGGCTGACGACGCTGCATGAAGACGAGATCGCCAGACATCAGGCGGTGGCTCAGAGCCTGGTCACCAAGCTCGCCATTCTCGAGCGGGACGAGGGTGCGTCCGGCGCACCTCTGGCAGGAACGGGGCGACGCTTCGTCTCGACGGTCTCGACCGGCGGTCAGCGGCGCAGCCGCGAGGTCGAACTTGCGCGTACCATCCAGGCGGTGCGCGGCGCCGATCCGCTCCTGTCACCGGTGCAGCATTCGGTGCTCTATCGTACCCGCCGCGGCATCCAGGTGGCGCTGGCCGTTGCCGATGTCTTCGCTCGTCAGACGAGCCTTGAGCAGTTGCAGGCGCGTAACGCCACCGCGCCGCTCGCCGGCGAAGATGCGGCTCATTTCAAGGCGCTGCTCTCGGCTTCGGCTTATATCGCCGCCTTCACACTTGCCGCCTATCTCGGCGCGACGCTGCAGGGAGAGGGAGAGCCGGTGGACGATGCCGCGGAGCCGGATTTCCTTTTCGATACGCCCCAGGACGCGGTGAAATACATGGTCGCCGGTCTCGATCGCAGCATCGCCGGTGCGCCGGACGAGCTTGCGCTGATCGCGCGGGCCCGCGCCTTTTCCCGCATCGCGATCGAGGGTCTGATCGCGCGCAAGGCGCGTTTCACCGGGCTGCAGAATTTCGAGAGCGTGCATATCCGGCTCGACCAGGACGATTTCACGCTCGACGGTTTCGACGTCGCGCCGGGGCAGAAGCGCAAGCCGCTGATTATGACCTTCAAAAAGCCCGAAGAGATCATCGGCAACCACATCGCCAAATACCAGGCGCTGAAGCTCGCCAAGATGCTGATGGCCTATGACTTCGACCGGCAGATGAATCCCTTCGTCGAACTCGGCGGCTTTCTCTTCACCTTCATCGGCGACGGCATGCCGGGTACCGGCAAGACGATCCTGATCCAGATGCTCGCCGGCATGCTGCATGAATATTGCGGCATTGCAGGCTACCCGTTTCATTACGAGAATTTCGGAGTCGACCAGATTTCCTCCTATCAGGGCAAATCGGGCCAGAACTGCAAGGAATTCGTCAACAACGTCATGAACCCGCGGGCGATCGGCTTCGGCACGATCGACGATGTCGATCAGGTGGCGGCCAAGCGCTCGGACGATCGCGCCTCGGCCGGACAGCACGAGGTGACGGCGGTGCTGATGGAGAGCTTCGCCGGCGCCTCGACGGTGGTGCGCGGCAATTGTACCTTCGGCATGTTCTCGAACCATCCGGAAAATGTCGACGACGCGCTGCGCCAGCGCGCCGGCGCGCGCTGGCTGGTCGACGGACCGCAGACCGAGGACGACTACATCGATATCTTCGCCCTGCTCGTCGGCAAGAACCATCAGATTCCGCTCGGGGAGCATGAGCTCTTTGCGGGTCAGGAGATCAAGCGCGCAGTCTCGCAATCCTACGCTGCGCATGCGCGGCCGCAGGAGGAGGGGCTTGCCGCCGTCTGGGAGCGATATCAGAAGGAGAAGGGCAAGATTGCCACGCTTGCCGATGTCGGCGCCTATCTGCACATGATCAAGCAGGCGGAACCCCGCTTTACCGGACGTGCAATCAGGAACATCACCGATGCCGTCAAGCTGAGGGCCATGGACGTGGAAGTGCCCGACGACTGGTTCAAGGACGCGGGCTCGTTCATGCATAAGCCCTACGACGAGAAGAAAGCCATGATCGAGGAACTGCGCGGCCCGATCACCATCGACATGGTGCTGCAGGAAATCAACCGCTATGCCGATAGCGAGTTCCGCTACACCGACAAGTCCGACGATGCGGCCGTCGGCGAGATCATCCGCCGCGAGCGCCAGCGCGAGAGGGCGGTCCGAGAGATCGAGACGATGAAGCGCGAGGGCAGGTGGCAGGGGTGAAGGTTGTGTTTGCGAGGTTTGCGCTTGGGTCTGCCCCTCACCCTAACCCTCTCCCCGCAGGCGGGGCGAGGGGACGAGTTCGACCTTGTCTGTGGAGGCTGAGGCAGAACGCAACGGTGTCCCCTCTCCCCGCAAGCGGGGAGAGGGTTAGGGTGAGGGGCAGACCCCAGGGCAGAGCGCAATCATGAGAGGAGCGAACGAACGCCGGACGGAACGCGCGAGGAGTCTGCGGCAGGCCGACAACGACGCGGAATCGATCCTCTGGTCGGAACTGCGAGACCGGCGTCTCAACGGCTTCAAATTCGTCCGGCAGGTCCCCATCGGTCCTTATTTTGCTGATTTCGCCTGCCGTGACGTGAGGCTGGTTATCGAGGTCGACGGCAGCCAGCATCAGATCGGCGGCGGCGACGAGAGGCGCGACAGGTACATGGTCGGGAACGGCTGGAGTGTGCTCCGCTTCTGGAATACCGACATCTTCAATGACCGCACGGCGGTGCTGGAGACGATCGTGGCGGTGCTCGAAAAGCGGTTGGCGCGGGAAGTGAGGAGTGCGGATTTGACCTTCGTTCCGGGGGAGAAGAAGAGATGACTCGGGTGTTGAACTTGGCGTCTCGGTCTGCCCCTCTCTTCATCCGGGTTGAACAGGGGGCGGGCCGATGAGGAACATGGCCGCATGAAGCGTCTTCTGGAAGCGGAGCTCATCTATGGACGGCTGCTCGACATTTCCGAGCCGCATCTCGTTGCGCGCTATAACAAGGCCCTCAAAGGCTTCGGGCTGAAACCGACAGAGCTTCAGCGGTTCAGCATCGACATGACCGGCTTCTCGCCCGAGATAGCCGAGGAAATCGGCGATCGCGACTATCTGGATCCGAACCGGGTCAACCGGCGCTTCATTATCCTGACGCCGGCGCAGGCGGAACTGCCGGTCGTCCACACGAGCTTCTCCAACACGGCGGCGCTGATGCACGAGTTCTTCAACGCCAATGGCCGCGCGATCAATGCGATAACGCTCAAGGATGCGCTTTATGGCGAGATCGAGGACTCGGTCTCGGTCGTCGAAGACATAGACGATCTGCTTTCCATCAACGAAGTCCGCTTCCGGGTGCTTTCGGCGGAAGACATGCTCGGCAAGGCGACCGAACTGCGCGAGCTTGTGGACCGGCTGAAGAAGGTGCCGAACGCGTGGGCGGACGACGCGATGCTCGGCCGGATGGTGGAGCTCGCCAGGACGACCGGCGACATAAGGCAGAACGTGCTCGTGCCGGACGAGCTCGTCTTCCGCCATGAGGCCTTCTGGGCCAATCACTTCGGCGGCGTCTACGTCTTTCTCGACGCGAAGACGACCACCGTCATCTGTGATCCTTCGGTGCCCGGCTTCCGCCGGTCGCGGCCCTGGCAGGTGAGCTACATCGCCATAACCGACCATGCCCGCATTTACGATTTCCTGGCGACGACGAACCGGCTGCAATTGCCGCAGGCTTCCTGGGTGCAGGAGTCCGGCCTATTCCAGCATCGGGCGGATATGGTGATCCGCGGGCTCGTCAACGCCGCCGATCCGAATGCGGACCTGATGCATGTCGACAGAATATGGCTGCAGACCTGGATCCACCGCAATGCGGCGCTCGTGGCGCGCGACGGGACTTATCCTTTCATTCAGGAAATGACACGGGCGATCGCCGCGACGGGTACGATCAGGATGCAGGACGTCGCGCCCGAGAATCGCTTCCTGCTTGTCCGCGCCGCCCCGCAGCATCAGGATCAATGGCTCGTCAACCGGCTGGTCTCCGAGCTCGTTCCGCGCGACTTTGTCTCGCGGTTCGTGTTCGACAAGCAAGGCTTCTACAAAGCCTATGAGGGCTACAGCGAAAACTTCCGCGAATATGTTGTTGCGACACTGACCGGCACATATCTCAGGGACAAGGCCGCCTTCCGTCACAAGCTCTACGGTCTCAAAGAGGAATAAAACATGTTCGATCCGATCGTTGCGTTCTTTCAGCGTGTTTTTACGGCGATCGGCCGTGGCATCGGGTTGGCGGTGGCGTGGCTTCTCTGGCCGTTCGTCGCGCTCGGCAACTGGTATCGGGAACGAAGCTGGATCATCAAGGGCCCGATCGCCCTGATCCTGTTCTGCCTGGTCCTGTTCTACGGCTACTTTGTCTGGCAGACGCAAGCCTGGACGAATTTCGACCCTGATTATGTCGATCGTTACAAACTCGCCGAGCGCAAGCTGCCGGCCGGTTCGCCCGTCAGCGGCCCCGGAACGACGACGGGACAGTCCGGCGCCGCGGCCGACGCAAGCCGGGCCGCGGTCGCTCCCTCCGGTGCCGACAGTACGACCGAGGCCCTTGCCGTGGCGCAGCTTCCGGCCGGGACGGTCTGCCAGACCTCGGCCATCGTCGACGTGGCGGCCGATCTCATCGACCTCAATGTCAATCAGAATGCCTGGATATCGTCCATGCTGGGCTACAAGCTCGGGTTTTTCGGGCTCGACTGGGACGATACGCCGTGGCTGGACAACAAGGCGTCCTTCCAGCGCGGCATCAACCAGGCGGTGCGCCGCACGGCGGTGGAACTCGTCGATTCGCTCGGACGCGTGCGCGGCACATCGGGCGTCAATGCCGACCTGCAGAGCGCGCGCGGCAATATCCAGTTCGACGAGGAGACCTGGTATTTCGGGCTCAACCCCTTCGGCCCCAAGACGCCGACCCCGAGCTTCTATCGCTCGGCCATGCGCGATCTCAGGAAATTCAACGTTTCTCTCGGCAAGTGCGAGGCGATCTTCGACGGCCGTTCCGACAACATGGTCGAGTTCCTCGACCGGGTCGCGAACGATCTCGGCAATACCTCGGCCATCATCCGCGAGCGCTCGGAGTTCCACAATGGCGGCTGGTTCGACACCCGGGCGGACGACCGCTTCTGGTTCGCCTTCGGACAGCTCTACGGCTATTACGGCATCCTCTCGGCCGCCGGCGGCGATTTCGAGAATGTCGTCAGCCAGCGCGGTCTGGCGCCGATCTATACCGAAACGATGAAGCAGCTTCGCGCTGCGCTCAGAATTCAGCCGCTGATCATCTCGAACGGCCGCGAGGACGGCTGGATCATGCCGACGCATCTCGCGACGATGGGCTTCTACATCCTCCGGGTTCGATCGAACCTCGTGGAGATGCGCGATATTCTTGCCCGTTGACGCGCGGCGTGCGAGCCTACAGCGCCGCGCGTGCCAGTGGAGGCGCTAAGGTCGCTGCAGCAGCAGGCACAGGAAACGGAACTTGCGTATTTTCCGCGGAGGAGGCGGGATGCGTGAGGCAAGCTTGGGGGGAGCCGTGGGAGAGGTAAAGTCGGACATCGAAATTGCGCGCGCCGCGCGCAAACAGCCGATCATGGAGATCGGCGCCAAGCTCGGCATTCCGCCGGAACATCTGCTTCCCTACGGCCATGACAAGGCCAAGGTGAGTGCCGAATTCATTGTGGCGCAAAAGGAGAAAAGGAACGGCCGGCTCATTCTGGTGACGGCGATCAACCCGACGCCGGCGGGCGAGGGCAAGACGACGACGACGGTCGGGCTCGGCGACGGCCTGAACCGCATCGGGAAGAAGACGATCGTCTGCATCCGCGAGGCATCGCTCGGACCCTGCTTCGGCATCAAGGGCGGGGCGGCCGGCGGCGGTTACGCCCAGGTGGTGCCCATGGAGGATATCAACCTTCATTTCACCGGCGATTTCCACGCGATCACTTCGGCGCATAATCTGCTCTCCGCCTTGATCGACAACCATATCTATTGGGGCAACGAGCAGGCGATCGACATTCGCCGCATAGCCTGGCGGCGGGTCATGGACATGAACGACCGGGCGCTTCGCCAGATCGTCGGCTCGCTCGGCGGTGTCGCCAACGGTTATCCGCGGGAGACCGGCTTCGACATCACCGTGGCGTCCGAAGTCATGGCGATCCTGTGCCTTGCAATGGACGTCAAGGATCTCGAGAAGCGGCTCGGCAACATCATCATCGGTTACCGTCGCGACAAGAGCCCGGTCTTCGCGCGAGACATCAAGGCGGACGGGGCGATGGCGGTCCTGCTCAAGGACGCGATGCAGCCGAACCTTGTGCAGACGCTCGAGAACAATCCCGCCTTCGTCCATGGCGGCCCCTTCGCCAATATCGCGCACGGCTGCAATTCGGTCGTGGCCACTGCCACGGCGCTGAAGCTTGCCGATTATGTGGTAACCGAGGCCGGCTTCGGCGCCGATCTCGGTGCCGAGAAATTCTTCGACATCAAATGCCGCAAGGCCGGGCTCACGCCGGATGCCGCCGTCATCGTCGCGACCGTCCGCGCCATCAAGATGAACGGCGGCGTGAAGAGGGAGGACCTCGGGCGCGAGAGCGTCGAGGCAGTCGCGAAAGGGTGCGCCAATCTCGGCCGCCATATCCAGAACGTCAAGAAGTTCGGCGTTCCGGTGCTCGTCGCGATCAACCACTTCACTTCGGATACCGAAGCCGAGGTCCGCGCGATCAAGGATTATGTCAGAACCCTCGGTTCCGAAGCGGTTCTCTGCAAGCATTGGGCCGAGGGCTCGGCGGGCATCGAGGAGCTCGCTTACAAGGTCGTGGACCTCGCCAATGCCGGCCATTCGCAGTTTTCGCCGCTCTATCCCGACGAGATGCCGCTGTTCCAGAAAATCGAGACGATCGCCAAGGACATCTATCATGCAAGCGAGGTGATTGCCGACAAGCTGGTGCGCGATCAGCTGCGGACCTGGGAAGACCAGGGCTACGGTCAGCTGCCGATCTGCATGGCCAAGACGCAATATTCGTTCTCCACGGACCCGAACCTGCGCGGAGCGCCGACCGGCCACACCGTGCCGATCCGCGAGGTCCGGCTGGCTGCCGGTGCCGGCTTCATCGTCGTCATAACAGGTGAAATCATGACGATGCCTGGCCTGCCCAAGGCGCCTTCTTCGGAGCGGATAAGGCTGAACGAGCAGGGGTATATAGAGGGGTTGTTCTGAGGCGGCTCGGCCAGGGCTGCCCCTCAACCGGCTGCCGCCACCTTCTCCCCGCAGGCGGGGAGAAGGGATATGCCGCGCCCGCTCGCTCCCTCGAGCGGGCAGTGAATGCGGGGTTCAGTTGGCGCCGCTTGTCCCTTCTCCCCGTGAACGGGGAGAAGGTCGCGGCAGCGGGATGAGGGGCAATCCCACCCCTCAACGGCAATAGCGGTATCCGTTTTTCCGCTCGATGACATCCAGATGCAGGTGATCTTCATGTGCCGCATCGCTGCCCGGGTCCAGCACGGTCGTGAAATAAAGACAGGCCGACGCCGTGACCGCGCGCTGGAACGCGCCGGTAAGGGTGCCGTCCTCGTCGCGGGGCTGAATCTCGATGGTCTTGCCGTCGCTGAGAGTGAACGAGGCGATGTCGACCGCATTGCCGCGCGCGTGCTCCGAGATCTTGCCCGTATCCGCATTGTTTCTCAGGCGGCAGACATAGGTCGAGGCCTGGTTCAGAGCGGTGATGCGCGCCTCCGCTCCGAATGCACGCATGGCGGCACTGGCGGCCGTCTCCTTCGCCCAGCGGGCGAGGGCGAGCGCGGTCTCGCATCGCATCACGCCCTCGGGCTTCAGGCTCACGCCCGGCAGGATCGCGCTGACCTCAATCGGCTTGTCGATGCCGCACCCGTTGCCGTCGTCCATGCGGGCGGCCTCGGTAAATGCTGCGCCGAGCGATCGGAGTTCGGAGAGACAGGACGCATATTCCTGCGGGTTTTCCTTTTCGATCACCAGGACCGGCACGGCGTCGAGGGCGTCGTCCTTCCAATCAGGGGGTAGCTCCCGGTCAGCGCGAGCATCACTCCCGACCCGTCCGCTGGGCTTTTCCTCTGCATCGGCACCATTCGCCGGCGGCGCAGCGGGCTTGGGCGTCGGCGTCGGCTGATCGCCGCCGCTCGAGGGCCGTGCTACGGGCATCGGACCCCGTTCCGGCAGCGTCGCTCCCGAAACGAGGAATGCGACGATCAAAATTACCCCGGCGTGGCGCATGCAGGCCCTCTCCATCTCCTCTGCGGCCCCAGTCGGCGAAACGTACGAGAAACGATCCTGTTTCAAATTGTGCCCAAACTGAGGACGAGGACGGCTCGCAGGCGATGGAGAGAAAGATCGGACCCCTAGATTTATATTGACAATCACACTCATGTTTTCTTATGTGACGAAAATGAGGCAGGAACGAGTTTCGCCCTTGCCCGATTTCAGAACCTGCCCAGCCAGCCCTTGAGTTTGCCGCTCAACAGCAAGCCCGGCCAACACTTTCATAGGACTGGTCCATGCTTAACCGGCATCATCGCCTGGCGCTTTTGGCTTGCACGGCGGCAATATTCGCGCTCCCAATCCCCCCGGTACTGGCGCAGAGCGCGCCAACCGAAACGGCGGCGGAAGGCAATGCCAACACGACCGTGCTGAAGAAAATCGTTGCGAAAGGCGACCGTCTCGCAGGGGCGCAGCGCGGCGGCATCGCGGATACGCCGCTTGCGAGCGAAATCGACGAGAAGACGCTGGAGGAGAAGCAGGTCACCGATCTGGATGATCTGGGCCGCAGCGTCGATGCGGGGATAAATGCATCGCGCGCCGACTTCGGCGTCAATCTTCGCGGTCTTTCCGGTCCTCGTATCGTGACCACGATCGATGGCGTTCCGATCCCCTACATTTCGAACAGCGCCCGTCAGGATGCCTTTGCTTCGATCAATGCGAACGGTGGCGGGGACATGTTCGATTTCAATTCGCTCTCGGTGGTGGATATCGTGCGCGGCGCGGATTCGAGCCGTGGCGGTTCCGGCATGCTGGGAGGTGCCGTAGTGTTGCGCACGCTCGAGCCCGAAGATGTCATTTCCGATGGCAAGGATTGGGGCGCGATCTTCAGATCGGTCTATGACAGCGAAGACGACAGCATTGCCGGCTCCGTTGCCGGAGCCCGCAGCTTCGGCGAGACCTCCGTTCTCTTTCAGGGAAGCTATCGCAAGGGGAACGAGCGGGACAATGGGGGAACGGTCGGAGGCTACGGAAGCGCCCGGACGGAGCCCAACCCTTCCGATTTCGACCAGAACAATCTGCTCTTCAAAATTCGGCATGAACTCGAAGGTGGCCACAGAATCGGCCTAACGGCGGAAAGCTTCCGCCGCGATGCCGATAATGATCTTAGAGCGGAACAAGGGCGCAGGTTCAAGATCGGCGACTACACCGGATTTGAAGACCGCGACCGCAAGCGCGTCTCGCTCGACTATGATTTCGATGCCGCTTCATCGGACGACTTTTTCAGCTTTGCCAGGGCATCGCTCTACTGGCAGGACCTGGAACGCTCCTCCGGCTCGAACGGCCGGACGATTGCCGATGAGCCCTACGGTCGCGACAATTCGATCAGCAACGAGAGCGTGGGCTTCAACGGGCGTGCCGGCAAGGACTTCGAAGCCGGCGGTTTCGATCATTCGCTGACCTTCGGGCTCGATGTCGCCCGTTCCGATTGGAGTCAGTATACATCGGCGGTTTGCCCGACGCCGGCGACATGCCCGTCCCTCAACAACCAGTCTGAAATCCCCGACGTGAAGAGCACGACGATCGGTGCAATATTGGAGGACCGCATTTCTGTCGGCGAGAGCGCGTTTGCGCTGACGCCGGGATTGCGCTTCGACTGGTTCCAATATGACCCCGAGCTCAATGCAGGCTTCCAATCAAATCCGGGATCGGGCGTTTTCGGGGATCTGAAGGAAAGGGACGGGGTTCGCCTATCGCCGAAGCTCCTTGGGACCTATGACATCGCGCCGGACGTCGAGCTGTTTGCACAATGGTCGATGGCCTTCCGCGCTCCCACCGTGGACGAACTTTATAGCCGGTTCTACAATCCATTCGGGAGGTATGCACAGCTCGGTAATCCGGATCTCAAGCCGGAAACGGGCAACGGATTCGAGGTCGGCGCCAATTTCGACACTGGTGAACTGACTGGCCGGGTTGCGGTGTTTCACAACATCTATGACAACTTCATTGAGACCGTCACCACCCAGAATCCGGTCACGGGAATCACGGAATTCAACTACACTAACGTAAACAAGGCGCGAATCTCGGGCATCGAGTTGAGTGCGTTGAAAACTTTCGACAACGGCTTCAATCTTCACGCGTCTCTCGCCTATTCCTACGGCAAGAACCAGGACAATGACACGCGGCTGCGGACGGTCGCGCCTTTTAAGGCTATCATCGGCGGCGGCTACAGCCAGGAGACTTTCGGCGTGGATCTCTCGACGACCGTCTCGGCCGCCATGCCGGATGATGGCAAAAGCAATACCTTCGATGCCCCCGGTTACGGTCTCGTGGATATGACTGGCTGGTGGACGCCCGAGAGCTTCAAGGGCTTGAGGGTAGAGGCTGGAGTCTACAACATCTTCGACAAGAAGTATTTCAATGCTCTTGGCGTACGTGGCGTCAATCTTAACTCAACGTCTGCTCAGCCTCGCGATTTCTATTCCGAGCCGGGACGCACGTTCAAGGTCTCCCTGACCCAACGCTTCTGATCGGGCAGCGACGCGGGCTTGTGCGAAGGCGGCTCCTGACGGCCGCCTTTCCACTTTCCCGCTTGCGCGCCACCGCAAGCCGCGCTAACACTTCCGCCCATGGCAAACACGCAGAACATTTCGATCTGGTGGTGGGCTCGCTGAGGCGGCCTTGACCAGTCATGCGTGATTGAGAGATGGAGCCGCCCGGAGATTTCGAGGCGGCTTTTTTCGTATTCGGGCCGCGTGGAAAAACCGGGCTTTTACGGAGCAAGACGAATGGCAGCGGTAATTCTGGAAGACGGCGCGGAGCGTTATACCACGAAGGGTGGCATCGTCGTCACCCGCAGGCGGCGTGAGGCATCCTACAGCGACGCGATCGCTGGTTATGTAGACAGGCTGGACGAACGCCGCGGCGCGGTCTTTTCCTCGAACTACGAATATCCCGGCCGATATACCCGCTGGGACACTGCGGTGGTCGACCCGCCGCTTGCCATCTCCTCCTTCGGTCGCTCGCTCTGGATCGAAGCCTATAACGAACGCGGCGAAGTGCTGCTGGCGCTGATCGCCGAGGATCTGAAGTCCGTTGCCGACATCACGCTCGGCTCGCTTGCCGCCCGCCGTCTCGACCTTACCATCAACGCGCCCGATCGGGTCTTCACCGAGGAAGAGCGGTCGAAGATGCCGACGGTCTTTACGGTTCTTCGCGCGGTGACGAATCTCTTCCATTCGGAGGAGGATTCGAGCCTCGGCCTCTATGGGGCCTTCGGCTACGACCTCGCCTTCCAGTTCGATGCGATCGAACTGAAGCTTTCGCGTCCGGACGACCAGCGCGACATGGTTCTCTTCCTGCCGGACGAGATTCTGGTCGTCGATCACTATGCGGCAAAGGCCTGGATCGACCGCTACGATTTCGCCAGGGATGACCTTTCGACCGAGGGCAAGGCGGCCGACATCGCTCCCGAGCCGTTCCGCAGCGTCGACAGCATCCCGCCGCACGGCGACCACCGTCCGGGCGAATATGCCGAACTCGTCGTCAAGGCCAAGGAAAGCTTCCGCCGCGGCGATCTCTTCGAAGTGGTGCCGGGCCAGAAGTTCTACGAACGCTGCGAAAGCCGCCCCTCCGAGATTTCCAACCGGCTGAAGGCGATCAACCCGTCTCCCTATTCCTTCTTCATCAATCTCGGCAATCAGGAATACCTCGTCGGCGCTTCCCCGGAGATGTTCGTGCGCGTTTCCGGGCGGCGGATCGAAACCTGCCCGATCTCCGGCACGATCAAGCGGGGCGACGATCCGATCGCCGACAGTGAGCAGATCCTGAAGCTCTTGAATTCGAAGAAGGACGAGTCCGAGCTCACCATGTGCTCGGACGTGGACCGCAACGACAAGAGCCGCGTCTGCGTGCCGGGCTCGGTCAAGGTGATCGGCCGCCGCCAGATCGAGATGTATTCGCGGCTGATCCATACGGTCGACCATATCGAGGGTCGTCTGCGCGACGATATGGACGCCTTCGACGGGTTCCTCAGCCATGCCTGGGCGGTGACCGTTACCGGCGCGCCGAAGCTCTGGGCGATGCGCTTCATCGAGAGTCACGAGAAGAGCCCGCGGGCATGGTACGGCGGAGCGATCGGCATGGTCGGATTTAACGGCGACATGAACACCGGGCTGACCCTGCGCACGATCCGCATCAAGGACGGGATTGCCGAGGTGAGGGCGGGCGCGACGCTGCTCTATGATTCCAATCCGGAAGAAGAAGAAGCCGAAACCGAACTGAAGGCCTCTGCCATGATTGCAGCCATTCGTGACGCGAAATCCGCTAACAGCGCCAAGGCGGCGCGCGATGTCGCCCCTGTCGGCGCCGGCGTCAGCATCCTGCTGGTCGATCACGAGGACAGCTTCGTCCATACCTTGGCGAACTATTTCCGCCAGACGGGCGCGAGTGTCACCACCGTGCGCACACCGGTGGCCGAGGAGATCTTCGACCGGGTCAAGCCGGACCTCGTCGTGCTTTCGCCCGGCCCCGGCAGCCCGAAGGACTTCGATTGCAAGGCCACGATCAAGAAAGCCCGGGCGCGCGACCTGCCGATCTTCGGCGTCTGCCTCGGTCTGCAGGCCCTTGCGGAAGCCTATGGCGGTAATTTGCGGCAACTGGCGGTCCCGATGCATGGGAAGCCCTCGCGCATCCGCGTACTGGAACCCGGCATTGTCTTTTCGGGCCTCGGCAAGGAGGTGACGGTCGGGCGCTATCATTCGATTTTCGCCGACCCATCCAGCCTTCCGCTCGAATTCATGATCACGGCGGAAAGCGAAGATGGTACGATCATGGGCATAGAGCACAGCAAGGAGCCGGTGGCGGCCGTGCAGTTCCATCCGGAGTCGATCATGACGCTCGGCGGCGACGCCGGCATGCGGATGATCGAGAACGTGGTGGCCCATCTTGCCAAGCGGGCGAAGATCAAGGCGGCCTGACCTCTTTCGCGGTCGGCTGTATCGACATGAGGCATTCGACCGTTTGACAAGCGGTCCGTTATCGCCCATATGGCGCTCACGATCCGCCTGCGCGAAAATCCGCGCGGGCGGTTTTGCGTTTGAATGGCCTTGCATTTGCAACTCGTTTGCATCTGCAGGAGGAATGACGATGACCGGATCCGACAATAGAACCATCCTGCGGCTGGCCTTTTGGGGCATACCTCTGTCGCTGGCGGTGATGGGCCTGAAGATGCTGGCCTGGTGGGTGACAGGTTCGGTGGCGCTCCTGTCCGACGGACTGGAATCCTCCGTCAATGTGGTCGCCGCGGTGATCGCCTATGCGATGATCGGCTATGCGGCGAAACCGGCGGATGCGGACCATCCTTTCGGGCATCACAAGGCCGAATACTTCTCCGCGGTCATCGAGGGCGTGCTGATCGTTCTCGCGGCGCTGCTGATCATCTGGGAAGCCATTCCCGAAATGATGGCGCCGGTGCTTCTGGATGCTCCGGCGCTCGGTCTCGCCGTCAATTTTGCTGCCGGAGTCGTTAATGCCATCTGGGCCTATGTGCTTATCCGCGCAGGCAGCCGACACCGTTCGCCGGCCTTGAGTGCGGACGGTCACCACATTCTCTCGGATGTGGTGACCTCCGTGGGCGTGCTCGTCGGCCTTCTTCTTGCCATCGCCACCGGCTACGCGATCCTCGATCCGCTGCTCGCCGTTATCGTGGCGGGCAACATCCTCTTCCAGGGCTGGAAGGTCATTTCGCGCTCCGTCGACGGGCTGATGGACAAGGCGGTCCCGGCGGACGAAGAGGAAGCGATCAAGGCGGCGATCGCGGCCAATGCCGGCGGGTCTCTCGGCGTGCACGATCTGAAGACACGGCAGGCGGGCCCGGCGATCTTCGTGGACTTTCATATGGTCGTGCCGGAGGCGATGCCGGTCGGTGACGCGCATGATATCTGCGACCGGATCGAGGATGCGATTCGCGCCGTGCATTCGGGCGCGGAGATCGCCATTCACGTCGAACCGGAAGGCGAAAAGGCGCACGGGGTGCGCGTTAAAGTGAGTGGAGCATCACGGAAATGACAAAGACTGACGTATCGGGACTTTCACAATTGGGGACGAAAGTCGATCTGCCCCAAAGCCCGGAAGAGGCGGTGCTGGAGAAAGTACCGAGCGGGCATGGCGGCACGGATTTCGTCGTCCGCTTTACGGCGCCGGAATTCACCTCGCTCTGCCCGATGACCGGGCAGCCCGACTTCGCGCACATCGTCATCGACTATGTGCCGGACGGGTGGCTGGTCGAGTCGAAATCGCTCAAGCTGTTCCTGCATTCCTTCCGCAACCACGGCGCCTTTCACGAGGATTGCACGATAGAGATCGCGCAGCGGCTCGTTTCGCTGCTTTCGCCGAAGTGGCTCAGGATCGGCGCCTACTGGTATCCTCGCGGCGGCATCCCGATCGACGTCTTCTGGCAGACGGGAAACCCGCCGGAGGGCGTCTGGCTGCCCGATCAGGGCGTCCCGACCTATCGCGGACGGGGATGATGGCGCTTGCGGACTTGCGATGGCGGGTTTCATGAGCAGGCGCTACGTCGGTGACGAAATGCTGCTCCCGAAATTGCCTGCGGGTCGGGAATGGACGCCGGTTCGTCACGGCGAATCCGGTGACCGCGTCTATCGTCGCAGCGACGGTGGCGCCTATGCGAAGATTGCGGACGGCAAGTCCGTAGCACTGCTCGAAGGCGAGCGCGATCGTGTCGCGTGGCTGGCGCCGTTCCGCCTGGGCTCGCCCTCCGTCTGCGAGTGGATCGCAGCAGAGACTGAAGCATGCCTCGTCATCAGTGCGCTGCCGGGGGTGCCGGCCAGCGAGCTCTCCGCGGTCGGCCTCAGGAAAGCATGGCCGTCGATCGTGCGGCAATTGAAGCTGCTGCACGAATTGCCGACGGAAGCCTGTCCCTTCGAGCGGCGGCTCGCCTCGATGTTCGACCGGGCCGCGGATGTTGTCCGGCGCGATGCCGTCAATCCGGATTTCCTGACCCCGGACGATCAGAACACTCCGCCGGTGGACCTGTTGGATGCTCTGCGGGCCGAACTGCCGAGGCACCTGATCGACGAGCCTTCCGGGCTCGTAGTCTGCCATGGCGACGCATGTCTGCCGAACTTCATGGTCGATCCGGATACACACCGCTGCACGGGCGTGATCGACCTGGGCCGGCTCGGAACGGCGGATCGATACGTCGATTTTTCGCTTCTCCTTGGTAACGCTCGCGAAAGCTGGACTGGACAGGAAGATGCGGAGACCGCGCGGGAATGCCTCTTCGACATTCACGGGATCTCGGCACCGGACGAGGACCGTCTCGCTTTCTATCTTCGGCTGGACCCGCTGACCTGGGGATAAGCCGCCCGCCGGTTCAGTCGGTTTGACCTATTGATCGAGCCTAAGTGCTTTTGACAGGCCGACCTTTTCCAGTTCAGTCTGGAGTATCGGGTCGAAAGCGACCTTCCTCCAAAGCACCCGGTAACCGAGATGCCGATAGAGCTGAAGCGCCCGCTCGTTCCGAGCCGCTACCTGAATTGCGGCTTGCCCGTACCCACGCTCGGCGATTTGCGCTTCGAGCGCCTTTATGAGGGCCGATCCGGCGCCCCGTCCTTCGAAGGCGGGAGCCACCCAGATATCGCTGATGACGTCGTCATCGTGCTCGCGGGCGCCGAGACCGGCAGGTTCTCCATCGACTTCAGCGACCAGAATCCGAGGCCCCAGTTCCCGCACGAACGGCAGGAACGGGTTCTTCTGTTCGGTGGCCGCCGCAACATGTGCCGGTACAAGCGGCTTTATGCCTTTGCGCCAGGCTGCAAGGCCGATTTGAGCGAGAGCGTCCGCCTCCTGCGGCAGCGCGGCGCGAACCAGCATCATCCGACGATCAAGGCTGCGCCGACGATGGCCATTATTCCGCCGGCAACACGAGTGACGACGCCGCGGTCCGCAAGCCGCGCGAGCCCCATGCCGAGACCGACGCCGGCAATGTGAAGGAGAACGGTCGAGATCACGAAGCCTGCTGCAAACGACCAGGCGCCGGCCATTCCCAACTCCCCGCCGTGGGCATGGCCATGGAAGAGCGCGAAGACGGAGACGACGGCAGCGGCCGTTGCCGCGTCGAGCCGGACAGCCACTGCGACGACCAGGCCGAGCGCGACGACCGAGGCGAGGATGGCCGGTTCGACAAAGGGCAGGGGCGCGCCCGCCAGGGCGAGAAAGAATCCGAGCATCATCGTCGCGACGAAGGCGGCCGGCACGATCCACAGCGCCCTGCCGCCGATCTGAGCCGCCCAAAGGCCGACAGCGATCATCGCAAGAATGTGGTCGGCTCCGAACAGCGGATGGGAAAGGCCCGCCATTACCGACCCGTGTTCGGCTGGATCGAGATGGGCGAAGGCCGGCGCGGAGGAGGCGGCGAAGAGCGCGGCTGCGAGAAGGACGGATTTCTTCATTCTGGGCCCCAATACGGACATTGATGACCCGCTGATCTTATTGGGCTTCGACCGGCTGTCCATACGTCATTTGGCGGGCCCTGTTTACCATCGTGCCGAGGCCGGCGGTTCGAACCGTGTTAACGCCGCCGTTTGCATTGTTTTCGCCGTCGAGTCGCATTATCTGGTTGGAAGACATTTCATGAGGAGTCCGAAGAATGCGGAACGACGACGACCAGGAAGAAAAGAAGACCGAATTGCCCTTGGGCAAGGAGACGGAGGCGAACCTTTTCAAGTCGCGTTCGATTTTCATTTACGGAACGATTACCCAGGAACTGGCGCAGAAGGTCTGCTCGCAGCTCGTGGCGCTTGCCGCGGCCAGCGACGACGATATCCGCCTCTTCGTCAACTCGCCCGGTGGCCATGTCGAATCCGGCGACAGCATCCACGACATGATCAAGTTCGTGAAGCCGAAGGTCTGGACGATCGGCACCGGCTGGGTTGCGTCCGCCGGCGCACTCATCTATGTCGCCGCGCCCAAGGAGCAGCGCCTGTGCCTGCCGAACACCCGCTTCCTGCTGCACCAACCCTCGGGCGGCACACGCGGCATGGCTTCCGATATCGAGATCCAGGCACGCGAAATCATCAAGATGAACGAGCGTCTGAACCGTATCTTCTCCGAAGCGACCGGACAGCCTGTCGAGAAGATCGCCAAGGACACGGATCGCGACTACTGGCTCGGTGCGGAAGAGGCGAAAGCCTACGGGCTCGTCTCGCGGATCATCACCTCCATTGCGGAGATTTAGAGCAGGCGGCAAGTGTCCGCCCCTCATCCGCCTGCCGGCGCCTTCTCCCCCGCGCGGGGAGAGGGCTAGTCCCCGGGTTAAGCCCGAGGAGAGGGGCACTCTTGCTCAGCTTTACCAAGCCGTGTATAGGCTTTTTCCATGACTCAGGCGAACGCACATAAGATCGCAGCGATCTTTTCCGGACACGATGCCCATCGTGCTCCTTCGCGCGCCTTCGCCTCGCTTCTTCTTCTCGGCCTTATCCGCGGTTGCCGGGTTCGCTGAGGAGCGCCCGGCGGCCGAAAAGCCTTGCCGGCGCCTGCTCCTCGAAAATCCAGAAAAGCTGAACCAAATCGCGCGGCCCCCGCGGCATCGCCATCGCAATGTCCCGAATGATCGGTTATTGCATGCGGCAGGCTACGCTCCAGTGACGAAGAGAAGCTGCACATGATTTTGAAATCGCATCCCATCAAGACCGGCATGCCCGAAGCGGCTGTGAAATATCAGCCCTATCCGCAGATCGCGCTGCCGGACCGCACGTGGCCGTCAAAGGCGATCACCGAGGCGCCTATCTGGTGTTCCGTGGATCTGCGCGACGGCAACCAGGCGCTCGTCGACCCGATGGGTCACGACCGGAAGGCGCGCATGTTCCACCTCCTGCTGGACATGGGCTTCAAGGAGATCGAAATCGGCTTCCCCTCCGCGTCGCAGACGGATTTCGATTTCGCTCGCTGGTGCGTCGAGGAAGGCAACGTCTCCGAGGACGTGTCCCTGCAGGTGCTGGTACAGTGCCGGCCGGAACTGATCTCGCGCACCTTCGAGGCGCTGGAGGGTGCGCATCGCCCGATCGTGCACTTCTATAATTCGACGAGCGAACTGCAGCGCCGCGTCGTCTTCGCCAAGGACGTCGCCGGCATCAAGCGGATCGCGACCGACGCCGCAAAGATGATCACCGACATGGCTGCGAAGGCCGGCGGCGGCTATCGTTTCGAATATTCGCCGGAGAGCTTCACGGGCACCGAACTCGAAGTTGCATTGGAGATCTGCAACGCCGTCATCGAGATCGTCCGGCCGACGGCGGACAACAAGCTCATCGTCAATCTGCCCTCGACCGTCGAGATGGCGACGCCGAACGTCTATGCCGACCAGATCGAGTGGATGTGCCGCAATCTCGACAATCGCGAGAACCTGATCGTCTCGCTGCATCCGCATAATGATCGCGGTACCGGCATTGCCGCTACCGAATTGGGCCTGATGGCGGGCGCCGACCGTGTCGAAGGGACGCTCTTCGGCAATGGCGAGCGCACCGGCAATGTCGACGTGGTGACGCTGGCGCTCAACATGTTCACGCAGGGTGTCGATCCGAAGCTCGACTGCTCGGACATCGAGCGGATCAAGGAAGTCTACGAATATTCCAACCAGATGGTCATTCCGGAACGCCACCCCTATGTCGGCGAACTGGTCTACACGGCCTTCTCCGGCTCGCATCAGGACGCCATCAACAAGGGCATGAAGGCGATCAAACAGGCGAACAAGCCGATCTGGGAGGTACCCTACCTGCCGATCGATCCGCGGGACGTCGGCCGCAGCTACGAGGCGATCATCCGCATCAATTCGCAGTCGGGCAAGGGCGGCATCGCCTATATTCTGCAGGAGGATTACGGTATCAATCTGCCGCGCAATCTGCAGATCGAGTTCCGTGAGGAAGTTCAGCGCATCACGGACGAGGAGGGCAAGGAACTGCCCTCGAAGCGCATTCATCAGCGTTTCATCGAAAGCTATGTCGAGCAGCCGGGCGCACGCATCAAGTTCGTCGACCATCACACCTACCCGGCAGGCCAGCACAAGGGTTTGCGTGTCGTTGCCGCCGAGATTACGGACGGTGGCGAGTCGAGGCAGATCGAGGGCAAGGGCACGGGTCCGATCGACGGTTTCATCAATGCGCTGTCGATTTATCTCGGCATCGAACTCTCGGTGGCGGATTATTCGGAGCATTCGCTGCAGCACGGCTCGAACGCCGCTGCGATCGCCTATGTGGAAGTCGAATATCCGGGCGGGAAGCTCTTCGGTGCCGGCATCAACACCAATATCGTTGCCGCTTCGCTGGAGGCGATCGTCTCGGCTGCCAACCGTGTGCTGGACGCGATGCGGAAGTGAGGCGTTTGCCTCTTGCCCTGACTCTCTCTCCGTGCGGCCTGCCCGCGGGGAGAGAGAGAGGGATCAGGCGGGCTGCCTGCAAAGCCGGTTCAACTGTTGTCGTATTGCGGCAGGAGTACAGGTGGCGAAGTTTTCGCGCAGCCACGCCGAAGCCCGCGTTTGATTCGGCGCCCGAGTTTCGCTGCGCGAAAAGCTGGTCGTTGCGGCAACAGGTGCACGGGTGGCTCGGCTCGCCCGTTCACGGGGGGTGATATGAAAAGCTCCTGGATTGGGAGAAGGTCGGCGGCGCGATGAACGACGGGCGCCAGGCCACAAGCCTCAGATATTCGCCGCCACCGTTTCGGCAAGATCCTGCAGAGCGGGGTCGGAAGACGGGCCGATCATCACGAATGAGACGCCTTCCCGTTGCCACGAGATCAAGCCGAGGTCGCCGCGGATGGTCTCGCTGAATTCGTCGGATTGGCGTCCATCGACTTGCTTCAGAAAGCAGATGGTGAAAACCTCTGCCTCGCGGTCGCGGTAGACGAGCTGGGCGACCGGCCTGCCGTTGGCGGCGAGGAGTCTCGCACCTTCGAAGGACAACCCCTTGCGGTCGAGGTTGGGGATGGTGAACTTCACGCCGACGCTTCCGGCCAGCCATGTCTCGATCTCTGCCGTCTGCGATGCCGGCACCTCGACCAGATGCTCCTTCTGGCGCGAAAAGATGCGGTGGGAGCCGACGATATCGTCCATCCAGGGGCGTTCATCGGTCTGAATCAACGGTTCTGCGAAATCCGTGGCGCTGCCGAGAATGAAACCGGCGGCGCCGCCGAGCAGGAAGAGGGCGGTGGAAGCGGCGAGAATGCGCGGCCAGATGCGAGCGCTTCGCCTTGGGAGACTGGCCGTCGTTACCCGCTCCGACCTCGGATTGATGCCGGGGCCCTGCTTTATCTGCCGTACCAGCGCCAGCGGCACCGGATCATGGAGGAAATTTTCGAAAGCCCCGTTGCCGAAGGCGCTGCCCGCCTTGAGCTTGTCGAGCAATGCCCTTGCCTCGTCGTCGCGTGCGAGAAGAGCGTCAAGTTCGGATTTTTCGCTCTCTGCGAGTTCGCCGTCGATATAGGCGGACAACCGCACCTCGAGCGCTAGCCCCTTCGTTTGCAGCAACGGTCAGGCCCTCCTTTCCGTATTCTCGGCCAACATGGCTGCGAGCCTGATCCGCGCCGTCGACAGTCTGCTCATCACCGTGCCGACCGGAATGCCGAGGATCTCGGCCGTTTCCCGGTAACTATGACCTTCGACATTGACAAGGAGGAAGGCGCTGGCCAGTCCCTCCGGCATCGAGAGGATCATCTTCTGCACCTGATTGGCATAGACGGCCTTTTCGGCCGTTGCTTCGGCGTTCAATTCGTCCTGCTCGAACATGTCGAGCGCGCCGCCGCCGCGCACCTTGCGTTTCCGGATTTCGTCCACCCAGAGGTTGCGCGCCATCGCATAGACCCAGCTCTCCAGCCGGCCCTCGCCGTTCCAAAGATGACTGCGCGCGATAGCTCGCTCGCAAACCTCCTGGACAAGGTCGTCGGCGTCGTTTGCATTGCGGGCCAGCGTCATGGCGAAACGGCGCAGTTTGGGCAGCAGGCTGACCAAATCCCGTCTGAAATCCTTCGTTTCTGCCGCTGGGCGCATTGCTCTTCCAGTGAGACATGCCGGATCGCGCGTCCCTTCGCTATCGGACGCATCGCCCATGATATGGAACATTTGGTCCTAAGTCTGCAAGGGAAGAGCCGGAGCTGAACGAGGTTTTTGCGGTTCTGCAGCCGTTTTTCCCACAGCGCCGCGCGTCCTTGAAACGGCCGGATCGAGAGGCTGCCGCCGCGTGGGCCGTGCAGCTTCCGGTGTTTCAGAAATAGGTCGTTTCGGCGAGCACCACGCCGGTCGCGTCCGGGTTGATCGCGTAGCGCTCCCGGGTCAACCGCCAGTCACCTGGCTGCCCGTCAACGGAAAAGAGATTGTAGGCGGCGACCGGCTTGCTGCCGCCGGGACCCTGCGAGGCGGATGCGATGCCGACGACCGGCACGGGCCTCGTTTGTCCCTTGAGCCAGTACAGCGTATTGAGATGCGTATGGCCGTGCAGAACGAGCTCGGCTCCGCCGGCGGAGATGGTCGCGGCGAAACGGCGGATGCCGATCATGCGCTTGTGCATCGAGGTCGCGCCGCGGATCGGCGGGTGATGGATCATCACGATGCGGAACAATCCGGCCTCGCCGGCCCGGCGAAGCAGGTTGACCGTCGCGCGTGCCTGGCGCGGCCCGAAGTAGCCGCTTGCGGCAAAGGGGGGAGTGGCCACAGCCGTCGAGCAGCCGATCAGCGCCACGCTGCCGCGTACTCGCATATAGGGAAAGCAGGCATGCTTTTTCACCCAGCCGCTGGGACCGTCATCGCCGCGCATGAAGGGATACCACGCATGCGTGATCTTCTCGTATGCGCCGGGCACATAGGCGTCGTGGTTGCCCGGAACGACCGAGATATCATTAGGGTCGCCCGCCTCCGCGAGCCATTCGGTGACCGCTTCGACCTCAAGGGACGAGGCGAGATTGACGAGATCTCCGGTAATCGCCAGGTGATCCGGGTCGCGCAGTTCGATGTCCTTCATCAGACAGTCGAGTGTCCCGGGGAAGAGATGGCGCACCCGGTTCCTGTGCCAGTTGACGAATCCCGTGATCCGCTTCGAGGCGAGTTCGCGGAGGGACAGGTCGGGCAGCGGCCCCAGGTGGACGTCGGATATATGCGCAAGTTTGAACATCGATCCCGTCTAGCGCATATTCCGCGGAAGGGGAATCAGTAATGGACTATTCCCGGAGACGGCGAATGTGAGGAGAAGGCGTATGGACGAGAGCCGCGGTCCGCAGATGCCCTCCTGGCGGCTCCGCTTTCTGGCACGGTTTGCCCATCTTTACTTCGCCCTGACACGCGGCATGACGCTCGGTGTACGGGCCGCCTGTTTCGACGACGAGGGGCGGATCTTTCTCGTAAGGCATTCCTATCTGCCGGGCTGGCATCTGCCCGGCGGCGGACTCGACCGCAACGAGACGGCGGTAGAGGGCCTTGTCCGCGAGCTCAGGGAGGAGGGGAACCTCGTGCTGACGACGGCACCGCTGCTCTTTGAGATCTACTACAACCGGCGCACCAGCAAACGCGATCACGTCGTCTTCTTCCGCTGCGATAACGTCCGCCAGGAGCGGCCGAAGCGTGCGGATCTCGAAATTGCTGCGGCGGGCTTCTTCCCGCTTGACGATCTTCCGGCGGACACGACGCCTGCGACCAGGCGTCGGCTCACGGAACTCGCGGGAAGCGCGCCGCCGGACAGGTTCTGGTAGCCTTCAGCTCTATAGCCGATCCCGCCCGTGCGGCGCTTCAAGGTCGAGCGTCGGCCCCACCGGCACGATGCCCGTGGGATTGATCGTCGTATGGCTGCGGTAATAGTGCTGCTTGATGTGATGCAGATTCACCGTCTCGGCGACGCCCGGCACCTGGTAGAGCTCGCATAGATAGCCGTAGAGGTTCGGATAGTCCGCGATGCGGCGGATGTTGCATTTGAAATGGCCGACATAGACGGGATCGAAACGGACGAGCGTGGTGAACAGCCGCCAATCGGCTTCGGTCAGGCGGTCTCCCGTGAGATAGCGCTTCGAGGCGAGGCGGTTTTCCAGTTCGTCCAGCATGGCGAAGAGGGCGGTGACGCTCTCCTCATGGGCCGTCTGGCTGGTGGCGAAGCCGGCCTTGTAGACGCCGTTGTTGACTGCGTCGTAGATGCGCGCATTGAGCGCGTCGATTTCCGTGCGCAGTTCTTCCGGGCAAAAGTCTGCCGTCGAACCCGTAAGACGATCGAAGGCCGAGTTGAACATGCGGATGATTTCGGCTGATTCGTTCGAAACGATCGTGTTCTTCCGCTTGTCCCAGAGAACCGGAACCGTCACCCGGCCGGAATAGACCGGGTCGGCGCGCAGATAGACCTCCCAGAGCATGCGCGAGCCGAAGAGGTGATCGACGGTACCGCCGTTCCCGCGCCCAGCTTGATCGTCCTCACGTTCCTCGCTCTTGAATTCCCAGCCGTTGGAAAGCATCAGCGGGTCGACGATGGAAAGCGAAATAATGTCCTCGAGCTTTTTGAGCTTGCGGAAGATCAGCGTGCGATGGGCCCAGGGGCAGGCGAGGGATACATAGAGATGATAGCGGCCCGCTTCCGCTTCGAAGCCGCCATCGCCGGAAGGGCCTGGCGATCCATCGGCGGTAATCCAGTTGCGGAACTGCGATTCGCTGCGCTTGAAATGGCCGTTCGTTGCACGCGTATCGTACCAGACGTCCTGCCACACGCCTTTCACCAGCCTGCCCATGGGCGAACTCCTTTCGATTGTCTGCTGATCCCATAGTTAGTGCGGAGATGCGCCGCCGATAGATGCGAAATTCCGAACAGTGCGTTTTACTCTTTGACTGGCGACGATTTTCTGCTATCGGCGAAACGAAGTTCTTTCATCTGGAAACGATCACAACCATGATCCAGTCGGGAAGCCTGCGACGACGCTGATGCTGCAAGCGCCCATTCGGGGCGAGCCATCCTCCATGTCTGTTCGCATGCCGGTTCTCGACACATGAAAAAGCACGATTTCGTCTATCTGACCGAAGACGCATCCCACGACGCAGCCATCGAAATCATCAATGAAGAAGCCTTCGGGCCGGGTCGCTTCACCCGCGCTGCCGCGCGGATCCGCGAGCAGGGACCGCATGACCGTTCGCTTTCGTTCATCTGCGCCGATAACGGGGAAACGATCGCGTCAGTGCGGATGACACCGATATCCGCCGGCTCGGTTAAAGGACATCTGCTCGGGCCGCTTGCCGTCCGACCCTCGCACAAGAACCGGGGCATCGGCCGGGAACTCGTCCGCATTGCAGTAGAAGCGGCGCGGCGCAAGGGCTCCGAAGCGGTTATCCTCGTCGGCGATCCGCCCTATTACCAGCCGCTCGGTTTCGAGAAAGTACGTCACAGTGCGCTTGAATTTCCCGGTCCCGTCGATCCGGCGAGGGTCCTCGTCGTGCCGATCGCGCCGGACGTTCACGCCCGGCTCGAAGGCGTGATCGCCTGGCGGGACGACGGTGCAACGTCCGGCGCCGGTTCCGCCGCGCGGCCCGAGGCGCACGGGGCGGCTGCCTGATTCCTCGAAATTACAGGCCGTTCCTGCCCTGCAAAGTGGGAGCTCCTGGTGCGCGCGCTCACCGGCCCTCGCGGTACCAGGTGGCGGAGATCAGGAAGAGCAGTGCCGCCAGGCCGAAGAGGCCCGCGAAAAGCGACAGGGAATCGATGCCCTTCAGCACGGTCTCGTCGGTCATGCGCAGCGACAGGCGCTGATCGTCGGCGACGCGAACAGCGCCGCGAACCGGAAGGATCGACGGGAGGTCGACGGGGCCGTCTGCGCTCGCCAGACGGCGGACGAGGCCCTTCGTCTTCTCGGCCCACGGCCTGATCTTCTCCTCCGTGGAAATCGCTGCCTTGAACTCGGGCGCATCGACATTGCCGACATGGACGAGCGTCGTCAATTCGTCGTTGGCCACCTCGAAGAGCCCGATTTCATCGGTCTCGACCTCGGCCTTATAGAGGCCCGGCTCGCTTTCGGCGAGCGTCACTTCCCGGGTCCGACCGGAGGGATAGGTGACGGTCGCCTGGCCGGGATCCCCTTCGATCGTCTGGCGTGTGATCTCGAGCGTTCGGCCCAGCGCACGGGCGGTGAGCGCCTCCTCTTCGAGAGCCGGTTCCTGCATCAGCCAATGCGCCGTGCGGCGATAGAGCGAAACATGCGGTCCACCCCCTTCGAAGCCGCGCGCCCACAGCCAGCCCTGATCGGAAAGCAGCATGGCGACACGGCCCTTGCCGACGCGGTTGAGGACCAGCAGCGGCTTTCCGTCTGCCGCCTGCATCACCGTCTGGCCGAGCGGCCTGTCGACATCGACCGTACGGAACCAGCGGCCCCAGGCCGGCGGCTCGTTCGCCGCCCCTTCGAGCCCGCGGGTGACCGGATGCTTCTTTCCCTCTTCCGAAAGCCGGGGGAAAAACGCCTTCTCGTTCATGATACCGGTCGGGGTTGCCGGCAGCACCGCAGCAAGCGGGGTGGCGGCAATCGAATCGTCGCCGGCATGCTCCGGCCCTGCCGCAATCAGCAGCGCCCCACCGTTCTCCACATATTGGGCGATATTGTCGTAATAGAGGATTGGCAGTACGCCGCGGTGTTGGTAGCGATCGAAGATGATGAGGTCGAACTCGCTGATCTTGTCGACGAAAAGCTCCCGCGTCGGGAAGGCGATGAGCGAGAGCTCGTTGATCGGAGTGCCGTCCTGTTTCTCCGGCGGCCGCAGAATGGTGAAGTGGACGAGATCGACGGCCGCATCGGATTTCAGGAGGTTGCGCCAGGCGCGCTCGCCCGCATGCGGCTCTCCGGAAACAAGCAGCACGCGAAGATTTTCGCGGATGCCGTCGAGCACGTGGACGGCGCGGTTGTTCGTCTCCGTCACTTCGCCGGCGACCGGGTTGACGGCGAATTCGAGGATGTTGTTGCCGCCGCGCGGAACGGTGAAGCTGAACGGAACGTCCGTGCCTGGCTCGGCCTGCTCGGTGGCGATCTCGTTGCCGTTCAGGCGGATCGTCACCTCGGCACCGCCACCGGGAGCCGCGCCGTCGTCAACCACCCGGAAGGTCATCTTCTGCTGCTCGCCGACAATGCCGAAGCGGGGGGCGCTGACGATTTCGATGCGCCGATCGAACTCGTCCGGCTTGCCGCTGATCAGCGCGTGGACGGGCGCATCGAAACCCAGCTTCTGGTTGACATCCGGCACGTCGTGGATCTGGCCGTCGGAGATGAAGACGGCGCCGCCGACACGGGCGGGCGGCACGTCTGCAAGCGCCGCTGCCAGGGCGCCGAAGAGCTTGGTCGAGGGCGCCTCGGTCTCCTCGCCGTCGGCGGCCTCGACAATGCGCGCCTCGATCTGAGGGAAACGGGAAAGGCGCTCCTTGAGACCTTCGAGCGCCTGGTCCGTCTGGGAGCGGCGGGCGCCGTTCTCCTGGCTCTGGCTGCGGTCGACAACGACGGCGACAATGGTGGAGAGGGGTTCGCGCTCTTCCTGGAAAAGAACGGGATTGGCAAGCGCGAGGCAGAATGCGCCAAGCGCCGCCGTCCTGGTCCAGGCTCCTCGAACGCCGCGCCAGATACCGAGTGCCGCCAGAACGGCTGCGACAAGCGTCAGTGCCGCGAGATAGGGCCAGGCAAGAAGTGGCGAGAAATCGACTGTCATCGCCCGGTCCTCATTGTCCGAGCCGCTCGAGCAGGGCGGGCACGTGCACCTGGTCGGCCTTGTAGTTGCCGGTCAGCATATACATCATGATATTGACGCCGGAGCGAAAGGCGTATTCGCGCTGCATTTCGTCCGGCGGCACGGTCGGCAGCAAGGCTACTCCATTCGAATCCACCGCCCATGCGCCGGCAAAGTCGTTGCCGGTGATCATGATCGGCGTCACACCGTCGCCCGGCCGCGCCGGCCGGTTGCTCGGCTCCTCGCGGTTGTCGAGTTGGGCCTCGATCCAAAGCGGACTGCCGGTATAGCGACCGGGAAAATTCGTCAGCAGATAGAAGGCCTTGGTAAGCACATGGTCGGTCGGAACCGGCTCCAGCGGCGGTATGTCGAGGTTGCCGAGGATCGCCTGGAGGCGCTCGGTGTTCGCGCTGGTGCCGTTCGATGAAGAGCCGAGCGAAGAAAACTGATCTCGCGTGTCGAACAGGACCGTGCCGCCCGCACGCATGTAGGCATCGATGCGGCTGACGGCCTGCGGGCTCGGCATGGGCGCGCTGGCGGAAATCGGCCAATAGATGATCGGATAGAGGCTCAATTCGTCCTTGGAGATATCGAGGCCGACGGGGGCGCCGGGTTCGAGCGTGGTGCGATAGGTCAGGAAATCGGTGAGGCCTCTCAGCCCGTCTTCGGAAAGGCGGTCCACCTCCTCCTCGCCCGTGACGACATAGGCGAGGTGCGTGGTGTCGAGCCGCTCGAGAATACGCTGATCGTCCGGGCGCGCGTCGTCGGCAAAGGCCTGCGGCGGGGCGAGGACGAAGGTTGCGGCGAGGACTACGATGATTGCCGAAGTGGCCCTCGCCATTCGGGCGCGTGAAAAGACGCCGCCCATGAAGAGAACGATCAGGGCGTCTGCGAGCAGCAGCAGGAGCGCGAGCGTCATCAGCGCCGGCTTCAGCGACCAGCTTTCCGCACCGGCCAGCTGCTCGGCGGTGTGGGGTCCGGCGGTGGTCATGTCGATCCGCTTGAGCTCGGCGTCGCGCGGCAAGAGGTTCAGCGCCGTGAAGCCGTCCTCAGAGCCGTAGAGCCCCGGAGGATTGTCGGCCGTCGCGACCGGTGTCTTGCCCGGCACGATGTCGAGGGGCCGGGCATTGCCCGACTCGGTGACAAGCACGCCATCGGCGTTCAGCAGCCGGTAGGGCGGCAGGGTCTGTGCTTTCACGGCCTTGCCGTCGCTGGCGATGCCGCCGCCACGCGAAAGCTGGACGCTGCGGCGGAGCATTTCGACGAAATGGCCCGAAATCGGCAGGTTGGACCACGTGGCCTCGGCGCTGACGTGAAAGAGCACGATGCGGCCCGTGCCACGCGTCGCAGTCGTGACCAGCGGTGTGCCATCGGCGAGGCTTGCCCATGTGCGCTCGGCCAGATCGGCGGTCGGCTCCGCCAGAACCTGTCGCTTGACGAGAATGTCGGTCGGGCGGGGCATGCCGGCGAAGGGGCTGTTGCCGGGGTAATCGGCGAGCGGCTGCGGTTCCGACCAGGAGAGCGCGCCGCCCAGCGCCCGTTCGCCTTGCCGAAGCGTGACCGGAACGAGCGGATCGTCGGCAGGCGCGGCGGCAAGCCGGGGCCCGGCGAAGCGGATCAGCGTGCCGCCGTTTTCGATCCATTTCGCAAGCAGGGGATAGGCTTCTTCCGGCAGCCGGCCGATGTCGGCCATGATCAGAACCGAGGGGCGCTGCTCCAGAAGCTCAGGGATCGCAACGGCAAGATCGCTCTGGCGGGGCTCGACGAGATCGGCATAGGGGGCGAGCGCCCGGTTGATATAGTAGAGCGGCGAGAGAAGCGGCTGCGACAGGTCACGTGCCTCGCCGCTCAACAGAGCCACGCGGCGGCGGCGGAAGCCGTCGTCGAGGAGATGCTGGGCGCCGGCTGTTGCGGCTCCCTCGATGCCGATCCGGGCGAAGTCGTTGCGCAGTTCGAACGGGGCCTCGATCATCCCCTTTGCGGTCGCTGCGCCGGGCGCGAAGTCGATAGCCCCGCTGGCAATTGCACGGCCGCGGGTGTCGAAGGCGACGATGGGCAGAGACCGGCCGTCGTCAGTCTTCAGCCGGCTCGCCGTGACCGACAAGCCGTCGGACTCGTTGCCCGTCGCCGTGAGCGCTACGGCTTCGCTGCCGTCCGCTTCGATCACCTTGAGACCGGCTGCGCCGATCCCCGTCAGTGCTTCCATCGTCTTGCCGTCGGCCCCTTCGATGCCGTCGGTGATGAAGGCAATCGTTCCGGGAGGGGCGTCCTTGAAGGTCGCCTGCAAGGCCGCGATTGCGGTACCCCGGTCCGCCGGCAACGGTTCCGGCCTCGCCGCCGCCAGCCGGTTGCGCGCAGTGCCCGCCGAACCCGGCGTCGCGTCGTGCTGCCGCTCTCCGGTGAAGACGATCGAAATCGCAACGTCCTTCGCCTCGGCGTCGTCGATCAGCGCCGAGGCCGCTTCGACGCGCCGCTCCCAGTCGGGCGCCGTTGCCCAACTGTTGTCGATCAGCAGCGCCAGCGGTCCGGAGGTCGCGAGCGTATTGCTGCGCGGGTTGAAGACAGGGTCGGCAATCGCGAAAATGACGGCCGCGGCCATCATCATTCTGAGAAGCGTCAGCCACCAGGGGCTTTTCGAGGGTGTCTCCTCGCGCTTCATCACGGAGGCAAGAATGCGCAGCGGCGGGAAGACCTCGGCCGCCGGCCTTGGCGGCGTCATGCGCAACAGCCACCAGATTACCGGCAGCGTGACGAGTGCCGCCAACATGGCGGGGTTGGCAAAGATGAAGGAGAGGCCGCCGATCATGAGAGCCCCCCATGCGTCGCTCGGCCCGGCATGCCTGACAGATACATATGCACCGCGACGAGAGCTTCCGATGCCGGCCGATCGGTCCTGTGCGGAATGAAGGTCCAGCCGAGATGGCGAAGACCCGTGCCAAGGCTGTCGCGGCGGGCGCGATAGGCACGCTGGTAATCCTCGCGCAGGATTTCGGCGCGCCCCGCCGTCAGCTTCTCGCCGGTTTCGGGGTCGGTGAATTCGGTTCTGCCGGCATAGGGAAAGACTTCTTCCGCCGGGTCGGCGATCTCCACGACATGGCCGCGCAGGCCCCGGCGGGCGAGCGGCCCAAGTCGCTCCATCACCCTGTCGGCAGGATCGAGAAAGTCGCCGATCAGGACCAGGTCGCTGGCGCCCCGGATCATTCCGGTAGCGGGCAGGCCCTCCGAGAGCGGACTATGGATGATTGCCGTCGCCAGCCGCTCGGCCGCATTGCGCGCCGAAACCGGTTCCATCACGCCCGGGCAGCCGATCCGCTCGCCGGAACGGGCGAGAATTTCGGCAAGCGCCAGCATGAGCACCAGAGCGCGGCTCTCTTTCGAAACGGCGCCGAGCGACGATTTGTACATCATCGAGGGCGAAAGATCGGCCCAGAGCCAGATCGTATGGGCAGCTTCCCATTCGCGGTCGCGGACATAGGTGTGGTCGTCCTTGGCGGAGCGGCGCCAGTCGATACGCGAGAGGCTCTCCCCGTCACTGTAGGGGCGGAACTGCCAGAAGTTCTCGCCGATACCGCGCTTGCGCCGGCCGTGCCAGCCGGTGATTACCGTGTTGGCGATCCTGCGCGCTTCGACAAGACAGTCGGGTACGAGCATCGCGCGCTGCTGCGCGCGCGACAGGACCTCACCGGACGGGGTACGCGCGACAATGTGCCCGATCGAGGCCATGCGTCAGCCCTTAGCCCGCTTCACCAGGTCGGCGATGACGTCGCGCACCGACATGCCCTCGGCGCGGGCGGCGAAGGTCAGCGCCATGCGGTGCTGGAGGACCGGCTCGGCGAGCGCAAGGACGTCGTCGATCGAAGGGGCGAGCCGCCCGTCGTAGAGCGCGCGGGCGCGGGCGCAGAGCATGAGCGCCTGTCCGGCGCGCGGACCGGGTCCCCAGGCGACGTTCTTGTCGGTAGCGGCATTGCCGTTGCCGGGACGTGCGGAACGGACGAGCGCCAGAATAGCGTCGACCACCTTCTCGCCGACGGGCATCTGGCGGATCAGCCCCTGGACCTGCTGCAGGCGTTCTGCATTGATCACCGGCCGCGCCTCGGCTTCGGCGAGGCCGGTCGTCTCGAGCAGAATCTGTCTTTCGGCGGCAAGCTCGGGATAGCCGACATCGACCTGCATCAGGAACCGGTCGAGCTGGGCTTCGGGCAGCGGATAGGTGCCTTCCTGCTCGAGCGGGTTTTGGGTTGCGAGCACATGAAAGGGCTGGGGCAGGTCCTTGCGTTCGCCCGCGACGGTGATGTGATACTCCTGCATCGCCTGCAGCAGGGCCGACTGCGTGCGAGGGGAGGCGCGGTTGATCTCGTCGGCCATCAGGAGCTGCGTGAAGATCGGGCCCGGAATGAAGCGGAAGGAGCGATGACCGGCCACGTCCTGGTCCATCACCTCCGAGCCCAGAATATCGGAGGGCATCAGGTCGGGCGTGAACTGGATGCGGCTGTTGTCTAGCCCGAGAACGGTGCCGAGCGTGGCGACAAGCTTGGTCTTGGCAAGCCCCGGCACGCCGACAAGCAGCGCGTGTCCGCCGGAAAGGACCGCAAGCAGCGTCTGTTCCACGACGCTTTCCTGACCGAAAATGACCTTGCCGATCTCGGCGCGGACGAGCGCGATCTCCCCGAGCGCCGCCTCGGCTGCGGCGACGATCGCCTTTTCGTCGGCCAATTCGGTTGCGCCTCTCATTACACTCATTGCAAGTCTCCCGGTCGTCCGCTCTGGATGAATCGCCGTCTCCGGCTCTCCCGTTCCTGTTTTTCAATTTAGACCCCGCCAGACGGCTGACAAGCCGCCGCCGACGCACTATCTCGTGAAGCGTTGCGTTCGGTGCGCGAATGCGGACATATGCGCCGAAGCGAGCTTGTGGTGCATACCCCAGGCCACAGCGCCGCGTCTTATCAGATGCGCAAAATTTGCTGTAGCACTTTTAACCGCTGCATATTTTTGTCCTCAATCGGCTACGATTAATGACATATGCAGTAGGCGAAGGCGCCATGCTTCAGATGCAAGATCGGGACCAAACGGGACAGAACGATGGCAGAAGCCAAGATTCAGCAAACGGGAGACGCGGCCGGCCTCGCTGCGCTGATCGCGCGCGCTGCCGGGCAGACCGGCGAGGCGAGGGGACTACCGCCGGTCGACCGCTGGAATCCGCCATTCTGCGGCGACATCGACATGGAAATCCGTGGCGATGGTACCTGGTTCTACATGGGCACGCCGATCGGGCGCCAGCCGCTCGTGAGGCTGTTTTCGACCGTGCTTCGCAAGGACAGCGACGGAAAGACCTATCTCGTCACGCCTGTGGAAAAGGTAGGCATCCGTGTCGCCGACGCGCCGTTCATTGCCGTCGAGATGAGCGTGACGCAGAAGGACGGTGAGCAGGTACTGACCTTCCGCACCAATGTCGGCGACGTGGTCGAGGCAGGCCCGGAACACCCTTTGCGCTTCGTCATCCATGGCGACAATCTCGAACTCAAGCCCTATCTCCATGTGCGCGGCCGGCTGGAAGCGCTCGTCTCGCGACCGGTGATGTACGACATCGCCGAACTCGGCGAGACCGTCGCGGTGGATGGGGTGGAGATCTTCTGCGTCAAATCGGCAGGTGCGGTCTTCCCGATCATGCCCTCAGCCGAGCTGGAAGCATTGTCTCGATGAGCAGTCATCCATACTCCGCCGACGAATTCCGTCGCCGTGCGCTGCAGCAGGCAGGGGGGCCGATCGAGACTGCCTGGCGCGATCACGGCGACTTCCTGTTGAATCCGGGCATCGTGCCCTACCTCGAATCCCTGCATCTGAAGGACGCCGCGGTCCTCGTTCCCGTTGTCGACGATGGCGAAGACGCCAGCGTCATCTTCACCCAGCGGACCTCGAATTTGCGCAAGCATTCCGGCCAGGTCGCCTTTCCGGGGGGCGCCGTGGATCCGGAGGACTTCTCCATCGAAGTCGCCGCACTCCGTGAGGCCGAGGAGGAGATCGGCCTCGATCCGCGTTTCGTCGAGACGGTCGCGCGGCTGCCGCATTACATGGCCATGTCCGGCTTCCGCATCACGCCGGTGCTTGCCGTGGTCCAGCCCGGCTTTATGCTCGCGCCGAACCCGGAGGAAGTGGAGAGCGTGTTCGAGGTGCCGCTGTCCTTCCTGATGAATCCGCGAAATCATGGACGCGGAAGCAGTCACTGGCAGGGCGCGGAGCGCCATTTCTACCGTATGCCCTATGGCGAAAGGAACATCTGGGGGATCACCGCGGGGATCGTCCGCATGCTCTATGAAAGGCTCTACGCATGACTTCCGTTGCCGCCGAGGCCTGGTTTCAGGCTCCTCATCTTCGCCGGATCTTCGAATTGTTGAACGCCGATGGCGGCGAGGTTCGGGTCGTCGGAGGCGCGATCCGAAACAGCCTCATGGGTTTGCCGGCCGGTGATGTCGACCTGGCAACCACGTGGCGTCCCGAGGAAGTGACCGAGCGGGCTAGGGACGCCGGCGTCAAGACGGTGCCGACCGGAATGGACCATGGCACCGTGACCCTCGTCATCGAAGGCGTTCCCTATGAGATAACGACGCTGCGCCGCGACGTCGCGACCGACGGGCGTCGCGCGGAAGTGGCCTTCGGCACCGACTGGAAAGCGGATGCGGAACGCCGCGACTTCACCATCAATGCCCTCTACGCCGACGCGGACGGCGACGTCATCGACCATGTCGGGGGTCTCCGAGACATCGAGGCGCGGGCGGTGCGTTTCATCGGCAGCGCGGCCGAACGCGTGGCGGAGGATTATCTCCGCATCCTCCGTTTCTTTCGCTTCTTCGCGCATTACGGCAGCGGTCGCCCGGATGTAGACGGCCTGAGGGCCTGTGCGCAGGCACGCGCCAAGCTTGCCACGCTTTCCGCCGAACGCGTCTGGATGGAAACGAAGAAGCTGCTTTCTGCCGACGACCCGGGCCGTGCGCTCCTGTGGATGCGGCAGGCGGGCGTCCTGAGCGAGATCCTGCCGGAGACCGAGAAATGGGGTATCGACGCAATTCCCGGCCTGATCGCGGCGGAGAAGAGTTTCTCCTGGCAGACGGACCCGCTCTTGAGGCTCGCGTCAATCGTCCCGCCCGATACCGGCCGGCTCGAATCGATGGCCAAGCGTCTGCGGCTGTCGAAAGCAGAGAGCGCCTATCTCGAGCGGTTCGCCAAAGCGCCGGCAATTGCCGCGACATTGGCGGATGCGGCGCTCGAGCGTCAGCTCTATCGTCATGGCTGCGAAGGCATCGTTGTCCGGCTGAAGCTGTCGCTTGCGTCGGCGCGCCGCAAGGCCGAAACCGATCCGGCATTCCTTGCCGACAGCGCGTCGTTTCATCGGCTTCTCGCGCGGGCGGAGAAATGGCAGCGGCCCGTTTTCCCGTTAAGCGGGGCCGATGTTCTGAAAGCAGGAATCCCGGCCGGTCCGAAGGTGGGAGAAGTGCTGGCGGAACTCGAAGACTACTGGGTCGAGCGGAACTTCAACGTCGAGCGGGCGACACTCGTCGCCCGGCTTGAGTCGATGGTGCGGCCCGCCTGACACCGGTTCGGGCCGGTCGCGGTCAGGCGGCCTTGGTTTCGTCGACGATGCGAGCCTTGATGTTTTCGACCATGTTTTCCCGGATGATCGTCTCGCCATGAGTCTCGCGCATGTGCTCGACGGCCCGGCGCACGACTTCCGCATCATTGTCGGCGCGGGTGTGCCAGGCGCAACCCGGGACGAGCGAGCCGCATTCGAAAAGGCGCATGGTGTTCCTCCTTCCTGTAATCGGCAAAGCCTCCCCTTGAAAAGCCTAGCATCAACCTGCGCTCTCGCCAAATTGTTCCGCCCCGGACCCTGGGCGAAGAAAATCCTGTAAACGGGCGCTTTGTTGGTGCTATGCCTGTGGCAATCCAAGATTCAGCAAAGGCCGCATTCACACATGACCGCTGTCCAATCGGAATTGATATCCGCCATTCGAAGCATTCCGGACTACCCGAAGCCCGGCGTCATGTTCCGTGACATCACGACATTACTCGGCAACCCGCGGGCATTTCGCCGGGCGATCGACGAACTCGTCCACCCCTATGCGGGCACCAAGGTCGACAAGATTGCCGGCATCGAGGCACGCGGCTTTATCCTGGGTGGGGCGATTGCGCACCAGCTTTCGGCCGGCTTCATACCCATCCGCAAGAAGGGAAAGTTGCCGCACGACACGGTGCGGATTGCCTACAGCCTGGAATACGGCGTGGACGAGATGGAGATGCACAGGGACGCGGTCGCTCCCGGCGACAAGGTGATCCTCGTCGATGACCTGATCGCCACTGGCGGCACCGCCGAGGGCGCCGCCAGGCTCCTGAAGCAGATGGGCGCGGAAATCGTCGCTGCCTGCTTCATCATCGATCTTCCTGAACTGGGCGGACGCAAGAAGCTCGAAGCGCTCGGCGTCAATGTGCGCACTCTCATCGAGTTCGAGGGGCATTGAGCGCCTGCAGCGCCGCCTTCATGCGAATTCGATAACCTTGCTCTCGAAACGGATGACCGGCTCGCCATGCTGGTTCTCACCCTCGCAGAGGATCGTGTTGATCCGCCAGCCGGGTCGCGAGGCGACGACCCGTGCCTCGATCAATGTGACCGCATAGGTGACCGTGTCGCCGGCATAGACCGGCTTCAGCCATCTGAGCTCCTTGAATCCGGGTGAGGGGCCGAGCTTCGGCGCGTGCAGTCCTTCGGCCGCAAGGCGGCGGACCTCCTCCGTCCAGAACCGCAGGAAGCACTGCATCCAGCCGGCGCTGGTATGCCAGCCGGACGCGCAAAGGCCACCGAAAAGGGTATGTCTCGCCTGCTCCTCATCTACATGGAAGGGCTGCGGGTCGAAATCGCGGGCGAAGCGGATGATGTCCTCCGCGGTGAATGTCAGGCTGCCGGTGACGACCTTGCGCCCGGCCTGATAGAGTTCTTCCAAGGTCATCATGCACGCGTCTCCCCATTGCGGCGCCTGAACATGACGGAGCACTCCGAGACTGCTACGGCCTCGCCGCTCTGGTTCTCGATCTCGTTGCGAAACTTGACGAGGCCGATCGCGGGCTTGGTCTTCGACGGGCGCGCTTCCAGGACCAGGCTGAAGCCTGAAAGCATATCTCCGGCAAGGACCGGCTTCTTCCACTCCATGAAGTCGATGCCAGGTGAACCTTGCGAGGACGAATTGCCGAGAAACGCCTCTATCATCATCCGCATGCCGACCGCGCTCGTGTGCCAGCCGGAAGCGGCGAGGCCGCCGAGAATGCTGCTCTTGCCGATCTCTTCGTCCAGATGCATAGGCTGCGGGTCGAACTCGCTGGCAAAGGCGATCATGTCGTTGGCCTGCATCAGGACCGGGCTGTAGTCGAAACGCCGGCCCTGCGTGAAATCCTCGAAATAGAGCATGCCTCATTCTCTCCTTTACGGCGCCGTGCGTCTCATCAGAAGCGCAAAGGCGGCTGTAACGCGTCAACTGCTGCATGTTTTTGCCCTTCAATCGGCTACGGTCATAAGGAAGCATGCAGGAGCCCCAGCCGGCCATTACGTGGCCCCAGCCGGCCCGATTTTCCAGGTTGCGTATGTCGATTGTTCATGCGATCACCTTACCGCAAGTTGTACGTAGCTGGTTTTCCCTCGAGGATCCGACCGTGACCGAATTGAACAGGGCGCTAAAGGCTGCCGCCGAAAAGGGACTTATATCCGCCGATCGTGTCAATGATCTTGCTGCTTTTCTTTCGGCGCAGGGGGTCTGTGCCGGGACGGCAAAAACGTCGGCAAGCCGCTATGACGAGACACTGCCCGATGCGCAAGCGGTGGAAGAGAGCGAGCAGCCGCGTTTCCTGCGGGGATTTCACGACATCTTGATCACGATCGGCGTGGCGGTCGTGTTGGTGGGCCTCTGGGGCATGGGCGGCGCGATCCTCGTGCTGCCCGCGATCATCCTTCTCGCGGAAATACTCGTGCGCCGCCAGAGACTGGCCCTGCCTGCGGTTGCGCTGACGCTGGCGCTCGTTCATTGGGTCGGCCTCGCAGCGTACGACGTCCTGGCGGCCGGGCAGCGCGCTTGGATGGATGAGAGCGATGAAGTGCTCGCCTATGTCTGTGCTTTTCCGGTTGCTATCGGATTGTTCTATTGGCGCTACCGGGTTCCACTGTCCTTCGCCCTGTTCCTGCTGTCGATCGCAACCGTGGCGGTCGCGTTCGTATTTCTCGCACTGGGCAAAGCCCTCGGGGTCAATTTCATTCTGGAAACCCATCCTCTTCTGGCCGCAGCGATTCTTTTCGTGGCGGGGCTGGCGATTTTTGCGCTTGCCATGCGCTACGACATCTCGGATCCGCATCGTCAGACCTTACGCTCCGACATAGCCTTCTGGCTGCATCTCGCCGCAGCCCCGGCCTTGCTCTATGCAACGCTCGGTTTCATCGTCGTTTGGTGGAGAGGCGAGGTGGACCTGGGTCAGGCAGTCGCCATCATCTTCCTCGTGGCGATCTTCATGACGATCGGTCTGGTGATCGATCGCCGCGCCTTCGTGACGTCGGGCCTTTTGTCGCTGGGTGCAGCCATCTGGACAATCCTCCAGAAAAGCGGCGCCTCGCTCGACACCTATGTCTTCGTCGTCTTCGCGGTGGTCGGTCTGACGGTACTCGTCATAGGCATCTTCTGGCAGCCGCTGCGCCGCGCAGCGATGAGCCTGCTGCCGCCGGCGATCACCGCGCGGCTGCATGCCGTGCGGTGATCGTGGCTCGGACAGGTTCGATACTTACGTATTGAACCGGAAATGGATCACGTCGCCGTCCTGGACGACGTATTCCTTGCCTTCGTCGCGAGCCTTGCCGGCTTCCTTCGCACCGGTTTCGCCGCCATAGGCGATATAGTCGTCATAGGCGATCGTGTTGGCGCGGATGAAGCCGCGCTCGAAATCCGAGTGGATGACGCCGGCGGCCTGCGGCGCCTTGGTTCCGCGCGGGATCGTCCAGGCGCGCGTCTCCTTCGGTCCGACGGTGAAATAGGTGATGAGATCGAGGAGCTTGTAGCCGGCGCGGATCAGCCGGTCGAGGCCGGCTTCCTCGAGGCCAAGCGCCGCAAGGAACTCCTTCGCTTCCTCTTCCGGCAGCTGCGCGACTTCGGACTCGATCGCCGCCGATATGACGACCGTTTCGGCGCCCTGTTCCTTGGCCATCTGCTCGACGGCGCGGGTGTGCTCGTTGCCGGTCGCGGCGTCGCTTTCGGCGACATTGCAGACGTAGAGAACCGGGTGCGAGGTGAGCAGGTTGAGGCTCTGCAGAATGCGCAGCTCATCGGCGTCGAGCTTGGAAAGAAGCGTGCGCACGGGTTTGCCCTCCTGCAGCAGCTTCAGAGATGCTTCCATGATGGGAAGCTGCGCCATCGACTCCTTGTCCTTGCCGGTCGCGCGTTTGCGCGTCTGTTCGGCACGCCGTTCAAGGCTGTCGAGATCGGCGAGCATCAGCTCGGTCTCTATCGTGTCGGCGTCTTCGACGGGATGGATGCGGCCTTCGACATGGGTAATGTCGTCGTCCTCGAAACAGCGCAACACGTGCACGACGGCATCCACCTCGCGGATGTTGGCGAGGAACTGGTTGCCGAGGCCCTCGCCCTTGGATGCGCCGCGCACCAGCCCGGCGATGTCGACGAAGGAGATCCGGGTGGGAATGATCTCCTTCGACTTGGCGATGTCGGCGAGCTTGCGCATGCGCGGGTCTGGCACGGCGACTTCGCCGGTGTTCGGCTCGATCGTGCAGAAGGGATAGTTTGCCGCCTGCGCCGCCGCCGTCTTGGTCAGCGCATTAAAGAGTGTGGACTTGCCGACATTCGGCAGCCCGACGATACCGCATTTGAAGCCCATGGCTGAAACCCGTCGTTCCTGATTGTTTGGCCGTGGCTATGGGATAAAGGAGAGGGACGGTCAAGCTTTTCGCGCATTTCCGATTACAGCCGGGGGCGAGTTTCACTTGAATGGATGGGACCGGAGCACGATATTGACGAGAGCGGGATAAGGAAACCTTGCGCGGTTCACCACCGGCGGCCCGCGTGATCGCGAACGCGTTCTCATGTCATCGATGGCGGATTTTCCGATGAGCGACAATGACGTAGCCGCAAAGCGCCTGACCAAGCCGAAGCTGGAACGGCCGAAGCTCTACAAGGTCCTGCTCGTCAATGACGACTACACGCCGAGGGAATTCGTGGTCATGGTGCTCAAGGCCGTTTTCCGCATGAGCGAGGAGGCGGGCTACCGCGTGATGATGACGGCCCACAAGATGGGCACTTCGGTGGTGGTGGTCTGCGCGAAGGACGTGGCGGAGACCAAGGCCAAGGAAGCGACCGACCTCGGCAAGGAGGCGGGCTTTCCGCTGTTGTTCACAGCAGAGCCGGAGGAGTGAGACGACGGCGGTTAGAGTGGGATGCGGGCGGAAAACCGCGCACACTTTCCCTCATCCCGCTCTAATCCCCTTTCGGTCCAAACATCTTCTTCAGCATGTCGGCCATGGGGCCGGTCACCGGCAGCTTTTTCGGCTGGGCTGCGGTACGAGCCTGATGGATATGGGATTGCGCCGCCTGCTTCTTCGCAGTGACGGGCTTTTCCGTCTCGGGCTTGCCTCCGGTCGCCAGCGCAATCTTGTTCATGAGCTGCGAATCCTCGGCCTTCACCAGCATTGCCGCATTGTCGGCGATGGCCTCGAGAAGGAGCGAAAGCCAGGCCCGGTCGGCCTTGGCAAAATCACCGAGCACATGCGCGTGGACCAGATCCTTGACTCCCGGGTGGCCGATGCCGAGCCGCAGGCGGCGGTATTCCTTGCCGCAATGGGCGTCGATCGACTTGATGCCGTTGTGCCCGCCGTGCCCGCCGCCCGTCTTGATCCGGGCCTTGCCGGCGGGAAGGTCCAGTTCGTCATAGATGACGACGATGTCCTTTGGCGCGAGCTTGTAAAAGCGCATGGCTTCGCCGACGGCTTCGCCGGACAGGTTCATGAAGGTCTGCGGCTTCATCAGCAGGACGCGTTCGCCGTCGATCTCTCCTTCGGAGATTTCCGATCTGAATTTCTTCGACCAGGAGGAAAAACCCTGGCGCTGCTGGATGGCGTCGACGGCCATAAAGCCGATATTGTGACGGTTTCCGGCATATTTCGGGCCGGGATTGCCAAGTCCCGCGATGATCAGCATGCGGTTAAACTCCTGCGTTCGCCTGTGGCGAGATATTTGAGCGGGGAGGGGACTTTCCCCTCATCCCGCTGCCGCGACCTTCTCCCCGTCATGACGGGGAGAGGGACAACCGGCCCGCTCTCAGTCGCCTCTCTCCGCCTGCGGGGAGAGGGCCAGGGTGAGGGGCAATCGCCACGCCCAGTTCCCTTCAGCCCAAAATCACCGCCATCATCCAAAGTCAACGGCTATTTTCCGATGCCACTTTATCCGGTTCGGGCGCAGCGCGCAGCGCTTGACAGGCAAAAGAAAACCCGCCCCACGAAATGGGACGGGTTTCTTTCACTCGGGGCGCGACACAGCCCGGATCGGGCGGCCGCCTGAAGCAGAGATCAAGCCTCTTCTTCGCCGCCTTCGGCTTCTTCAGTCGGCTCGGCTTCCTGCGTACGGCCGGTGATCGTGGCGACCGTGAAGTCGCGATCGGTAATGACCGGGGTCGCGCCTGCAGGGAGCTTGACGTTCGAAATGTGGACGGTGTCGCCGATCTTGAGGCCGGTGAGGTCGACCGTCAGGAATTCCGGAATGCTGTCCGCGGAAACGTTCAGTTCGACCTCGTGCCGGACGATGTTCAGGGCGCCGCCCTGCTTGAGGCCCGGGGACTTCTCTTCGTTTTCGAAGTGAACCGGAACCTGAACGGAAACCTGGCTGCCCTTCGAAACGCGAAGGAAATCGACGTGCATGGTGAAGTCGCGGACCGGATCGAGCTGATAGTCCTTGGGCAGGACGCGGATCTTCTCGCCGTTGACGTCGATCGTCGCAACGGTGGTCATGAAACCGCCGGCGTGGATCTTCATCGTCACGTCCTTGGTGGACAGCGCGATGGAAAGCGGGGGCTGCTTGTCACCATAGATGACAGCCGGAATAAGACCGTTGCGGCGAAGTTCACGGGAGGACCCCTTACCAACCCGATCGCGCGTCTCGGCCTTGAGCTCGTAAGTTTCGCTCATAGGTAGACCTTTCTGTGTTATTTGGAGAGTTCGTCCGTCAAAGGCGGAAAAACCTGAAGCCGCCGCGGGGCGGCCTCACCCGCGTTGCCTCCAAGGGTGTCTGCGCGGACGCGGGGTGCATAGCCGAGAACGGTCGTAAATGCAAGGCGCGGCCGTTCGGGCACTCTTGGGCCGCGACACGCATCACGCCTTACGCTTGGCGAAGCGCGCGAGCGTCAGCATCAGGCCGCCCGCGACAAGACCCCAAAAGGCCCCGGACACGCCGGCGAAGCCCACGCCCGAGGCGGTGACGAGAAACGTGATGGCGGACGCTTCGCGCGTCTCGCCCTTCGTGAAGGCGGCAACTGCGGAACCCGAGAAGGCGCCGATCAGCGCAAGGCCGGCAACCGCCTCGATCAGCACCGATGGCGCGAGACTGACGAAGGTCGTGACCGCCCCGGCCAGGAGGCCGAAGAGGACGTAGGCGATACCTGCATTGATGGCGGACCAGTAGCGGCGGGCGCGATCGGGATGGGAATCGGAGCCGGCGCACATCGCTGCGGTGATCGCGGCAAGATTGACCGCATGCCCGCCGAAAGGTGCGCTCAGCAGCGTAAAGAGTCCGGTCGTGGCGAAGAGGGGACCCGGATCGGGATCGTAGTCATTCACCTTCAGGACTGCGACGCCGGGAATGTTCTGCGATGCCATCGTGACGATGAAAAGCGGAAGAGCGATGCTGACCAGGGCGGAGGTGCTGAAGGAAGGCGAGACGAACTCGACCTTCGGAACGAGAGCGGCGGAGAGTCCGGCCAAGGCGCCGTCCGGAATGTCGATCCCGAGCGCGACGACAAGAACGAAGGCGAAGAGCGCGGCCGGAACGGCATAGAGCCTGCTGAAGCTGCCGACGACCGCCCATGCAAGAACGATCGGCAGGCCGAAGAGGGGATTGAAGGCGATCGCCTTCACCGGCGCGAAGCAGAGACTGAGGAGCACGCCCGCGAGCATCGCATTCGCCAGCGCCGGTGGAATTGCGGAAACGATCCTGCCGAGCGGCTTCCACAGGCCGGCGACGATGATCAGTAATCCGCAGACGAGAAAGGCGCCGACGGCGGCATTGAACCCGCCCTCCACCGCGCCGGAACTGGCAAGCAGGGCCGCGCCCGGCGTCGACCAGGCGATGCTGACAGGAAGCCGCGTGACGGCGCTGATGAGGATGGCGCAGGCACCCATGGAGATTGACAGGGCCATCAGGCCGGAGGCCGCCTGCGCCTCGTTCGCGCCGACGCCGGCGAGGCCGTGCAGAACGACGGCGAAGGAACTGGCAAAGCCCACAAATGCGATCAGCACGCCCATGAACAGGCTTTGGACGGAGAAATCACGGAGCATGGCGGACAACCGGGTGTTGCGACGAGTCGAGAGTATTTGTTTCGAGTAGCATATCATCCGGTCTGCCGATACCGGTCCGAGGTATCGCCCGGCCGCCGAGGAAAGACTTTAGTCAGGGTGGACCTCCCGCGGTATCGATGCCTATAGTTGGCAGGGGAGAATATGCCGTTGCAGAATTTGCCGCATGTTTGCGCCGGAGAACGCCGTCCAGGCGAAGGAGGAAGCGCGGTCCGCGCGCCCGGCTTACAGGCGTTGATCACGTCCGCGGGTCGGTTGACCCGGTCGCGGCGATCCAGGGAGGAGTGAATGGCTTCAATCAGGGACCATTCCGAGCGGGTCTATCGCGTAGCACATCAGTCTTCCGCCGCGGTGATTTCGCCGGTGGCTGCATCATGGCGCCGCTGCATGACGCTGCACGGCCTGGCGCCGGAGGAAGCGCGTTCGCCCTGGCGGCTTTCGGAAGCCGAATTCCGGCAGGCGCGTGAAAGCTCCGGCGCGCTGATCGCAGAAGCGGCCGGCGAGCTCGACCGGCTGTTCGCCGCCGTCGGCAAGGCCGGGTGCTGCCTGCTGCTTACCGACGGGAAGGGTGTGGCGTTGGAACGTCGCGGGGCCGGCGGCGACGATGCGGACTTCCGCGGCATCGGATTGTGGTCCGGAACCGTATGGAGCGAGGCGAGCGTCGGGACCAACGGCATCGGCACGGCGATCGCGGACGAGCGTCCGGTCCTCATCCATCGCGACCAACACTTCCTCAGCCGCAATATCGGCCTCAGCTGCGCCACGGCGCCGATCCGCGACGAGAGCGGAAAGCTCGCCGCGGCAATCGACATCTCCACCTGCCGCGACGACGCCTCCGAGGCGACGCTTTCGATCCTCTCGCAGGCGGTGCGCGATGCCGCGGCCCGCATCGAGGCCAATCTTTTCCGCCGCGCCTTTGCCGGCGCCCGTATCGTGCTCGTGCCGGTCGATCGGGCGGGACCTGCATTGCTTGCCGTCGACCGCGACGATCTCGTCCTCGGTGCGACGCGGGCTGCGCGGCTGTGCCTTGGGCTCGACAACGAGCGCATCGCCGGCGGGATTCCCGCGTCCGACCTGCTCGAGGAGGAACTGCCGGGCGAGCGGGAGGAATTGCCCGGAGCCGAGAGGGCGGCTCTGCGCCGCGCTTTATCGCGGGCCAAGGGCAATGTGTCCATGGCCGCCGATCTCCTCGGTATCAGCCGGGCGACCCTCTACCGAAAGATGAAGCGGCTTTCTCTCAACTGATCCTGTCTCAATTCTGAAACAGTCGGCGTCGCCAAGCACGGCGCCGCTCTACCGGAAATGCGCGTTCGGTCTCACTCTTCCTTCCACAGCAAGCGCAATGCTGTTTTTCCAAGGGAGGAAACCCATGCTGCATCAGAAGATCGTCGAGAACCCTTACAAGCAGAAATACGGAAACTTCATCGGCGGCCAATGGCGCGAGCCCGTTGCGGGACGCTACTTCGACAACACGACGCCGATCACCGGCGGCACGCTTTGCCAGGTCGCCCGTTCGGACGCCGCCGACATCGAGATCGCCCTCGACGCGGCGCACGCCGCCCGGGAAAAATGGGGCCGGACCTCGACGACGGAGAGGTCCAACATCCTCATGAAGATAGCCGCCCGCATGGAGGACAATCTCGAGCTCCTGGCACGGGCCGAAACCTGGGACAACGGCAAGCCGATCCGGGAGACGATGGCCGCCGACATTCCGCTGGCGATCGACCATTTCCGCTATTTCGCGGCCTGCATCCGTGCGCAGGAAGGCTCGATCGGCGAGATCGACCACGACACCGTCGCCTATCATTTCCACGAGCCGCTCGGCGTCGTCGGCCAGATCATTCCCTGGAACTTCCCGATCCTGATGGCCGCCTGGAAGCTTGCGCCGGCGCTTGCCGCCGGAAATTGCGTCGTGCTGAAGCCGGCCGAGCAGACGCCGGGCTCGATCCTCGTCTGGGCTGAACTTATCGGCGACCTCCTGCCGCCGGGTGTCCTCAATATCGTGAACGGCTTCGGCCTCGAAGCGGGCAAACCGCTCGCCACCAGCCCGCGCATCGCCAAGATCGCTTTTACCGGCGAGACGACGACCGGGCGGCTGATCATGCAATATGCCAGCCAGAACCTCATCCCGGTCACGCTGGAGCTCGGCGGAAAGTCGCCGAACATCTTCTTCGCGGACGTTGCCAGCGAGGATGACGACTTCTTCGACAAGGCACTGGAAGGCTTCGCCATGTTCGCGCTGAACCAGGGCGAGGTCTGCACCTGCCCGAGCCGGGCGCTTGTTCAGGAGAGCATCTACGACCGCTTCATGGAGCGGGCGGTAAAGAGGGTCGAGGCGATCCGCCAGGGCAATCCGCTCGATGACGCAACGATGATCGGCGCCCAGGCTTCGAGCGAACAGCTCGAGAAAATCCTCGCCTATATCGAGATCGGCAAGGAGGAAGGCGCCGAGGTCCTGACCGGCGGCGGCCGCAATGTGCTCGAAGGCGACCTTTCCGGCGGCTATTACGTCAAGCCGACCGTATTCCACGGCCATAACAGGATGCGCATCTTTCAGGAGGAGATTTTCGGCCCCGTCGTTTCCGTCACGACCTTCAGGACGGAGGCCGAGGCGCTGGAGATCGCCAACGACACGCTCTATGGGCTTGGTGCCGGCGTGTGGAGCCGCGATGCCAATCGCTGCTACCGCTTCGGTCGCGCGATCGAGGCCGGCCGCGTCTGGACCAATTGCTATCACGCCTATCCGGCGCATGCCGCCTTTGGCGGCTACAAGCAGTCCGGCATCGGGCGCGAGACGCACAAGATGATGCTCGATCACTACCAGCAGACGAAGAACATGCTGGTGAGCTACAGCCCGAAGGCGCTCGGCTTCTTCTGATAGGATCGCTGTAGGGCCGGATGCGGGCGGGGCCGCCTAGCCTTTCCTCGTGCCGCTCAGCCGGATGCTCACGGCGGGCTCCCGATGCTTCATCGGGGGCCCGCCCGCCTTGCGAATGAGGAGATGCAAATTGAGCGAGGAAGCAGCGGAGCCGCGCGTGCTTGCGACGGATGCGGCGATAGACCTCATCCGCGAAATCCGGCGCGATCATCCGGATATACTCTTTCATCAGTCGGGCGGCTGCTGCGACGGCTCGTCGCCCATGTGCTACCCGGCGGGCGACTATATCGTCGGCGATAACGATGTGAAGCTCGGCGAGATCGACGGCGTGCCCGTCTATATCAGCTCGAGCCAGTACCAGCTCTGGAAGCACACGCAGCTGATCATCGACGTCGTGCCGGGCAGGGGCGGCATGTTTTCACTGGATAACGGCCGGGAGAGGCGTTTCCTCACACGTTCCCGCTTGTTCGGCGGCGGAGGGGCTTGCGCGGTGCAGCCCCGCGCGTGACCGCGGGCGACAATCTGTTCGCTTTTTGTTCATTTCGTGCTATCGCTGGCAATCTCGAAGCACGGATGGCGGCATGGAAAAGCAGCAGGACAAATATCGGGCCTTCCGCGCATTGCACGAGCGCGAGGGCGCTTTCGTAATTCCCAATCCCTGGGATGCGGGATCCGCCCGAATTCTCGCGGCAATGGGCTTCGAGGCTTTGGCGACGACGAGCGCCGGGCTTGCCTTTTCCATCGGCCGGAGGGATTCGGCGGCGGCTCTGTCGCGCGACGTCATATTGCAGAATGCCCGCGCTATCGTCGAGGCGACCGAATTGCCTGTGTCCGCCGATCTGGAGGACGGCTTCGGCGAGGATCCCCGGTGCTGTGCCGAAACGGTATCGCTTGCGGCAGGCGTCGGGCTGGTCGGCGGCTCGATCGAAGATGCGACCGGTGATGCCGCCGATCCCGTTTTCGAGTTCGACTTGGCAGTAGAACGTGTCGCCGCCGCCGCGCAGGAAGCCCGCAAGCGTCCCTTTGTCCTGACCGCGCGTGCGGAGAACTTCCTGTGCGGGCGGCCTGACCTCGACGATACCATCCGGCGTCTTGTCGCGTTCGAGGAGGCCGGCGCGGATGTTCTTTACGCGCCGGGGCTGCCCGACATCGAAGCGATCCGGACGGTCTGCTCTTCCGTCAAGCGCCCGGTCAACGTGGTCATGGGCCTCGCCGGGCAGGTCTACACGGTGGAGCAACTGCAGGAGGCGGGCGTGAAGCGCATCAGTGTCGGCGGTTCGTTCGCGCGGGCGGCGCTCGCGGGACTCATGCGCGCGGCGCGAGAGGTGAGGGAGCACGGCACTTTCACCTATGCGAGCGACGCCATGCCCGCCCGCGAGGCCGCATCCTATATGCTGGACGTCAAGAGATGAGCGGCGGCCGCTCTGGAATTCTACCGCACCCGCCTATCCGTGTTTCGGCTTACCGGCCTATAGGGCTGGACGGTTACGCTGCTTAGTGATGACCTTTCAACACGCAGGTGGGCCAAAATCATCGCCCACCCGCGGGATAGTCTCGCCCACCCCATCGGCAGATTTCAGCGTCTTCCCTTCCCTCATTCCCTGACGAGCACAGGATGGAGGGCGAGCAGGCGTACCGAAGTCAGTCGAACAGGCTCGAGACCGATTCTTCCTGGCTCGTGCGGCTGATCGCCTCGCCGAGCAGTGCAGCGGTGGAGATCACACGGATGTTGTGCGCCGACTGAACCGCCGTCGTCGGCTGGATCGAATCGGTGATCACCAGCTCCTTCAGCATCGAAGACGTGACGCGGGCGACTGCGCCGCCGGAAAGGACGCCGTGGGTGATATAGGCGGTGACGCTCGTCGCGCCGTTCTTCAGCAGTGCCTCGGCGGCGTTGCAGAGCGTACCGCCGGAATCGACGATATCGTCGATGAGGAGGCAGTCCTTGCCGTTTACTTCCCCGATGACGTTCATGACTTCCGATTCACCGGGGCGGTCGCGACGCTTGTCGACGATCGCCAGCAGACAGTCGAGCCGCTTGGCGAGCGCCCGGGCGCGCACGACGCCGCCGACGTCAGGCGAAACGACCATGACGTTCTTGAGATTGTAGTTCTCCTTGACGTCTCGCGCCAGAATCGGAACGGCGTAGAGGTTGTCGGTCGGGATATCGAAGAAGCCCTGGATCTGGCCGGCGTGCAGGTCGAGGGTCAGAACCCGGTCGGCACCGGCTTCGGTAATGAGATTGGCGACCAGCTTGGCGGAGATCGGGGTGCGAGGACCGGGCTTTCGGTCCTGCCGGGCATAGCCGAAATAGGGGAGCACGGCGGTGATGCGGCGGGCCGAGGAGCGGCGGACCGCGTCGATCATGATGAGAAGTTCCATCAGATGATCGTTCGTGGGGAAGGAGGTCGACTGGACGATGAAGACGTCCTCGCCGCGCACGTTCTCGCCGATCTCGACGAAGATTTCCTGATCGGCGAAGCGCCTTACTGTGGCTTTGCCGAGCGGCAGGTTAAGATAGTTGCAGATCGCTTCGGCCAGCAGCCGGTTCGAATTGCCTGCGAAAACCTTCATTGACGGTCCGCCTTGAGCTGGCGCGGCCACGTCCGGTCGTCCGGGGGGTGGGTTCTCCGCGCAGATTCCGTGAGCCATTCCGATTGCGGGCAATCACTGCGGACGGCCGCTGTCAGAGCTGATCGGCCGCTTTTTAGCGTCCTTGAAGGTGAATGCAAGGGGATTGCTGCGGCGCAGCGCCCAATATCCGAAAAACTTTGCGTCAGCCGGCCGGGATGATGGCGATTCCGGGGCGGGCGGCCGGTATCCGAGCGTGCAGCAGCGGAATCCGAGCGGAGGCGCTAGCCCGCGGACGATCGGCGCCATTCGAGATAGGCGTCGATCGTCTCGCTGGCGATCGCCTCCATCGTCTCAGCCGGGACGGCGCTCCAGGGGTCGGTCGCGGTCTTTGCAACGGAGTCCTGTCCCTGGATGCGATGCAGGCGATTGCCGCTGCCGTCGAGTATGTCCCAGACATAGACGACCGTCGTCTTGCCGCCGTCGTTGAGCGCTGAAAAATATCCCTTGAGGATATGGTCGCTGGTTTTGTCGGTGGAGCTCTTGATCGCGAGCCCCTGGCTGCGCGCCGAGGCGCCGAGCTGTTTCGAGAGTGGCGTGACCGCCTGGACCGGCGCGCCGATGATCGGCAGGAATCGGATGCCGCCGGAGCCCGCTGTGGCTGCCGCAGGAGATGCGGCGGCATGCTGCCTTTGTGCAGGCTCCTCTGCCGTCTGGTCGGCTGCTGTCTGCTCGCCGCCAGCCTCCTGCGTCGCATCTTCCACCGGCGGAGCCGGATGCTGAGTGACCTGGGTGGGCGCCGCTTGAGGCTGAGTTGCCTGTATCGGTGCTTCACCCCCGGCCAGGCGGTTTGCCTGGCCTTCCAGCGTTCCGGCCGGGTCGGTGTAATCGCTATAGCCGACATTGCCGCTCGCGTGTCGGGGAGGCGGGCCCGAAATATTCGGCTGCGCGGCGAAGGCCGCGGTGCGGCCCGGCGGCACGCTTTCCACCGGCATCACCGCGGTCTGCGTCGACATGGCGTCGAGATCCGACTGGGTCACCGGTGGGGAGCGGAAAGTGCCTTCGCCCACGTCCACCTGCGGGATCAGGGCGTCCGTCGTGTTGCAGCCGACCAAGGCTGCGGCAAGGCCAAGGCTTGCGATCGGATTGATCTGCTTGCGCATCGTTCCCACCGTCTCCACTCGAACTTTCTCGGCGCCGGACGCGGCCGCCACAGGCCCGCGCGCCCCCTGGTAGGATGCGCAAAGGTCACTGCAACGGCATCAGCCGCCGGCGCGCTCTTCACTCCGGCGGAAATCATAGGGCGATTTCCTTACGCAGATATGAAGTCCAGTCCGTAGCGCGAGAGCGGCCGGGGGGTGTCGGCCGTGGTGAGATAGGTCTGGCCGAGCGTCATGGCGGTGCCGCTGTCGGAATCCATGATGATCATATGGACGAAGAGGGACATGTCCGGCTCGATCTCCTGCGGATTGCCGATATGGAACATCTGGTGCTCCATCCAGGAGGGCGAGAAGCGTGCGCCGAGCGAATAGCCGCAGGCGTTCAGACGGTGCCGGGCAAGGCCGCGCTCGTCCATGATTTTCGCATGCACGTCGAAAACCGTCCCGAAGGTATTGCCGGGCCGAAGCACCATTTCGATCGCCTGGATCGTTTCCCGGCAGGCGCTGTAGAGCTCGCGGTGGCGGTTGCTGGGTTCGCCGATCACGATCGTGCGCATCATTGCCGCATGGTAATGGGCGCTCACACCGGTCCATTCGAGCGTGAGCTGATCATTGGCGTCGAGGTTGCGCCGGCCCGCCTTGTAGCGGCAGAGCAGCGCGTCGGCTCCGGAACCGATGATGAACTCGTTCGCCGGATAGTCGCCGCCGCCCGCGAAGACGGCACCCTGCATGGCCGCGAGGATATCCGCCTCGCTGCCGCCTGGACGGATGAGTGGCAGCGCCGCGTCGAGCGCGTCGTCGGCAAGGCTAGCCGCCTTCTCGACATGCGCGATCTCCGCCGGGCTCTTGATCAGACGCAGGCGGCTGACGAGCAGCGAGGCGTCGACCAGTTCCCCGAAAGTTGAGAGCTGGTGATCGACGAGGCGCGCCGTTCTTCCGGTCATGCCGTGCGTGTCGTATTCGACACCGATGCGGCAGCCGAGGAGGTCGAGTTCGCTGAGCAGGTTCTTAAGATCCATCGCCGGATCCGCATTGACCCGGTCCACCCATATTTCGATGCGCTCGATATTCGATGTATGGCGCGCCTGGCGCAGGTCGGCCGAACGGGTGAGCAGGACCATCGTCCCATCCCGCTTGACGACGAGCGTCTGGAAGAAGCAATAGCCGAAGGTGTCGTAGCCGGTCAGCCAATACATGCTCTCCTGCGCGAAGAGCAGCATTGCGTCGAGCTTTTCTTCCTGCATCTTGGCCGTCAGCCGCGCCAGGCGGGCCGCATATTCCTCTTCGGCGAAATGAAGCGCCATCTCAAACCTCCCGTATGGAAATCGCGGACATCTGCCGTCCGTAATCAGGCTCCCGCCTATGCGTCGCGCGGCGATAGGAGAAGAAGCGGTCCTCGTCCGCATAGGTGCAGATGCCGAGGTTCTCCGCCGTTACGCCGGCTTCGGCCAGCCGCCGGACCGTCAGTCCGGGCAGATCGAACATGGCATGGCCGTCGCGTCCCGAAGGCGCGAAAAACGACTCGTAGCTTGCCTCGGCGTCGACGAAACGGGCTACGAATTCGGGGCCGACCTCATAATGCTTCTGGCTGATCGACGGGCCGAGGCAGGCGATGATTCGCTCGCGGCGGGCACCGAGCGAGGTCATCGCTTCGATGGTGCTTTCGAGCACGCCGCCGAGCGCGCCCTTCCATCCGGCGTGGGCAGCACCGATGACGCCTGCTTCCGGATCGGCGAAGAGGACGGGACCGCAGTCGGCGGAGAGGACGCCGAGGACGATGCCCGGCGTCGCCGTCACCAGCGCATCCGCATCCGGTCGTGCGCCGTCGTAACTGCCGTCGACGACGATTGCGTCCGCCGAATGGACCTGGTGCACCGTGGCAAGCCGTCGTGGCTCCGCCTCGAACCAGCGGGCGACCCGGGCTCGGTTCTCGCCGACACGTTCGCGCTCGTCGTTGGAGCCGAGACCGACATTCAAGCCGCGATAGATGCCCTCGGAGACGCCTCCCTTGCGGGTGAAATAGCCGTGTGCGATTGCCGGGCCTGCCTTCGCGTCGAAGAGCGGGCTCTGCACGGGGGATGGCGAGACATCATCCTGCATTCGGTGTTTTCGCCCTCGTGATTCTCTAAGTTCGTTGGAATTGAGGGCGCGTTGCGGCCCGTCGAATTGCAGCTGATTTGCCGGCGCGATGTTGACCCGGCAGGCGGGGGCTGTCAATTGCCCAACCAAGGGATGCCCGGCGGACGAAGGCAAGGACGTGGACCGTACGGCTTTTCTGAAAGGATTGACAGCAGAACGCGTACGCCGTGGCAAAATACGAGCGGCTCCTACGGCATCCTGGTTGCAGCTGTTGTTCACGGCATGCGCGATTCGGCGGCCTGGCTTTAAAGCGCCTTCTTCTGAAAAGGCGTCAAGGCGACTTCAGGACTGCTTACCACCAGCACCTTGAACAGTTCTCCCATGTTTCCCGTGCCCGAACCCGCAAGCCGCTCGACGTCGCCGCGGATGCCTTCCTGAGTCGTCTCGTCCTTGTCCCGGCCGAGGGCCGCGGCGCGTTCCAGGAGACCGAGGCCGACCAGGAAATCGCCCTGCCGGGCAAGTCCGTTGATCTGCACGCCCTCCGCTTTGGCACGGCTCGCCAACTGTTCGAAATCGACGTGGCTGGTCAGGTCGGCGAGGCCGGGATTGGCAAGCGGCGGATCGTATTCATGGTTGCGGACGGCCTGCAGCGTGTCGCCGTAGCCGGTCGCCAGATGACCGTAGTCGATAATGATCGCCGTGCCGCCGCCGGCGCGGAGGCGCTCGCAGAGCGCGGCCATCACCGCGTCGCGGGCCGGCGAAATCTCGAATATCATGCCTTCCGGGACGGATGCGGCGGCAGAGGGCAGCAATGTCGGATCGATGCCGGCAATGCCTGCGGCAAAGGTCAATCGGCCCTCCGCGTCGAGACCGACCATGCGCTCGCGGAAGCCCTGCGCGGTCCGCACGAACTGACGGATCGGAATTGCGTCGAAAAGCTCGTTCGCAGCCAGAAGCAGGAAACCTGAGGGAAGACCGTCGAAGCTCTCATGCCAGCGGACCTTGCCTTCGTGTTCGGCCAAGGTCCGGGCCTGCACCTGGCGAAGCCGCTCGCTGGTTTCGACGAGATGAACGGTGGCGGTCCGGTATAGTGCCGGCGCCAGCCGGCGGATGACGCGGAGCATGTCGGACATCATCGTGCCGCGGCCCGGACCGATCTCGGCGATAATCGCGTTTGCAGGCGCGGCGTGCTGCTGCCATGCATGCACCAGGAATATGCCGATCATCTCGCCGAAGAGCTGGCTGACCTCCGGCGCGGTGGTGAAGTCGCCCGCCCGTCCGAACGGTTCACGGGCGCGATAGTAGCCATGCTGCGGATCGGCAAGGCAGAGGGAAAAGTAGTCGGTCACGCTGATCGGCCCGGTGGTCCGGATCAGCGCCTTGATCTTGTCGGCGAGGGGATTCGTCATGACTTGTCCAGTCAAGCGGCGGCGGCCGCGCTGCGCGCTCGCGCAATAGCCCAGATTCCGACCAGCGCCATCGGCAGTGAAAGCACCATTCCCATGGTAAGCCAGCCCCCCGCAAGATAGCCGATCTGTGCGTCCGGTTCGCGGAAGAATTCCACGAAAATTCGGCTTGCCGCATAGCCGCAGACGAAGATGCCGGTGACCAGGCCGGGAATTTTCAAGGCTTTGCGGCGATAGACGAACCAAGCGAGCACGGCGAGAAGCACAATACCCTCGAGGGCAGCCTCGTAAAGCTGGCTCGGATGACGGGCAAAGGGGCCTCCCGTCGGGAAGACGACCGCCCAGGGCATCGAAGACAGGCGGCCCCAGAGTTCTCCATTGATGAAATTGGCTATGCGCCCGAAGAAGAGCCCGATCGGCACCACTGCTGCCACGACGTCGAACAGGCTCCAGAGGTGGATTGCGTTCCTGCGCGCAAAAATGATCATCGCCAGCGTCGTGCCGAGAAGGCCGCCATGAAAGGACATGCCGCCGTTCCAAATCTGGATCGCGCGGACGGGATTCTCAAGGATGGAGCCGAGATCGTAAAAAAGGATGTAGCCGATGCGCCCGCCAAGCACGATGCCGCCGGCCGCCCAGAGGAGGAAGTCGTCAAGCTGCGCCAGGTTGAAGGGCGCAGTGCCGTTGCGCCAGAGGGAAGCGTTCTGGATTATGCGGCGCGCATAGAGCCATCCGAGGAGTATCCCTGCGACATAGGCGAGCCCGTACCAGCGCACGGCGAGCGGCCCGATCGTGAAGATGACCGGGTCGATTTCGGGGAAGGGGAGGATGGCGAGGCGGGTCGCGATTGTTTCCAAGGTCTTCTCTCGTGCCGGACCGATAATTTCGCCGGAAGATGACGAGCGAATCCGGCGCGGTCAAGCACCTGCCGCCGCCGCGCAACGAGGCCGCCGCCACTTTCGAGCGTACAAGGTGGCCGCAGCACGCTATATTGCCGCATTGCCTCATCGCAAATACAAGGGGCCCGGAGAAGCTTGAACGGCGTCGCGGACGTCATTTTCCTTGCATCCTCACTTCGGGGATCCTACCTGAAATCATAAGCTCCGCCGCATGTGGCGGGATGAAATGGAGACCAGAAAGATGAGCACAGGGGCCAACCGTATTCTCGATGATCTCGCCCGGCTGATGACGGATGCCGCAGGCGCGGCCCAAGGGGTGCGGCGCGAGGTCGAGGCGGCATTCCGCGCGCAAACCGAAAACTGGCTGAATTCGCTCGACGTCGTCAAGCGCGAGGAGTTCGAGGCGGTCAAAGAGATGGCGGCGCGGGCACGGGACGAAAACGACGCCCTCCTTGCCCGCATCGAAGCTCTGGAAGCGCGCCTGGCCACGACCGGTCCGGCAGCCGGCGACATTACCACGGGTAAGTAAAAAGGGCAGCCTTGGCGCCGGACGTCGCTCGGATTCGGTCTTGGAGCTGCAGGCCTGCCGGCGGATGCTGCGCGGGGCCGGACGGCCACGCCGCCATGGCCTGTAGTCTTTCGTCTCGCCGCCGCCACGGTTAACAAAAGCTGAAAAGTTTTCCACCTGTGGACACTGGCAAAAAACCTTTATCGCAGAGTCGTTTAAGCAGCCGCGCTGAATCAAAATCATAGCGCCGGGCGCCATTCTTCCCTGCAATTTTTCGGCCCAGGGGCTGGCACGCTGACTCTGCCGTTATACACTGATTTTAAATGATGATTCGACACGGATCATGCAAGCTCCGGGCAGGGTAAGTAAGCCAGGATAGCCGCAGGTCCAGCAATCATAGTGTTCGTATCCGGTATTGGGTTTGCAGTGTTGCGTCCTGTGAGCGTGACTCTGCGCGCCTGTGCCGCGCCTTTAGGGTGATGCATGAGCCTTTTGGAAATGGAAGTCGAGCGCCAGTCCAACCCGGTCGATATGATCGAGTTCGTTGCCGCGAACAATGACTGGTCCTTCGAACGATCCGGCGAAGACGAAATTGCCATGACCGTCGAAGGCAGGTGGGCGGATTACCATGTTTCCTTTTCCTGGATGGAGGAGTTCGAGGCGCTGCATCTGGCTTGTGCCTTCGACATCAAGGTGCCGGACAGCCGCGCGAACGAGGTGATCCGGCTTCTATCCCATATCAACGGCCAGGTGCTGATGGGTCATTTCGATCTTTGGCGCCAAGAAGAAGTCATCATCTTCCGGCAATCTCTGTTGCTCGCTGGCGGAGCGGAGCCTACGAACCAGCAGGTCGAGGTGCTTCTTTCGAACGCGCTCGACGCCTGCGAGTCCTATTTCCAGGCATTCCAATTCGTCGTCTGGTCGGGCATGGATGCGCAGCGTGCGGTCGACGCGGTGTTGTTCGAGACCGTTGGGGAGGCATGAAGTGAGCATTGCCGTTTCGGGTCCGATCGTACTCGTCGGCGCCGGCAATATGGGCGGCGCCATGCTCGCGGGCTGGCTCAAAAGCGGAGTGCGTGGAAACGACGTGCTCGTCATCGACCCTGGTCCGTCGCCGGCGATGGCAAAGCTCATGGCGGATAGCGGTGTTCAACATGCGACCTCCGCCCCCGCGGGCGTCAAGGCCGGCGCGATATTCCTCGCCGTCAAGCCGCAGGTGATGGAAACTGCGCTGCCGCCCCTGAAGGGACTCGTCGGTTCCCAGACGGTTGTCGTGTCTGTGGCCGCCGGCAAGACGCTCGGTTTCATCGAGCGTCATCTGGGCGAGGCTGCGACGGTGCGCGCCATGCCGAACACGCCGGCCATGATCGGGCGTGGTGTTACCGGCGCCTTCGCAAATGCCCGCGTCAGCGAAGCGCAACGCGCGCTGGTGCAAGATCTGCTGAAAGTCAGCGGCCCCGTCGAATGGGTCCGAACCGAAGCGGATATCGATGCCGTGACCGCCGTCTCCGGCAGCGGCCCGGCCTATGTCTTCTATCTCGTCGAGTGCATGGCCGAGGCCGGGCGCAAGGCCGGACTCGAGGCGGACCTAGCCATGCGTCTTGCTCGGGAAACCGTCGCGGGGGCTGGTGAACTCCTCCATCAGTCCCCCGACGATGCAGCCCGCCTGCGCCAGAACGTCACATCGCCCGGTGGCACCACCGCGGCAGCGCTGGCGGTGTTGATGGCGGCGGATGGCATGCAGCCGCTATTCGACAGGGCCATTGCGGCGGCGCGCAAGCGCGCGGAAGAACTGGCCGGTTCCGTTTAGAGCATTTATTTCGATGCAAGGGACTGAAATGTCGGAACTCATCACTTTTTCTGATTTCGAGCGCGTCGATATTCGCGTCGGCACAATCGTCGAGGCCGAGGTCTTCCCGGAGGCGCGCAAGCCAGCCTATAAGCTCAAGATCGATTTCGGTCCGGACATCGGGATCAAGAAATCCTCCGCGCAGATTACGGTGCACTACAGGCCCGAGGAACTCGTCGGCAGGCAGGTGCTGGGCGTCGTCAATTTCCCGCCGCGTCAGATCGGCCCCGTCCGTTCCGAAGTGCTTACGCTCGGTTTCGAAGACGAGGGCGGCGCCATCGTGCTCGCGTCCACCGAAAAGCCGGTGCCGAACGGCAAGAAGCTGATGTGACGCGTCCTAATTTCCGTATCTTGTAAGTGACTGAACCCTACAGCGCCGCGCGTCTGATCAGACGCGCAAAGGTCGCAGCAGCACTTTGATCTGCTGCATGTTTTCGCCCTTCAATCGATTCCGATTAAAGGAAACATGCAGTAGAGGGGGTGGTGACGGGGCCGCTCACGTCGGCACACGCACCGTCGCACGCAGGCCGCCCAACGGGCTGTCTCCCAGGGTTACATTGCCGCCATGGCTTCGGGCGATGTCACGCGCGACGGCGAGTCCGAGACCGGTGCCTGAACTGTCAAGATTGCGTGCTTCGTCCAGGCGGAAAAACGGTTTGAACACGTCTTCGCGCGACCGCTCCGGAATGCCGGGTCCGTCGTCATCGACCGTGATGGTCAGCCATTTCGAGCTCTGACGCGCTTCGATATGCACGGTGTTCGCGTAGCGGTAGGCGTTGGAGGCGAGATTGGAGATGAGCCGTGTGAAGGCATTCGGCCTGACGTGAATTTCGTTCTCGCCCTGGATCGCGGTGGTCAGCGTCTTGCCGTACAGCTCCGCCTCCGCCGCAAGCCGGGCCATCAGATCGCTGAGCTTCAGCTGGCCGACGTCCTCTTCCGACTCTCCGCGAGCGAAGGCGAGATAGCCTTCCAGCATGTTCTGCATGTCCTCCACGTCCTGGTTGAGGCTTTCGAGGTCCGGATTGTTGCCCACAAGCGCGAGCTGCAGTTTGAATCGGGTCAGGATCGTCCTCAAGTCGTGGCTGACGCCGGTCAGCATCGCGGTGCGCTGCTCGATCTGACGCTCGATGCGCTCGCGCATCAGGATGAAGGCAAGGCCGGCGCGCCGGATTTCGTCGGCACCGCGCGGCGCGAAATCGTCTATCTTCTGCCCCTTGCCGAAGCTCTCTGCCGCGCTTGCCAGCGCCAGGATCGGCCTGATCTGCCCGCGAAGGAAGAGGATCGCAATCGTCAGCAGGACGAGCGAAGCGCCGACCATCCAGACGAGAAAGATGTGCGTGTTCGACGCGTAGGCCTGGTTGCGGCGGGCATAGACCCTGAGGATGCGGTCGTCCTCAAGCTTGATTCGGATTTCGACGATCTTCGAATTGCCGACGGTATCGATCCAGAAGGGACGCCGGATCTGGTCCGAAATCTCTTCGCTGAGGATCTGGTCGAGGATTTCGAAGAAGGGCTTGGGGCGCGGTGGCGGCAGCTCGCCGCCAGGCTCCACGGTTATGTTGAGGTCGAGCTGTTCGCGGGCGATGCGGACGATCTGGCCGATGTCACCCTCGCGCGGGAAGGTCGTGATCAGGTCGACGATTGCGGCGATGTCGTTGGTCACCGCCGAGGAGAGGCGCTGGGTGACGAGTTGCCAGTGCCGCTCCATGAATACGAAGGCGACCACCGACTGCAGCAGCACCATCGGGATGACCACGATCAGCAGCGAACGCGCGTAAAGACCCATCGGCAACCGGCGCCGCAGCCATCGGACCAGGCGCTTCCAGGCGCCGTCCGCCGGTGCCGATCCTTCACGCTTCAAACTGTCGAAACTTGCCATGGCCCCTCGATCCGGCCCCTTGATTCCCGGCCCATCGTCAATCAACACTCAGCCGGTAGCCGATGCCGCGAACGGTCTGCAGCCAGACCGGGTTGGAAGGGTCGTCTTCGATCTTGCGCCTCAACCGGTTTATCTGCACGTCGATCGTCCGCTCGCCGACTTCGGCGTCGTCGCCGATCAGTTCGTGGCGGGGAATGGTTTCGCCGGCGCGCTGCGAAAACAGAGTCATGATCTCCTGCTCACGGTCGGTGAGGCGGATATGGTCGGCCCCACGGCGCAGCTCCTTGCGGACCACCGAGAAAGTGTAGGGCCCGAAAATGACCTGGTCGACCTTGTGCGCCTGTGTCGGCTGGTTGCGGCGCAGGATGTTGTTGATGCGCAGCACGAGCTCGCGCGGCTCGAAAGGCTTCGGCAGGTAATCGTCGGCGCCCGCTTCCAGCCCTTCTATACGAGAGTTCGCTTCCGCCAGGGCCGTGAGCATGATGATCGGCACCGACTTGATCTGCCTGAGGCTTTGCGTCAGAGCGATGCCGCTTTCCCCCGGCATCATCACGTCGACGACCAGAAGATCGAAATCGATACCGATCAGCTTTCGTCGTGCCTCGTCGGCATCGGCTGCCGTCGTTACGCGAAACCCCTGCTCGACCAGATAGCGGTTGAGCAGGTCGCGGATGCGCCGGTCATCGTCGACGACCAGAAGATGTGCCGCATCGTCGGAGACTGTCGCCTTTGCTATCATCGTTCGGTACCCTCATTGCCGGTCACTGCCGGAAGGCTGCGCCCAAGATGCGGAAGACAAAGCGGCACATGCGCCGCGGTCTCCCGTCTATTCAAGGGGCTACCCGTTTTGCCACGAACGACAAGCCGGCGTCCAATCAGACCCGCACAGGTCGCGTAACATTTTGAATCGTTGTGTGACTCTCGGGCGTTCCCTTGGATCAGTCGCCTACGTCGTTCATCATATTGGCGAGGAACCGCTTCACGGTTTCCCGCGCGCCCGGTCCGGCCTTTGCCAAAGCATCCGCTATGCGGCGGGACTGTGGTTCGGCAAGAGCCCGTGCCAGGGCCTGGCCGTCCGGTGTCGTGTAAAGCATCCGCTGACGCCTGTCCTCGGGACCGGTGACCTGCCGGATATACCCGGAATCGATCAGTTGCTTGAGGACGCGGGCAAGACTCTGCTTGGTGATCTTCAGCGTGTCGAGAAGATCCGCCACGGTCATGCCAGGTTCGCGGTTGACGAAATGCACGACGCGGTGGTGCGCGCGGCCGAATCCGCTCTTCTCGAGAATGGCGTCCGGATCGCCGGTAAAGTCGCGATAGGCAAAGAACAGCAGCTCGATGATCTCGAAATCGATCGTGTCCGCATCTTCGCCAGCGCTGTTGCTTATGCTCGTGTTCCTGATCTGGCCGGCCACGCGTTCACATCCTTTCAATCGAATTGCTTTTCGCAAACATACCGCAATATATGTCAGTTTGGTTGACATATTTCCATCGAGTCGCAGGCATCCGGATCGAGATTGCGAACCGCTTTGGATGGCCCGTCCCCCCTTACGCAGAAAAGGCGGCCGCGGCCGCCTTTTACCTTGCCATGATGTTGCCTGAAGGGTCAGGCCTGTTTGCCGACGAACTGCCCGACGATGCCATTGAGCACGCCGCCGCCGATGAGGGCGCCGATCGCCTGCATGGCCAGACCGGTCGCGGCCGCCTCTCCGCCGAGCATTTGAATCAGGAACCCTCCGCCGAGACCGCCGATAGCACCGACGATCGTGCGGGCCACGACGCCAAATGCCTGTTGCTTCAGCATGGCGCTGGTTGCGTTGCCGCCGGCTGCCCCCGCAATCAACTGGGTAATGATAGGCACTAATGCTTCCATCGATCCCTCCGTCGTGCGACCCTCATCCAGAGTCGCGGCATACCGGACAATCCGGCACGGGAAGGTTGAGGCCGAAGCGAAAGATTGTCAATTTTGCCACCACCGGTGTGGTTCCCAGGTGCCGGCCGGGAAACCGCCGTGAGTGATAGTCGGTTGAGTTGTTTCGGGAATTTGTTTCTGGCGCTCGGGAGGCGCAAGGGTCTCTCGAGTACCGCCGCTCGCGCCGTTTTGCGGCCCGGCATGGGTCGAGCGGCTGATTCGCCTTGGCGCAGCGTGCTGCAAGGGACGCTGCGCCATTACCGGAGCATATTTCTCGCTCTGCCGCCCGACGGTCAGCGATAGACGTAGACCACCCTTCTCGTGCCAGGATCGACGAGGACGGGCTGACCGTTAATGGTCACATATTGGTACTCGTAATCGGGAATGGGCTGAACGGGCACCGTGTTCGGCAACGTGGCACCCACCACGGCCTCTCCATCCACATAAACAGTGTCGACGGGATTCTCGGTGATATAGGTGCGTACCGTAGGAGGCGGCGTCACGGCCTCAACCGGCTCGACCGGGCCGACCAGTTCGAGGGGTTCGGATGTCGCGACGACCGTCTCGCCCTCATAAGTCACGGTGGGGACCGAGAGTTCTGCGCGGCGTTCCTGTATAACCGCGGTTGTTCCGCCCATATCCGTCGCCAGGTAGCGGGCGTAAGCCCAGCCACGCAGGCCGTTGACGTCGATGCGGCACCAGTTGCTCCCCTCGATGCAGCCGTCGAGCACGGCGGCGCTGCCGCGTGTCGCGACGCCCACCGCAGGATATTGGGGCCCTGGGCCCGCCCGCACATTGAGGTCCGTGAGCGTCGTCGCGCTCATCTCGGCGTGGGCTGAGGGAATGGCGGCGAGTATCGCACCTGCTGCCAAAGCCGCTCTGAGGGGGGCCGCCTTGAACAGAGTCGGAGAGAAGGTCTTCATCATCTTGCTCCCTTTCATTGCAGGCCAGAACGCGCCGCGCCGCAGGGATGTTCCCCCTGTGACATCACGAAATGTGAGGATGAAACATAGTGTCGCGGCCAAGCGTTGCTTGGACTGGCGCAAGCCGACGGGCTCTTCGGCTATTCTCGTCCGCCGGCGAAATGCGTGGATTGGTCGATTTCTGCAGGACTGGCTGGCTCCAGGCCGGGAGTGACAAGATGCAAGGTGAGATATCGAACGATGGCGAGCTTGCCGCGAAGCGGCTGCGTCCGCTGGTGTTGGTCGTCGTGGCAGCGAAGCTCATGGTATCAGGGCTGCTTCTGGCGACGGTGCAATATTCGCCGCCGCCTTCGGAAATCGTGGCATTGCGCTGATTTGCGCTGTCATAGCGCTCGCATATCGCTATAGCTGGGAAAGCGGCCTGGTTCGGGAAAGACTTCTCATTCCCAGGCCACCTCACAAGCAAGAGCGAGGCATGGTCCGATGTTACAGGCAGGCATCATCCCGGTAACGCATTTCGAGCAGAACTGTACGGTCCTGTTCGACAGTGAGACCAAGGAGGGCGTGGTCGTCGATCCCGGTGGCGATGTCGACGTCATCCTCCAGACGATCCGCGAAAACGGCATCACGTTGAATGCAATCTGGCTCACACACGGTCATATCGATCATGCCGGCGGCGCCAAGGAATTGAAGGAAGCACTGGGGCTCGACATTGTCGGGCCACACAAGGACGATCTGCCGCTGCTCGAAAGACTGGAGGATCAGGCGGAGCGCTTCGGTCTCGCCATGAAGGTCCAGAACGTCGTGCCGGACCGATGGCTGGAAGACGGCGACACCGTCTCCTTCGGGGACCACGTCTTCGAAGTCTTGCATTGCCCCGGGCACGCGCCCGGTCATGTGGTCTATTTCAACCGGGCGCAGAATTTTGCCCATGTGGGCGACGTCCTTTTTCACGGCTCCATCGGCCGTACCGACCTGCCCGGCGGCAATCATCAGCAGCTTTTGGATTCGATCCGCGACAAGATACTGCCGCTCGGAGACAATGTGGGCTTCATCTGCGGCCATGGTCCGGGCGGGCAGATCGGCGAGGAGCGGCGCACCAACCCGTTTTTGCGCGGTCTTTAACGAGCGGTGCGAAAGGAAAAGGGCGCACAACTTCTTCAGTCATGCGCCCTTTTCGATTCAAACGCGGCGAGGTTCAGCCGGCGTTGCAGAAATGGCTGCGGCCGTCATAACCGACGAAGGTTCCGGTGTCCGGATTGAACGAGCGATAACGCTGCGAGCAATAGCGGTACCAGGCCGGTGTCCAGGGCTCGAGGCCGTACGTCTCGACCGCCACCGGGCGATAAGCCGGGCGGTAGACGGGGCGGGGCTCGTAATAGTCGGGCTCCGGATCGATATAGACCCGCTCGCCGTAATAGCGCGGCGGCGGCGGCGAGGCGATCGCGCTGCCGATGAGCGCGCCTGCGGCCAAGCCCACTGCGCCTGCTACCCACGCATCGTCGTGATTGCGGTGCCCTGCCTGGGCGGTGCCGAAGGTCGGGATAACGACGGCGGCTGCGGCGACCGAGAGGACGGCTGCTTTGATGAATTTGTTCATGGGCTTCAATCCTATGCATGCGACCGGACGGGTTCCGGATTTCATGATGAACAAAGTCTATATAAGCCAAACTGAACCGAGCCTGAACGAAAAAACCCGGCAAAATTGCCGGGCTCGAACTTAACTTTTTCAGCAGCGAACGGCGTTAGCCGACGATCTGCAGGTTGACCGCCTTCGGTCCCTTGCCGCGGCGATCCGGCTCCGTGTCGAAGGATACCTTCTGGTTTTCCGTGAGACCGCTCAGGCCAGAGGCCTGCACGGCTGAAATGTGCACGAAGATGTCCGCGCCACCGTTCTCAGGCTTGATAAATCCAAAGCCCTTGTCTGTGTTGAAGAATTTTACAGTGCCAGTCTCGGCCATGCGTCAGGTCCTTTTCTCTCCACCCGCTCTGCGGGCAGCATTGCAGTTTTGCCCAAATGGGCGTGGGGGCAGTTCTCGACAATTGAGGAAAGGGTCCTGGTTATCGCGACCAGCCGCAGGAAGGAAAAAACAGCCTCCCCCCGTTGGCCGCCCGGAGTGGGTTGCGTCTCCGGCCCGCTTTTATTCAAGATCTTCCCGTGTTCGCAGATTGCCCGAACACAGTAAGAGTGATGGGTTTATTTTGAATTGGCAAGCAAAACTTTTCTGACGAGGTATTGCGTCTTTCCATTGCTCAAAAAGAGGTCAGTTGGCCGTTTTGACTCGCTCGTTCAAAAAGCATTGCAAGCTGTTGAATTCAAAGCTTTTCGAGCAAAGGCGCAGGGCAGGGTGGACCATTTGCGCCAAATTCCGTCGCACATGGGCATGCCGCAACTTTGTGCAGCCTGGCTCCGGCCGCCAACCGCCTGATATCGCTTATCGTTCGAGCGTCGTACAGGCGGCAGACGGCAGCGGGACACATCCTTACAGAAAAACTGCAGGATATATCTCCTGGCCGAAGCGTTTTCGCTGATCCAAGCAAAATTGAGGGGTTTCGGAGAGTATTAGTAGTATTAAGTCCCCGAGGAGAAGCGCGGGGAAATTGCACGGAACGGCGCGCGGAAGCCGCCGTCAGGCAGCAGCTTGCGCTGCTTCGCGACGTTTCTTTGCCAGTTCCGGCACCAGCTCGACCGCAAGCATCGCCAGGAAGATGACGGCACAGCCGACATAGCCGACTGGAGGGATGATCTCCCCGAGCAGCAGCACGCCGAACAGGGCCGCGAACAGCGCTTCGCTCGACAGGAAGATGGCAGCCTGCGGCGCCGTCGTATAGCGTTGGCCAACGACCTGGCAGATGAAGGCGATACCGCTCGAGAAGATCCCGGCATAGAGGATCTGCGGGAGGGCGCCACGGATCGCGTCGGGGCTCAGTGGCTCGAACAGTCCGGCCAGCACGCAGCCTGCAACCGCGCAGACGGCGAACTGCGTCATCGACAGGAGCATCGGCCGACCCGTGGCGGGGGCGAATATGCCGACCAACATCAGTTGAACCGCCCAGAACAGGGCGCAGGCGATTGTCAGCAGATCGCCGCCGGTCAACGCGGTGAGCGTGCCGCCGCTCAGGAGAAAGATTCCGAAGGTTGCGAGCAGGGCGGCCGGCCAGATGACCCAGTGCGGCCGGCGACGCAGGAAGACGACCGTCAGTACGGGCACGAAAACCACATAGAGTCCGGTCAGGAAGCCGGAATTGGTGACGGTGGTGGTGAGCAGGCCGTATTGTTGCGTGACGGCTCCGCCGAAAAGCGCCAGTCCGATGAAGATGAAGTTGCGCACCGCGTTGCGCGGCAATGGGGTAGCGGCGGCCTGCCTCTTTTCAAGGAGCGCCAAGGGCAGTGCCACGAACGTCGCTATCGCAAAGCGCAGGCCGATGAACCAGAGCGGTCCGATTGCGTCCATGGCCGTCGATTGCGCCACGAAGCCCGCACCCCAGATTGCGCCGGCAAACAGCAGAAACAGATTGGCCTGGATGCGAGTCACGGATTGGCTCCCGGATCGTGGTCTTGGTTCGCGGGATGTGCATGGTACTGCGCACATCCCGCGACGTTCGAGAATCAGCGCAAAGCCATGCCGCTCCGGTGATTGCAGCGTCGGTCTACCAGTTGCATTTTTTCCGGGCAAGCCCGTCCCGTTTTCCCGATCGAGGTGTGAGTAGCGCCGGCGCACCCCGCTTGAGGAATCTTAGAGGAGCGGATTCACTGCGTGGCTGCTTTGGAGACCCTGAGCACGGCGCCATCCTCCTCGTCGGTGACCATGATCAGTGCTCCGTCCGCAGCGACGACGACGTCGCGGATGCGGCCGAACTCGCCGTCGAACAAGCGTTCCTCGGAGGTGACGGCGCCGGTCTCGTCGCGGTCCAGGCGGGCAAGCAACTGGTACTTCAGTGCCGCGATCATGAGATCGCCGTTCCACTCCGGAAACATGCTGCCGCGGTAGACGGCGATCGCGCCCGGCGCGATCGATGGTTCCCAGTAGAAAAGCGGCTGCTCCAGGCCTTCCTTCGCGGTGCCCTCGCCGATCTCCACGCCGGAATAATCCTTCCCGAAGGTAATCACCGGCCAGCCGTAGTTTCTGCCGGACTGCGGATTGTTCACTTCGTCGCCGCCGCGCGCGCCGTGCTCGACGGTCAAGAGCTTGCCGTCTTCGGGGTCGAAGGCGATGCCCTGAGGGTTTCGATGCCCGATGGACCAGATTTCCGCCAAGCCGCCGGTGCCGCCGCGATATGGATTGGAGGCAGGGATGCTGCCATCGGCATTGATGTGGAGGATCGAGCCGGCATGGTCGCGCGGGTCCTGGGCGCGTACGCCTTCGCCGCGATCGCCGATGCCGAAAAACAGACTGCCGTCGCTGTCGATGGCGATGCGCGAGCCGAAATGCTGGCCCTTCCGGGTGAACTTGTTCATCCGGAAGATCTCCTTGACATCCGCCAGGCTCCGCTCGTCCTGCGAGAGGACCGCCCGGACAAGGACGGTGCCGTAGCCGCCGTCGCCGCGAGCGGAGAGAGTGAGATAGAGTGTCCTGTTCCTCGCGAATTGCCGATCGAGGGCGACGTCCAGAAGGCCGCCCTGGCCGTGCGCGGCCGCCGCGGGCACTCCCTTGATCGCAGCCGACAGCTTGCCGTCGCGCAGGATGCGCAGCCGGCCCGGTCGTTCCGTGACGATCAGCGCCCCGTCGGGCATGGCTTCGACCGCCCAGGGGTGCTCCAGTCCCGAGGCAAGCGTCTCGACGAGAACGGTTCCTGTCTGCGTGGGAAATTCGCGCATCTCCTGCGCTGCGGCAGGGGATGAGGCGAAAACAAGAAGGAGCGCGACTGCAGCCGCCGCCGAGGATGCAACGACTGTTCCGGTGTTCGTCGAGCCGTCAGCTTTCCAGCGCGTCTGCCGCATTGCTTTCCTCGGTCCGTCCGCCTGCGCAGAATGCATCGTGCCGTCTCGGAGGTACGACCGCGCACGAACAACGGACAAACTGGGGCGGCAGGAACCGTTTTTCAAATCAAATCAGATCAATACGGCTTTATCGCTCCACCGAGCCCGTGATAAGCGGTCCCGGCGCTTCTCCGACCGCCTCAACGCGGTTCGGCCGGAGCTCGCCGCCCGTCGCGGGGCGGTGTCGCGCATCGAAGTTTCTCTGGAGCAGATATTGTGCGACCTCGTCTTTGGCCTTCACGTAGAAGCCTTTGCCGACGAGCATCAGGCCGGCCAGGGCGAAGAGGGCGACGATCGCCATGACGACCGTCTGTATCGCCGATAGCCGGGCGAAGAGGTCAGCGCTCGGCTGCACCTCGTTTTCGTTGTCAGACATGGCGCCCCGCCTCGTGCTGAATGTAGGCCGTCGTCGACTGTCGCCCGATGTCGACTTGCGTGGTCGCCTGCGTCATCAATCCGAGGATCATCACGATGCAGGCGGCAAGAGCGGCAAGCGCAATGTAGAAACCCCAGCGTGCCTCGTTGCGGCGCGTGCGTGAGGCGGCGACTTCATCATCGAGAAACATAGCATACCCCCAAGATGCCGATGCATCCGCATCGCGAAATGACGCTTGGAAATCGGCTCTTGCAGGACGGAATTGCGGCGCGCTGAGACAGTTGTTGTGGCGAAAAAAAGGCACGCCTGACCGGGCAGCGGAATGCGTGGGAAGAATGCCGAACCTGTGGCGGGAAGCGCACCGGCCTCTGTGCGCCGGCAGCCGCTCGCAGGCGCGAGCGTATCCGCTTTGATCGATGGCTTTGATCGCACTCATGAAACTTTGTCATGGTGACGCATTTTGCGCCGATTCACCGTCGTTTTTCGCCTGAAGCGCTTGCAAGACCGGGAGTCTTTCGACATAGACCTAACCGCTATGGAGCCTCGGTTTTCCGTTCCGTAGCGTCTCACGCCGTCTCGAAACGATCAGGAAACACACCATGGCCTTCCTTGCCGATGCCCTTTCCCGCGTAAAGCCTTCCGCCACCATCGCCGTTTCGCAGAAAGCCCGCGAGTTGAAAGCGAAAGGGCGCGATGTCATCGGCCTCGGCGCAGGGGAGCCGGACTTCGACACGCCTGACAACATCAAGAAGGCCGCGATCGACGCGATCAATCGCGGCGAGACGAAGTACACGCCGGTCTCCGGTATTCCGGAACTGCGCGAAGCCATTGCGAAGAAGTTCAAGCGCGAGAACAATCTCGACTACGCAGCGGCGCAGACGATCGTCGGCACCGGCGGAAAGCAGATTCTTTTCAATGCCTTCATGGCGACGCTCAACCCGGGCGATGAAGTCGTGATCCCCGCACCCTACTGGGTCTCCTATCCCGAAATGGTGGCGCTGTGCGGCGGCACGCCCGTCTTCGTCTCGACCAGGCAGGAGAACAATTTCAAGCTCAGGGCCGAGGATCTCGACCGTGCGATCACGCCGAAGACCAAGTGGTTCGTCTTCAACTCGCCGTCCAATCCCTCGGGTGCAGCCTACTCGCATGAGGAACTCAAGGCGCTGACGGATGTCCTCATGAAACATCCGCATGTCTGGGTGCTGACGGACGACATGTACGAGCACCTGACCTATGGCGACTTCAAATTTGCGACCCCGGTCGAAGTCGAGCCCGGCCTCTATGAGCGTACGCTGACGATGAACGGCGTTTCCAAGGCCTATGCTATGACCGGCTGGCGCATCGGCTACGCGGCCGGGCCGCTTCATCTCATCAAGGCGATGGACATGATCCAGGGCCAGCAGACTTCGGGCGCCGCCTCGATCGCGCAGTGGGCTGCCGTCGAGGCGCTGAACGGTCCGCAGGACTTCATCGGACGCAACAAGGAGATCTTCCAGGGCCGGCGCGACCTCGTCGTGTCGATGCTGAACCAGGCCAAGGGCATTTCCTGCCCGACGCCGGAGGGCGCCTTTTACGTCTATCCTTCCTGCGCCGGGCTGATCGGCAAGACCGCGCCTTCGGGCAAGGTCATCGAAACGGACGAGGATTTCGTCTCCGAGCTTCTGGAGACGGAAGGCGTGGCTGTGGTCCACGGCTCGGCCTTCGGCCTCGGCCCCAACTTCCGCATCTCCTACGCGACCTCCGAGGCGCTGCTGGAGGAGGCTTGCCGCCGCATCCAGCGCTTCTGCGCCGCCTGCAGATAATTCTCCTGCAGAGCGATGTGAAAAGCCCGCTTCAACGGCGGGCTTTTTCATGTTCAGAGCTTGATTCAGCGATCTGCCGATCCGATTCAGGCGGCAGCCCTATCCCATTGAAATGCGGTCATTTTCGCTTCCGGATCACCTCGATAACGGCCGAGATGTCGTCGCCGTGGCCGCCCCTGTCTATGCGGTCGCCGGCCAGAATGGAAATGCTGCTCATGATAGTTACCTTCCGAAGAATTTAATCAGGCGGCGGTCGAGAGCTTCTGGCCGAGACCGCCGTCCACGGCGAATTTCGCCCCGGTCGTGAAGGTCGCCTCGAAGGCGAGGAAGAGCACGGCGCGTGCCACTTCATCTGCGGTTCCGTTGCGTTTCATAGGCGTGATGTTGTCGCCGAGCGTCTTGAACTCGGCGCGCTCGGCTTCGGTGATGCCGGCGACGCCCTTGGTCGGCGTATCGATGAAGCCGGGGCTGACGCTGTTCACGCGGATACCGCGCGGCAGAAGTTCGGCGGCGAGCACGGATGCGAAGGAGACGAGTGCCGCCTTGCTCGCGCTGTAGACGCTCATGCCCGGATGACCGCCCTCGTCGGCGACGGAGGAGGTGAAGACGATAGATCCGCCTTCGCGGATCAGGGGCGTCAGCCGCTGCACGGTGAAGAAGGCGCCCTTGGTGTTGACGGCAAACTGGCGGTCATAGGAGGCCTCGCTCACCTGATCGAAGGGCTCCAGTTCCGAGACGCCGGCATTGATGTGCAGGAGATCGATCGCCCCGAGCGTCTGACCGGCGGCCGCACCGAGCACGGCGATTTCGTTGAGATCGGCGATGTCCGAGCGCAGCGCATGCACCCGGGTGCCGAACTCTTCCCTTATGCGGGCGAGATTGCTCTCGTTGCGGCCCGTGAGGAGCACCTCGGCGCCGCCCTCGACGAGGCGTCTGACGGTCGCCAGACCCATGCCGTGGGTCCCGCCGATGACGATTGCCTTCTTTCCCTGATAGTTACCCATGTCCGTTTCCTTTCGGTTCAACAATGATGATGAACAGATGCACTTGTGGACGAACTTGTGCTAGATGGCTCTTCGTGGACCTATCGTCCATGTTTGTGGATGATGGGAAGCCATGGCCAATCTCAACGACTTCACGTTCTTCGTTCACGTCGTGGACCACGGGGGTTTCGCGCCCGCTGCGCGAGCGCTGAACCTGCCGAAATCGACACTCAGCAAGCGGGTGGCCGAACTCGAAAAGGATCTCGGGGTCCGGTTGATCAACCGGACGTCGCGTCATTTCGCGGTGACCGAAACCGGCAAGGACTTCTATCGCCACGCGGCGGCGATGATGATCGAGGCGGAAGCGGCGGAGAATGTCGTCAAGGGCAGGCTTGCCGAGCCGAGCGGCACGGTGAGAATCACGGCTTCGGTACCGACCGCGCAGTTATCGCTGGCGCCGCTCTTGCCGCAGCTCGCACTTGCCTACCCGAAACTGCGCGTCACGCTGCATGCGACGGACCGCTTCGTCGACATCATTCAGGAAGGCTTCGATATTGCCGTGCGAGACCATTTCGCACCGCTGCCGGATTCCGGCCTCGTCCAGCGTCGGGTCGGATTCCAGGCCAAACTGCTCGTGGCTTCGCCGCTCTATTTGCACAGGAACGGCACTCCCGAACGTCCGGAGGATATCGAGCACCATGACGGGCTGCTCACGTCGCTGGCGTCCGAGGGATGGGAGATGGAGCGTGCCGATGGGGCGAGCGCATCGGTCTCGCCGAGGCCACGTTTCGTGGCGGACGAATCCCGCGTCCTGCGGGAAGCCGCTCTGGCGGGCCTCGGAATCACCACCTTGCCCGGCAAACTTTGCCAGCAGGAGATCGAAAGCGGCGCGCTGGTCCGCATTCTTCCGGAATGGACTGCCGGCAAGGTGACCACGACGTTGCTGATGCCGCATCGGCGCGGTCAACTGCCCTCGGTGCGGGCGACGGTCGATTTCATCGCCGGGCGGCTTGACGGCGGTTAGCCTTGACCGGATCAATTCGTCGAGGCTGTGAATAGCTGTGAATATGAAAAGGCCCGCACGCGGCGGGCCTATCAATTTCAGCGCTCTGCGAGTGCCGGTTCGCCTTTCTTCTCGCGAATAAGATTCAGGAAGCGGCGAAAGAGGTAATGGCTATCCTGCGGACCCGGCGAAGCTTCCGGGTGGTGCTGAACGGAGAAGACCGGCCTGCCGTCGACGCGCAGGCCGCAATTGGTTCCGTCGAACAGCGAAATATGAGTCTGTTCAACGCCTTGCGGAAGCGACTTCGCATCCACTGCGAAGCCGTGGTTCATCGACACGATCTCGACCTTGCCGGTGGTGTGGTCCTTGACCGGGTGGTTGGCGCCGTGGTGGCCCTGATGCATCTTCTCGGTCCTGGCTCCGAGCGCCAGTGCCAGCATCTGGTGGCCGAGGCAGATGCCGAAGACCGGAATATCCGTTTTGAGAAGCTCCTGAATGACAGGCACGGCATATTCGCCGGTCGCGGCCGGGTCGCCCGGACCGTTCGACAGGAAGATGCCATCCGGCTTGAGCGCAAGCACTTCTTCGGCGCTCGTCTGGGCCGGGACGACAGTGACACGGCAGTTCAGGCCGGCGAAGAGGCGCAGGATGTTGCGCTTGACGCCGTAATCGAGAGCCACGACGTGGTAAGCCGCGTCGGTTTCGCCCAGCGTCGAGTAGCTCTCGTTCCAGACCCAGGGTTTCTCGCTCCAGCGATAGGACTGGCCCGATGTGGCAACCTTGGCGAGGTCGAGGCCCTCGAGGCCGCTCCAGTCCTTTGCCTCGGCTTTCAGCGCCTCGACGTTGAAGACCCCCGCCGGGTCATGGGCGATGACGGCGTTCGGCATGCCGTTTTCGCGGATCCAGGCGGTCAGCGCCCGCGTATCGATGCCGCAAAGGCCGATGATGCCGCGCGCCTTCAGCCAGGCATCGAGGTGCTTTGCGGCGCGGTAGTTGGAGGGCTCGGTGATGTCGGCCTTGAAGATGACGCCGACGGCACCGTGGCGGGCGGCAGGCGTCAGATCCTCGATGTCCTCGTCATTGGCGCCGATATTGCCGATATGCGGGAAGGTGAACGTGACGATCTGGCCGAGATATGAGGGGTCGGTCAGGATTTCCTGGTACCCGGTCAACGCCGTGTTGAAACAGACCTCGGCCTGAACCTTCCCGGTCGCGCCGATGCCCTTGCCTTCGATCACCGTGCCGTCGGCCAGAACGAGCAGGGCAGTGGGTTTCTGGATTGTCCATGCGGGTGTCGCGGTCATCGTCTCTATCCCGTTGTGGCCGAGGACGAGGCTTGAAAGCCGGTCGGTTCAGGGCCATTTCAGATCGCATGCGGCATGGCGCGCGGAAACCCCGCGGGAGAAGGTTCATGCCGATGTACGTGCAGGTGCCGGAAAATAGCCAAAGGCTCTGGCAAGGTCAACCAGCCGCTGTGAATTGTCTGGAAATAAAATACCTTATTATTCAAGCGGTTGCCAAAGACGTTTGATTGTACCTGCCGCACTGGTTTAAGACGATGACAAAAGGACGCATCGAACCGGCCCCGCAGATTCAGCCCTGGGGTCGGTTTCGACATGGAGTTAAGACATGCGCGAGCATTTCGCCAATGCACTGAAAGAAGCCCTCAAGGCCAAGGATACCCGGCGCATCTCGACCGTCCGGCTCATCCAGGCCGCGATCAAGGACCGCGACATCGCCAATCGCGGCCACGGCAAGGACCCGGTCGGCGACGACGAGATCCTGCAGATCCTCGCGAAGATGATCAAGCAGCGCGAGGAATCCGCCCGCGTCTACGACGAGGGCGGCCGGCCGGAGCTTGCCGAGCAGGAACGGCAGGAAATCGCCATCATCAACCAGTTCCTGCCGGAGCAGCTTTCCGACGAAAAGGTCAAGGAAGTCTGCGCCAAGACCGTCGCGGAAATCGGCGCGCATGGACTGCGCGACATGGGCAAATGCATGAACGCCCTGAAAGAGCGCTACCCGGGCAAGATGGACTTCGGCAAGGCCTCCGGGGTGGTCAAGGACCTCCTGAAGTGAGCCGCAGCGCCCGCTTCGGCGGGCGCTCCTTCCTTGAGCCGCCGGCGGCAATCGACCCGCGCCGCGCCGGCCGACAAGCGTTACCTCTTCGGCTTGAGCGCGTGCCTGTGAATAGCGGGCAAGGCGCAGGCTGCCTGTGGCTTCCTTCGGCCATGCCGCTTATATGGAGGTTTGCATGCATGTCGTTGCCCGAAGCCGCTGCACGGATTCGGGCGCATGCAGTAGAGGTAGTCCATGCGCTTTTCACCGTCCTTCCTCGACGAGATACGCGACCGCGTTCCCATTTCGGACGTGATCGGCAAGCGCGTCACCTGGGACCGGCGCAAGACCAATGTTTCGCGCGGCGATTATTGGGCCTGCTGCCCGTTCCACGGCGAGAAGTCTCCGAGTTTCCACTGCGAGGACCGCAAGGGCCGTTATCACTGCTTCGGCTGCGGCGTGTCCGGCGATCATTTCCGCTTCCTGACCGAGCTTGAGGGCCTTAGCTTTCCGGAGGCCGTGCAGCAGATCGCCGACATGGCGGGCATCCCCATGCCGCAGCCCGACCCCCAGGCCGAGCAGCGCGAACGGGAGCGCACGAGCCTGCTCGACGTCATGGAACTCGCGACGCAGTTCTTTCAGGATCAGCTTCAGGCCGCGAACGGGGCAAAGGCGCGCGCCTATCTGCGCGAGCGCGGACTGACCGGCCGCACGATCGAGACGTTCCGTCTCGGTTTTGCACCTGACAGCCGCAATGCACTGAAGGAGTTTTTGGCAGGGAAGGGTATCGGCAAGGACCAGATCGAGGCCTGCGGCCTCGTCGTCTACGGTCAGGATGTTCCTGTCTCCTATGACCGCTTCCGCGACCGCATCATGTTCCCGATCCTTTCCTCACGCGAGAGGGTGATCGCCTTCGGCGGGCGCGCCATGTCGCCGGACGCGCCGGCCAAATATCTGAACTCCAACGAGACCGAGCTCTTCCACAAGGGCAATGTGCTGTTCAATTTCACGCGCGCGCGGCGAGCGGCGCAGGGTGCCGATGGCGCGGGAACGATCATCGCCGTCGAAGGCTATATGGACGTGATCGCGCTTCATCAGGCGGGAATCGAAAATGCCGTTGCGCCGCTTGGCACGGCGCTTACCGAAGTTCAGCTCGACCTTCTCTGGAAGATGACCGCTCAGCCGGTGCTCTGCTTCGACGGTGACGGCGCCGGAATCCGCGCCGCCCATCGGGCCGTCGATCTCGCCTTGCCCTATCTGAAACCCGGCCGGTCCGTACGGTTTGCCGTGCTGCCGGAGGGCAAGGACCCGGACGACGTGGTGCGCCATGATGGCCGCGAGCCCTTCGACAAGGTGCTCGCCAATGCCCGCTCGCTTGCCGACATGGTCTGGCTGCGCGAGGTGCAGGGCGGCGATTTCGACACGCCGGAAAAGCGCGCCGAACTCGAGGCGCGGCTGCGGCAGGTAACGTCGGTCATTGCCGACGAGAGCGTGCGCCGTCACTACGGACAGGACATGCGCGACCGCCTGAACGCATTCCTCCAGGGAAGCGCGCCGTTCAGAGGCGAACGGCGGCCGTTCGAGCGGGGCCCAAGGCAGGCGGGCAGGCAGGGCGGCAGGGGTTGGTCGCCGGCTCCCAACCCGGTCATGGGCGCGGCCGTGGAGGCCGGTACCGCCGGCAGTTCCAGACTCAATCAGATGCTGAAGGCCGGCAGCTCGCTTCGGCCGCCGGTGCTGCGCGAAAGCGTGCTTGCATTGACGATCGTCAATCATCCGCAATTGCTGTTCGACGAGTATGACGAGATTGCCACGATCGAGTTCGACCACCGTGACCTGCAGCGCTGCTGGGCCGCGGTTCTGAATGCCGCGGCGGCAAACGGGTTGCGGCTGACGCGGGAAACCCTCATGGAGCAACTCGAGGCGGAGGGGTTCTCCGCGCTGATCGGCGCCCTGGACCAGCAGGTACGCTATGCGCGGCTCTGGACGGCAACGGCGGCGGCGGCTCCGGAGGACGCACGCGAAGGTTATCTTCAGGCTCTGACGCTTCATCGGCGGACCAAGGCGCTGCTCTGGCAGAAGCGGGAGCTCGAGCGCGAGATCGCGGAAGCTACGGCGTCCGAAGACGCGGAGCAGGGTCAGCGGCTCGTGCGCGCCATGGAAGAGGTGCAGCTCGAGCTCCACCGGATGGACAAGCTCGAAGCGATCATCGAAGGCTTCGGCGTCCTGTCCGGCCGCGTCAAAGGACCGGCGGCGCGGTAGCCGGTTCTCTCACCACGGGCGGGTCGAGCAGAGATTCTGCCGCGTTTGCCTTCGGCCAGCCGCGACTCCATACTGCGCGCACTCGACGAAAGCGATTCCATGCCCAAAAGCCACAACACCGCCCGCCTGTTCGAAACGGAGGGCGTGCGCAATCCCCTCGAAGTGCTGAAGCGCATCTATGGCTATTCCAGCTTCCGCGGCCAGCAGCAGGCGGTCGTCGATCATGTGATTGCCGGCGGCGATGCCGTCGTTCTCTTTCCGACGGGGGCGGGAAAATCGCTCTGCTTCCAGATCCCGGCGCTGTGCCGCGGGGGAGTCGGCATCGTCGTTTCGCCGCTGATCGCCTTGATGCGCGACCAGGTGGAGGCGCTGAAGCAACTCGGCATCCGGGCGGCCGCACTCAACTCCTCCCTGACGCGGGAGGAGGCGATTGCGGTCCGCCGTGCCCTCGCGGCGGGCACTCTGGACCTCATCTATGTGACGCCGGAACGCGCCGTCACCGACGGCTTCGCCGACATGATCGCCGATGCCGATATTGCCCTGTTCGCGATCGACGAGGCCCATTGCGTATCGCAATGGGGCCATGATTTCCGCCCGGAATATCGCGGTCTCGGCTGCCTGGCCGAGCGCTTTCCCGGTGTGCCGCGCATCGCGCTCACCGCCACCGCGGATCCCCACACGCGTGACGATCTGATCGAGCGACTGGCACTCGGCGGGGCGCGCGTTTTCACCTCGAGCTTCGACCGCCCGAATATCGCCTATGAAATCGTGGAACGCGACCAGCCTCGCCAGCAATTGCTGCGCTTCCTTTCGCGTTTCAGGGATGCAAGCGGCATCGTCTATTGCCTCTCGCGCGCGAAAGTCGAAGACACGGCGGAATGGCTGAATGCGCAAGGCATCCGTGCGCTTCCCTATCATGCCGGCATGGATCGGACATTGCGCGATGCGCATCAGGATGCGTTCCTCAAGGAAGAGAACCTGTGCCTCGTCGCAACCGTCGCTTTCGGCATGGGGATCGACAAGCCGGATGTGCGCTATGTCGCTCATCTCGACCTGCCGGGCTCCGTCGAAGCCTATTACCAGGAGACGGGGAGGGCGGGCCGCGACGGGCTGCCTTCGGAAGTGTGGATGGCCTATGGCATGGCCGACGTCATCCAGCGCCGGCGGATGATCGACGAGGGGGGAGCGCCCGAGGAAATCAAACGCATCGAGCGGGCGAAGCTCAATTCGCTGCTTGCCATTTGCGAGACGGCAGGCTGCCGGCGCCAGGCCATCCTCGCGCATTTCGGCGAGGCTCATCCGGGCGGCTGCGGTAATTGCGACACCTGCCTGAAGCCGGTCGAGACCTGGGACGGCACGGAAGCGGCGATAAAGGCGCTTGCCGCCGTCTATCGGACTGGCGAGCGTTTCGGTACCGGCCGTCTGATCGACGTGCTTATGGGCAGCGTGAACGAGAAGACCGAACGCTTCGGCCATGTCGACATGCCGGTGTTCGGGGCCGGCAAGGACCTGCCGGCGCGCACCTGGCAGTCGATCTTCCGGCAACTGCTGGCCGCAGGACTGATCTCCGTGGATCACGGCGCCTTCGGAGCATTGAAGCTGGAGCCCGAGGCCCGGGGCGTCTTCCGGCGCGAGCGGCAGGTGCTCTTCCGCCGGGACCGTCCGGGTTCCGGCAAAGCCGCTCGCGGGCAGAAGGCGACGCGAGAGCGATCGGACCTCGCGGGCTCCGACCTCGAGCTGTTCGAGCGCCTCCGCTCGGAGCGTCTTACGATCGCCCGCGAGATGGACGTGCCGCCCTATGTCGTCTTCCCGGATACGACCTTGATCGCTCTAGCCAAGCGGCGCCCGCGCGATTTCGACGAGCTGCTTGACGTTCCCGGTATCGGCGAGAGCAAGCGGGCGAGATATGGCGAGGCGTTTCTGGCGGTAATCGAAGCGTTTCTTGACGAGGGTGGATGACGCGGGTTCCAAGGGGCGAGGCGCTGGATATGATGAACCGAGAAATTGCTGCAAGTGGCCTGCCATCGTGTTAGTCCTCTAGACGGTGATGTCCTTTGATCGCGAGCACCCAGCCATGACCACGGCCTTCCTCTCCCATCTCCGTTCGGAACTCGAAGGCCTTAAGCAGGCCGGGCTCTATAAGTCCGAACGCGTCATCACTTCCAAGCAGTCGGGCGAGATCGAAGTCGCTTCCGGCGAGCGTGTCCTGAATTTCTGCGCCAACAACTATCTCGGACTCGCCGATAGCGAGGAGCTTGCGCAAGCCGCGAAAAGCGCGCTCGACCGTTATGGCTACGGCATGGCGTCGGTGCGTTTCATCTGCGGCACGCAGGAGGAGCACAAAGAGCTTGAAGCGCGCATATCCTCCTTCCTCGGCATGGAGGACACGATCCTCTATTCCTCCTGCTTCGACGCCAATGGCGGCTTGTTCGAGACGCTGCTCGGCGAGGACGACGCGATCGTCTCGGATGCGCTGAACCATGCCTCGATCATCGATGGCGTGCGCCTCTCCAAGGCCAGGCGCTTCCGCTACGCCAACAACGACATGGCGGCGCTGGAAGAAGAACTGAAGAAGGCGGAAGGCAGCCGGTTCAAGATGATCGCCACCGACGGCGTCTTCTCGATGGACGGCATCATTGCAAATCTTGAAGGCGTCTGCGATCTCGCCGAGAAATACGGCGCGATGGTCATGGTGGACGACAGCCATGCGGTCGGCTTCGTCGGCAAGAGCGGGCGCGGCTCTGCCGAGCATTGCGGCGTAGAAGGCCGGGTCGATATCATCACCGGCACGCTCGGCAAGGCGCTTGGCGGCGCTTCGGGCGGGTATACGTCGGCGAAGGCAGAGGTCGTCGAGTGGCTGCGCCAGCGCTCGCGGCCCTATCTCTTTTCCAATACGCTCGCACCCGTTATCGCCGCCGCCTCTCTCAAGGTTTTCGAGCTGATCGAAAACGGGGACGCATTGCGCAGACGGCTTTATGCAAACGCGGCGCTTTTCCGAAGCGAGATGTCCAGGCTCGGCTTTACGCTTGCCGGCGAAGGCCATCCGATTATTCCGGTCATGCTCGGAGACGCTGCGCTCGCACAGGAAATGGCCGCGCGCATGCTGGAGAAGGGCGTCTACGTCATTGGCTTCTCCTTCCCGGTGGTGCCGAAAGGGCAGGCGCGCATCCGCACGCAGATGTCGGCCGCGCACAGCGAAACCGATGTCCGCCGCGCCATCGCGGTCTTCGAAGAGGTGGGCCGCGAGCTGGGCGTGATTTGAGCGAGGTTGCGCCTCAGCGTGAGGGGCAAGGGGCAGGGAGCTTCGAGATGACCAACATGATGAAGGCACTCGTCAAGACGAAGCCGGAAGCCGGGCTATGGATGGAGCGGGTGCCGGTGCCGGACGTCGGACCGAACGACGTGCTGATCCGCGTCAGGAAATCGGCGATCTGCGGCACCGACGTCCACATCTGGAACTGGGATCAGTGGGCGAAGAAGACCATTCCGGTGCCGATGGTGGTCGGGCATGAATTCATGGGCGAGGTCGTCGAGATCGGGCCGGCCGTCACCAAGCACCATGTCGGCGAACGGGTTTCCGGCGAAGGGCACATCGTCTGCGGCAAGTGCCGCAACTGCCGCGCCGGCAGGGGACATCTGTGCCGCAACACGCTCGGCGTCGGCGTCAACCGTCCGGGCTCCTTCGCCGAATTCGTCTGCCTGCCTGAATATAATGTCGTGTCGATTCCCGACGACGTGCCGGACGAAATCGCTGCCATCTTCGATCCCTTCGGCAACGCCGTGCACACGGCGCTCTCCTTCGACCTCGTGGGCGAAGACGTGCTGGTCACCGGCGCGGGGCCGATCGGCATCATGGGTGCGATGGTGGCCAAGCGTTGCGGCGCCCGTAAGGTCGTGATCACCGATATCAACCCCGTCCGTCTCGATCTCGCGCGCAAGCTCGGCATCGACCACGTCGTCGACGCATCGAAGGAAAACCTCGCCGACGTGATGCGGATCATCGGCATGACCGAGGGCTTCGACGTCGGGCTGGAGATGTCGGGTGCCGCGCCCGCCTTCCGAGACATGATCGACAAGATGAACAATGGCGGCAAGATCGCAATCCTCGGAATTGCGCCGGCGGGCTTCGAGATCGACTGGAACAAGGTCATCTTCAAGATGCTCAATCTGAAGGGCATTTATGGTCGCGAGATGTTCGAGACCTGGTACAAGATGATCGCCTTCGTCCAGGGCGGGCTCGACCTGTCGCCGATCATCACTCACCGGATCGGCATCGATGATTTTCGCGACGGTTTCGAGGCGATGCGCTCAGGCAATTCCGGTAAGGTCGTGATGGACTGGTAGGCGCAGCCGCAGAGGTACGGCGCGGAACTGGCCGCCGTCGCGACCGCTTCGAGGCTCATAATTCTGGAAAACCGGTGCGGCCCTTGTCTTTCTTTGGGGCGCTCCTACATGTTGAGCGAAAGCTGATGAACAGCCGCAAAGTCCCGTCCATTAGCGTTTTTTGCCGAATCACGCGGTTTTTCACCGGAAACGCTTGACGGGATCAAAAATTCTGGGAATCACCATTTCAAGCAGAAATGGCGACATGGTACGGCGGATAGGAAATCATGCCAGGGACGTTTCAGTGGCAGGACTGTAGAGGCTTGCCCGTTCACCGCGATCGCTGTCGTGGTTAATCAGGAATTAAATATCATCCCGTTACGTCAGGGGAAATAATCGGTGGCGGGTGCGCGGCGTGCCCGAACCTCCGAGTGGCATTGATTACCGGGCGCCGGCCGGTTGCGACAAGGAAAGCGACGAATAAATGGCAACAAAAGTCAAAGAAAACGAAGAAGCCGACGTTGAGCGTGAAGGTGCACCGGACGGTCCGCTTCTCGATCTTTCCGACGACGCTGTCAAGAAGATGATCAAGGCCGCCAAGAAGCGCGGCTATGTGACGATGGACGAGCTGAACTCCGTTCTGCCTTCCGAGGAAGTGACTTCCGAGCAGATCGAAGACACGATGTCCATGCTTTCCGACATGGGCATCAACGTCATCGAGGACGAGGAAGCCGAGGAGGCCGCCGGCGGCGACGACGATGACGGCGGCGACGAAGGCGAAAGCGAGGGCGGCGAACTGGCGCCTGCCGGCGGTACCGCGCTTGCGACCAGCAAGAAGAAAGAGCCGACGGACCGTACCGACGATCCGGTGCGTATGTATCTGCGCGAAATGGGCTCCGTGGAGCTTCTTTCGCGCGAAGGCGAAATCGCCATCGCCAAGCGCATCGAGGCCGGCCGCGAAACGATGATTGCCGGGCTCTGTGAGAGTCCGCTTACCTTCCAGGCGTTGATCATCTGGCGCGACGAATTGAACGAGGGTCAGACGCTGCTGCGCGAGATCATCGATCTCGAAACGACCTATTCCGGCCCCGAGGCCAAGGCTGCACCGCAGTTCCAGAGCCCGGAAAAGATCGAAGCCGACCGCAAGGCGGCCGAGGAGAAGGAAAAGGTCCGCAAAACCCGCGCTGCGGCGAACGACGACGACATCACCAATGTCGGCGGCGAAGGTCAGGCGCCCGAGGAGGAAGAGGAGGACGACGACGAGTCGAACCTCTCGCTCGCCGCGATGGAAGCGGAACTGCGTCCTCAGGTGATGGAAACACTCGACGTCATCGCCGAAACCTACAAGAAGCTCCGCAAGCTGCAGGACCAGCAGGTGGAGGCGCGCCTTGCCGCGACCGGAACTCTGTCGCCGGCGCAGGAGCGCCGCTACAAGGAGCTGAAGGACGAGCTGATCAAGGCCGTGAAATCGCTGTCGCTCAACCAGAACCGCATCGACGCTCTGGTCGAGCAGCTCTACGACATCTCCAAGCGTCTGACGCAGAACGAGGGCCGGCTGCTGCGCCTGGCCGAATCCTACGGCGTCAAGCGCGAGGCGTTCCTGGAGCAGTATTCCGGCGCCGAGCTCGATCCGAACTGGATGAAGTCGATCAGCAATCTCGCCGGCAAGGGCTGGAAGGAGTTTGCCAGGGCCGAGAACCAGACGATCCGCGACATCCGCCAGGAGATCCAGAATCTTGCGACGGAGACCGGCATTTCCATTGCCGAGTTCCGCCGCATCGTGTCGATGGTGCAGAAGGGCGAGCGTGAAGCGCGTATCGCCAAGAAGGAGATGGTCGAGGCCAACCTCCGCCTGGTGATCTCGATCGCCAAGAAGTACACGAACCGCGGTCTGCAGTTCCTGGATCTGATCCAGGAAGGCAACATCGGTCTGATGAAGGCGGTAGACAAGTTCGAGTATCGCCGCGGCTACAAGTTCTCGACCTATGCCACATGGTGGATCCGGCAGGCGATCACCCGTTCGATCGCCGACCAGGCCCGCACGATCCGCATTCCGGTGCACATGATCGAGACGATCAACAAGATCGTCCGGACTTCGCGCCAGATGCTGCACGAAATCGGCCGCGAGCCGACGCCCGAGGAGCTGGCGGAAAAACTCGCCATGCCGCTCGAAAAGGTGCGCAAGGTCCTGAAGATCGCAAAGGAGCCGATCTCGCTCGAAACGCCGGTCGGCGACGAGGAAGATTCGCATCTCGGCGACTTCATCGAGGACAAGAATGCGCTGCTGCCGATCGATGCGGCCATTCAGGCGAATCTGCGCGAGACGACGACGCGCGTGCTCGCCTCCTTGACGCCGCGCGAGGAGCGGGTGCTGCGCATGCGTTTCGGCATCGGCATGAACACCGACCACACGCTGGAAGAAGTCGGCCAGCAGTTCTCGGTCACCCGCGAACGCATCCGGCAGATCGAAGCGAAGGCGCTGCGCAAGCTCAAGCATCCGAGCCGTTCGCGCAAGCTGCGCTCGTTCCTGGACAGCTGATCCCCAGGATCTTCATCCGATGGAGAGGAGAAGCCGGGCCAAGTGCCCGGCTTCTTCGTATCGTCGCTACGGCGGAAAACCGTTAGACGCTTTTCCCGGAAATGCCTTATACTTTGCGGCTGCGGCAGAGAGGCGCGTTCCCCATCGCCGGGAATGGCGCTCCGCGCCGGCACATGAACGCGCGAATGCGCTCCGGCCTTTTCAATGACAGAGCATCTTGGGCGCCCTCGACCGAGGGCGGGATGCTTTGCGGGAGGTGTGAGATGACCACTTACGTCGTGCTTATCAATTGGACGGAGCAGGGGATCAGGAACGTGCGCGAGTCGCCCAAGCGGCTCGATGCGGCCAAGAAGCTGCTCGAGGACATGGGCGGCTCCTTCAAGGACGTCTACCTGACGATGGGCGAACACGACATGGTCGCGATCTGCGAAGCGCCCGACGATGCGATCGCGGCGCGCTTTGCCCTCACGCTCGGCATGAACGGCAACGTGCGCACGCGTACGCTGAAGGCCTTTCCGGAGGCGGCCTATCGTGAACTGATAGGCACGCTCTGATAGAGCGCTTCCGGATCGCCCGTCATCCGCAGCCTGCGCCTTCTCCCCGCAAGCGGGGGCGAAGGGCCTCGCGGCGATTCGGTCAGGGCGCGTCCCCTCTCCCCGCCCGCGGGGAGGGGTTGGTCCTCGGGTTAACCCCGGCCAAGCCCGAGGAGAAGGGCAGACCGCCATCGCCATCGCATAAAAACCGATCCTTAAGATTTACGTCTTATCAACCTCTCGCAAACGAGAGGTTCCGCGATGCGTTGCGTTTTGGTCGTCGTCCTCCTGTTGTTGGCCGGCTGCGGAACGGTGCCGAGAGAGACCCGGAACGCCTGTGCGGTTTTCGAGCAGCGAGATGGTCTTTTCAACAACTGGCGCCGGGCTGCCTACGCGGCAGAGCGCGAATATGGCGTACCCGTGCCGGTGCTGATGGCGACGATCTACGCGGAGTCGGGCTTCCGCCATAATGCCAGGCCGCCGCGGACGAAGCTCTTCGGCTTCATCCCGTGGACGAGGGGCTCTTCGGCCTACGGCTACTCGCAGGCGCTCGACGGCACCTGGGCGCGCTATCAGTCCGAGACTGGCCGTTGGACGGCGCGCCGGTCTGATTTCGGCGACGCGATCCGCTTCATCGCCTGGTATCACAACCAAAGTCACCAGCGGAACGGCATCGCCCTCAACGACACGTACAGGCTCTATATCGCTTACTACCACGGCCAAAGCGGCTACGCCCGAGGCAACTGGAGCGACACGGCCAAAGCCGGCGCCAAAAGAGCATCCGGCATGGCCGCCATCTATGCGCGCCAGCTGCGCGGCTGCGGCTCTTGACGCAAGCGGATGACGGCAGCCATCAAAATGTCGTCCCCCTGTCGGAACCTGTGCTCTTCGATCGTCCTTGTGTTGTCTTTCAAAAAATGGAGGAGACCAAAATGGCATATGTGGACGGTTTTATCGTTGCAGTACCGACGGCCAACATAGAGGCTTATAAGAAGCTGGCGAGCGAGGCAGGCGCGGTGTGGAAGGAGCATGGCGCGCTCAATTACGTTGAATGCCTGGGAGACGACGTGCCCCGCGGCGAGCTGACTTCCTTCCCGCGTGCGGTTCAGGCGAAGGACGACGAGACGGTCGTCTTCTCGTGGGTCGTCTACCGGTCGCGCCAGGAACGCGATGCGATCGTCGCCAAGGTGATGGCGGATCCGAGACTCCAGGGCGACGAATGGAAGTCCGTCTTCGATGGAAAACGCATGATCTATGGCGGGTTCGAAGCTTTTCTCGAATTGTAGGATCGGCATTGCGGCCTGCCTTCGGGTCTTCCCGGGCCGCAGCACCGGCAGAGCAGGCGGAGGGGAAAATTGGCGCAGACCGTGGTCGCCATATCGACGAAAGGGCAGGGGCTTTACGAGTTTACGGCCGAGGCTGCCCAATTCGTGCGCGCATCCGGCATTGCCGAGGGACTGCTCACGGTTTTCGTCCGCCATACCTCCGCTTCGCTGATCATTCAGGAGAACGCCGACCCGGACGTAAAGCGTGACCTCCATGCTTTCTTCCACCGGCTGGTGCCGCCATCCTCCGATCCCACCATGCGCTGGATCGTCCACACCATGGAGGGGCCGGACGACATGCCGGCCCATATCAAGGCGGCCCTCACGCAGGTTTCGCTCGGCATTCCCGTCATGCAAGGGCGCCTGGCGCTTGGAACCTGGCAGGGGCTTTACCTCTTTGAACACCGTGACCGGCCGCACCGCCGCGAGATCGTCCTGCATCTCGGCAGCTAGAGCGGGGAGCCTAACTCGGAGGAGAGAATGACAGACGCCCAGACGATAGCCAGCCGTTTCATCGAAGCCCTGAACGATCGCGACTTCGAAACGCTTTCGCGCCTCGTCGGCGAGGACGTTGCGTTCGACTCGCTCACCGGAGAGCGAACTCTCGGCGCCGGCGCGCTCAGAAGCTGGATGATGCACTATTTGCGCCATTTCGACGAGAACTTCGGCGACGTCGTGTTGATGCGGGACGCCGCCGGCCAGCGCGTGGCGGCGGATACGACCGTCCGCGGCATTTATCGGGAGACGATGGCCGGCTTCCCCGAAGCCTCCGGTCAGGCCTATTCCGTTGCGAGCGTCTTCGTCTTCGAGATCGATGACGGGGTCATCGCGCGTCTCAGCCACTATCGCAATATCCTTCTCTTCAAGCGGGAACTCGCGGGCTAGAGCCTTTCCGGGAAAAGTGCGCAACGGTTCTCGGTGCGGAAGTGCGCGGTCTCGGACAAGGGGCCTTTCGTCGTTCAATGAAACGGTGACGATCCGAGTCCGCTGTTCGCGGGCATTCCCCCCCCGTTAAATCGATTGAGTGGCCTGCCGGAAAGCGTCGCGGGGCTGAACCGGCTGCTGCGCATCGGAGGGGTGATCAACCTGAATACCGCATGAACGGAGGGTTCCGGTGCCGTTCAGTTTGGCCGGACTATTGTTGCCTCAATCGCCAACAAGAACCGCGCAAACAGAACCGCTTCGTCACACCGGAGAAAAGCCATGAAGAAGTTCCTCGTTAATGCCGCCGTCGCTGTCGTGATCGGATTGACCGGTCTGGCTTCCACGGCTTCCGCCCAGTCGCTTACCTTGGAATTGGGTCCGGGTGGCGGCGTCCACTACCGCGACTATGACCGCTACGACGATTGGCGCGATCGCCGGCACTATGACCGCCGTGACCACCGCGGCCGCTGTTCACCCGGCCTCGCCGTCGACAAGGCACGTGACCGTGGTCTTCGGCGCGCCTATGTTGCCGACGTGACGCGTCGCCGTGTCGTCGTCGAAGGCCGCCGCCACGGCTACCGCCAGGCGATCGTTTTCGCCAACGCCCGCGGATGCCCGATCATCGGCCGCTGGTAAATCCTCGAATTTCCGTCTTGTCTCCCCCGGCCGACGGAAATGGAGCCCTCACGCCCTGGCGTGGGGGCTCTTTGCTTATGCTTCGGATCGCACCGTTACTGATTGACGGCGAATGTCACGTTGACGGTGACGGTGTAGGCATTCTCGCCGGTCGCTATCGGAACCGAATCGGCGGCAAATTCCTTTGCCATGCTGCGAACCACGGGGATCGGTTCGGGCCGGGAGGGCTGTTCCGAGATCTCGATCAGGCGGCCGAGCGAGACGCCCGCCGCTTCGGCCAGAACCCTCGCCTTATTGATGGCATCGGCGACTGCGGCCTTGCGGGCCTCGGTGATCACGGCGTCCGGCTTGTCGTTGGTGAACTCGATCCCGCCGCCCTGATTGACGCCGAGGCTTACGGACTTGTCGAGGATTTCGCCGAGTTGCCCGAGATCGCGCACGCGCACGCCGACGCCGTTGACGACCTGATAGCCCACCAGTTCCGGCGGCCGGTTGCCGCCGTCATTGTTCGGCGGGTAGTGATATTGCGGATTGATCGAGAAGCCGCTCGTCTGCAGGTCGCGCTCGGCGATCCCCGCCTGCTTCAGAGCGGCGAGCACGTCGGCCATCGCCTTGTTGTTGGCGTCGAGCGCTTCGCGTGCAGTCTTGGCGTCCTTGACGACGCTGAGCTGCAGGACCGCCATATCCGGAGCGGTCGTCGAGCGGCCTTCACCGGAGACCTTGATCACCGCCTGACGGCCCCTGACGCCGTCCGGGCGCCCCTTGCCATCCCCCTTGCCGGCGGCGGCGTTGTCCTGCGCGGCCGCCGCGGCAACGAAGGCGCCGGTCAACGCGGCTGCAACTGCGGCGACACGAACGGTGCGGGCAATGCGTGTAGAAGTCATCGACGTTTCTCTCCGGTTGTTTGTCGTCGATTCCATGCTTACCGATTGTGTAGCTATTGCGGCAATGGCTTGTCGGCAAAAAGGTTTTACGCTAGAGCCTGACAGCGGACTGCCATTGGTCCGCAACCGCCGACGACAACGGCAGGGCCTGTAGCTCAATGGTTAGAGCCGGCGGCTCATAACCGCTTGGTTGGGGGTTCGAGTCCCTCCGGGCCCACCATTTCCTTTTAAAATCAAAGGCTTAAGGGTGGATTTTCCACTTTTTTTGGCAAACTCTGGATCATTTCCGATTTGCATCTGGAATTCGGTGTAGCTCGCCGCGAATTTCCGGAATTTTGACAACCAAACCCGGTGACCTTCGCGAGCGAATGAAGGCGCTGGCACATGAACGCCGCCGCTTCGGATATCGACGCCTTCATGTGCTGCTCCGGCGCGAGGGACACCTTGTGAACCACAAGAAGCTCTTCCGGCTCTATCGGGAGGAGAAGCTGATGGTGCGCAAGCGTGGCGGCCGGAAACGAGCGATCGGCACAAGAGCACCGATGCTGATCCCGATGGCAGCCAATGATCGTTGGTCGCTGGACTTCGTGGCGGATCAACTCACCGATGGGCGCAGGTTGCGGATTCTGACCGTTGTCGACGATTGCACCAGGGAATGCCTGGCACTCGTCGCCGACACATCACTTTCCGGTCTGCGGGTTGCCCGTGAGCTTGACCGGATTTTCGAGGAGCGTGGCAAGCCGAGGATGATCGTCAGCGACAACGGCAGCGAGTTCACCAGCAACGCGATTTTGCAATGGACGGATCGGAGCAAGGTGGATTGGCACTACATCGCGCCGGGCAAGCCGATCCAGAACGCCTTCATCGAGAGCTTCAATGGGCGGCTGCGCGACGAGCTCCTGAATGAGACGCTCTTCTCGTCACTGGCCCATGCTCGATCAGCGCTTTCAAACTGGCGCGGCGACTACAACGATCACCGACCCCATTCCGGTCTCGGCTGGCTGACACCTGCCGAGTTCGCTCAGACCATCAACCCGCGACGTGATGCGGTGCTGCGCAGCCGGCACGGCTCCGCACCGCAACCCGCCGCTACCGCCCCGAATACAGCAACCCAAAACCGCTGGAGCGAACTCAAAGCTGGATAAAACTTGGGGGCAAGGTCAGGAGCAAAAGAAACGGGGGACAGAGCGCCTCTTTCCCGATCTAAGGCGTGATAGCCGGGGATATTACTCGGATGGCTTCCAGAAGTGGTTTTCGCGCCTGCTTGAAAAGCAATCCGCCTCCGAGGAGCGAACGTCGTTCCATTCTTTCAGACACAATTGGCGTGACGCAATGCGCAACGCTGGCGTTCCCCAAGAGAGGGTACGCCTGATTGGAGGATGGAAGAGAACCGCCACTGATGAGCAGTATGGCTCGAACTTACCGCTTCAAGAGGTGCGCAAAGAAATCGCGAAGATCACCTATGCCGGAGTGAAATCGCTCGGGGCTCTATGATGTCAATTCGGGGACCCGGTCCGGTCCATTCGGTTAAAAGCAGCGCGCCAACCTGGAGGGAACTAGGTGCAACCTGTTGCACTCTCCACTTATGGGAACATCTAGTATCCAAATGGCGCACGCCAATTAGTCGTCATCGAACGACAATAAATCGCGCTCCGCGTGGACAGAGGGAACCTCATCTTCGACAGGTTTCCGCCTCGCTGCCTCCGCCATCTCTTTCAGAATGATTGCTCGGGCAGCTTCGCGAGCTTCGAGGAAGACCTCAACCGCTTCGCTCAATTCTCTGTCTGTTAGCAGGCGATAGTCTCCCCGATGCCAGACTTCAGCTCGCCTTTTGGTTTCTGCACCGTCGTCGGTCTTAGGAAAGAACAGAAACTCCGCCGGCGACTTTTGATAGTCGGTAAGCGAGAGAAATGCATCTTCGCAGATTGTTACCAACAGTCGGCGTTGGTGCTCGTTGAGTTTAACTTCGCTCCAACCACATACGAAAAGTGGAAGAAATTGTCCCCGCTCCCGAATTATAGAGAGTGGGGCAACTGGCACCGCGATATCCCGCGATATTCTGAACACTTCTCTCTCGAACTCCACCGCGTTGCGGGCGGCATATCCCCGAGCCTGATCGTGCTCGAAGAAGGACATGACAAGCTCTTCGTTCTGCTTTCGGCCCGCCGGTGGACCAACGCGCTGAACCGCCTTCAATGCAGTGCCCATCTCAATGCCGAGTTGGAGGCGGTCTTTAATGGCCGCGTAGCCGGGCGCATACGTGAAAGGCGGAGCACCTTTGACGAATGAGACGATAGATTTCGTTGTCCGAACAACGTCATCGTGAACAAACCGAACCCAATTTGGTCCAGAAGGCGGTCTATCGATTTTGGCGAGGAGTTTTGCGTAATCAACTGCCATTAGTGCTTAACCGCCTTTCCATACCAATCCTTTATCAATTCGTCGGATATTCGCATCGAGGCATTCGTCACCGTCTCATGGTTCCAAGTTTGATCCCAAGGACCACCTTGAACGTGAGATTGCGCGACTAACGCGCTTGGTGTCATGGATATGTACCGTTTAGTCAGTTGAGTTAAAAACGCTTCCTCTTCCCGGCTGAAGTTGTAGAGAGCTTTCCGCTTTTGCCCGCTTGCTGGATCGAGATAGCTTGCTCTGCCCGCAATTCCAGAACTACCGTACTCCTTAAATTCCCTGTAAAGCTCACGGAACACTGGTCCGTGTGTCCAAGCCTCAATTTTCGCGCTCACGAGGGGCCGCGAAAACGCGACGAGAAAATCGGCGTGCAGGAAGTACACGATCTTATTTATGTGCAGATTGGAGACCTCGCGGTGCTCTGCTTCCGCAATATCTAAAACGAAATTGGCGACTGCACGAACATCATACGACATCTAGGGCAAATACCATTTTCTCGTTTTGTTCGCAACGCGCCTCAGGCGTTATCCCCCAACAGCCGCATTGTCTGAGCCCGGAGCTTAATCTGTATAAGACGTTCTGCCTGAGTTGAAGCGATCATGTCATCCCAATATGGTGGCGGCAGCGATAGCCCGAACGGTCCAAGCAGGTGCCCCGGGGTTTTGTGACGCGGAACAGCCATGAGGACGCCCCGGTGGATGATGAGCTTGAAGTAGTATTCGGTTCCAGCGCGCAAGGTGAGCGCGAAACCCGCCTTCGAGAAGCGCTGGTCAACGCGGGATTACATGGGCACCTGTATTTCTCCTACCCTGTTTACGAGGCAGTGGATGACATCACTCGGTCCGACGCACTGTTGACGTGCCGAGAACACGGAGTGGTAATGTTTGACCTTACTGCACCGCCATATGATGCTCAGAATGTTGAGGAGTGGCTGGCGACCATCGCAGCGCGGCAGGATGAGCTGTATCGTAACCTTAGTGCAAAGATGCTTTCCAATAAGGACCTGATGGCGGGCCGTGCGCTAGGCTTTCCAATCAATGTCGTGACCTTTCTTCCTCAGGTTCCTGACATAGCGACGCCGGAGGAAGTCTATCTGGCGGACGGAGAAACCCTGATTGGCGTCCTAGAAACGTTCCCTGAACTACCGTTGAAGTTCGAGCGCCCAATCAATGCTACAATTCAGCGCGTTTCCACCATCAAACCAACGCGCAGGCGGGAAAACGTTACGTCGGCGCACTCATACGGCGGCAAGCTCCGAACCATTGAAGCAAATGTTGCAAATTTGGACGCATGGCAAAAGAAGGGGGCCATCGCTTACCCGGAAGGCCCACAGCGCATACGCGGGCTTGCCGGATCAGGCAAGACTATCGTTCTCGCCCTCAAGGCGGCTTACCTGCACGCGCTCCATCCCGAATGGGACATTGTCGTCACGTATTACAGCCGGTCACTTCGGCAGCAGTTTAAGGATCTTATCCGCAGGTTCATGTTTGAGCATAAGAAGGATGAACCAAACTGGGAAAAGTTAAAGATAATGCACTCCTGGGGCGGCAAGTCAGAGGAGGGCGTCTACAGCGAACTAGCCCGTGCAACTGGGATAGAGCCGGTCACTTGGGGCGAAGCAAATCGACGCTATGGTGACCTGTCATTCAAGGGTGTCTGCGATGAGGTTGAGAGCGCAATTACAGCAAGACAAGTTGATAGTCCGCTCTATGATGCCGTTCTGATAGATGAAGCACAGGATCTACCGGTTTCGTTCTTCCGTATCGTTTATGCGTTCACGCGTGCACCAAAACGGGTAATCTGGGCCTACGACGAACTCCAAAATCTCGGCGAATACAGCATGCCGAACGTGTCCGAATTGTTCGGTGTGGATGCTCACGGACACCCTCGTGTGCAACTGGAAAACGTTCCTAATCGACCACCACACGACATTATTTTGCCCGTGTGCTACCGAAACACGCCTTGGGCACTCAGCACAGCGCATGGGCTGGGTTTCGGAGTGTATCGACGCGTAAGCCCGAACGAACCAACACCACTTGTGCAGATGTTCGACGATCCGGCCCTCTGGAACGAGATCGGATACGAGGTCACGAATGGACATACTCAGCCCGGCGAACAAGTAACATTGAGGCGCCGGCCCGAGTGCTCACCCGACTTTTTTGCAGACCCCGCGAAGCGGCTCATAGAGCCAGAGGATGCTGTACAATTTTTGGTCTTCGACGACATTCCGCGTCAGGCTGAGTGGGTGGCCGCGGAGATAGCGCGGGATCTGGCAGAGCGAGAGCTGCAACACCGCGATATTCTGATTATTTTGCCGAACGCTTGGACGGCAAAGTCAAATGCGGGTGTTCTGACTTCCGCTCTGCGAGTGCACAACATCCCGGCTCATTTGGCGGGGGTGACGTCGAGCCAAGATGAAATGTTCGTAGATCGCAGTATCGCCATCACACATATTTTCCGAGCCAAAGGAAACGAAGCGGCGATGGTGTATGTCGTGAACTCTCACGAGTGCTATACCGGTTTTCAGCTGGCGAAGAAACGCAACACGCTTTTCACGGCGATGACCCGTTCTCGTGCGTGGGTTCGGGTTTGTGGTGTAGGCTCTGCGATGGTCGCTTTGCGTGAGGAGTTTCAAGCAGTCGTGGCCGCAAACTATGGCCTGTCCTTCCGCTATCCCACCGCCGAGCAAATTTCTAGACTTATGCGAATTCATCGTGATCGTTCCCCGAACGAACAAAAGAAACTTACTCAGGGCATTGATGGTTTTTCAGAGATCCTCGATATGATTGACCGCGGAGAGCTAGCTCCCGACCAACTTCCCCCTGACTTGTTAGACAAACTCAGGAATATTCTCGGACAGGGCCCTTCAAACGCATGAGCGCGGTAAATTTTCACAGAGAGCTTTCCGAGCTCGTGGAATTATTATCGGCGAACGATCTCGTCCTGGCCCCCAATTCTCACAAGATCGTGGACATGGCAGATGGGCTACGCTTGGTCACATGGAACTCAGTGCAGAGCGAGTGGTCGCCAGCGCGATATGGCGAGACGAGCCTGTCGGAGTATCTTGAAATCATTCGCGGCAGGGAATTTTCAGCCCTGCTCATCGATGGCGCCATTCTACAAGTTAGCTACGTCTTCCAAGGCGCTCATGTCCGGCGGCATCGTGCCACTTACATCCCCTGCCCAATTCATTTCGAAGCGGACGAGCTTCGAACCTCGGATGGCGACTTTCTTCCGGTTGAGGACTTTATAGACATCTTAGGTGAGACGGAATTGCGGACGAGGACGAGAACGCGGCCAACATTTCGCTTTGAGTATGACCCAGAGAATGCAGGCGAGAACCACCCATCAAGTCACCTACACATGGGGAAATCACGATGCCGTGTTCCTGTAAAGGCTCCGCTAAAGCTCGCGCAGTTCTCTCGGTTTGTTTTCAAGAATTTATATCCTGAGGAGTTCGCTTCGATAGCCGATTGGCAGGTGCCGCCGCCGGCAGCGTTTGAAGCAACAATCTCGGAGCTAGAACGAAGCGAGCTTCACATCGCCTTTTAACATCCCGCGCTGTCTTAGTAAGTATTGCCCCAGCGAGAACTCTGGCGGCTTGTTGGCCATTGTACTGTGATCTGGCACCTTTTGCACCGATCTACCATTCAGCTTCTAACGTTGCTGCAAAAGGCTCGTTACGTCACAATTCGCGGTCTACTCAAAAATCTTCGCAGCGCTCAACTGCTCCTTAACGATCTGCGCTGCTCTTGCCATCCATGCTGTATCGCCGAGTTTGTCGGCTACGCTGGACATGCTTGTAGCACTTTCGACCGCCAGTGCTAGCAGCGAGACCATGACAATATTTGAGATCACTTTTGACGTTTTGTCGGATGTTCGAGAAATCGTTTGATCCAAGAAGTTGCTGCCGTAGTCGAAGATCTTCGAAACGAGGTTCTCAATCGTTCGGATCAGAGCATAAGCGGCTCGCTTTGATGTGTTGCGCGGGTTTGAGACGAGGGCTTGCAGCATTGCAATGGTTCTTGGCACTTCCGGATCAACAGCTTCAGGCGAGGCGGAGAGATGTAGGATAATGTTTTCCGCTGTAGCAGACGCATTTCTAACGTCGTCCTCGTTCAACTCCACCAAGGCTGCATTCTCAGTAAACTGAGCCCATTCCGGAAACTGTGCTACATATAAGCTAATATTGGTGGAGTGTGCCTGGAGCATCCCTAATATAGCATCGGGGAGTTCATCGGAAAACTGATTAAAAACGGCTTCACAGCCAATATTCATAATTCCGAGTTGTATAATATCGTTTTGATCTGCCAATTTCGATTGCAACGCCTCCATGGTTTCGAGAAGGCGATGGTCGCAATTCGTGGCGCCAAGATGCTGAATAAGCTTTCTGCCACGTTCAATCATAATCTCTCGGGCTGAGTTTACATTATTCAGATCCCGTGCTCTGGATTGTGCATTTTGATGGGCGATTTGTAGGCGCCCGTCGGCCACTTCAAACTGCACGGGCGCTATCTTCTGGCGGGGAACGATGCTGCGAAGCTGCGCGGCCGCTTGCTTCACTTCCCCGCTCATTTTATCAACGAGATCGGGTTCGCTTGCCTCCACTATAATCCTGATGAAGGCTCGCAATGCATCAGATACAGTTGCGTCATCGTTGTCAGTAATTTCTGGAACATAGAGCGAAGGGCGTGCAGGCCCAGTAGGGACCATACGAAACTTTACTGAAGCAAGGTATTTCTGAAATTCAATGCTATCTTGCAATGCGACTGCTTCATGCATGAGGCGTTGCGCATATAAAGAGGAAAGTTCCGCCGACAGCCGTTGTCTTCTCGCCGGCAGACGGAACTGATTGAGGATATATCGGAGACCTTCAACGCGCATCGAAATGCTTTGCATTGCATCAAAATCGTCCGATTTCCGCACGTCTAGGCGCCGGTCTATCGTCTGCCTGATAGAAATGATTATATCAAGCAAATCGCGCCTAGTTTCCGAAAAATCGCCCGCCATCTCTTCTCCCCAAAAATGCACTCAGCGTCTTGTGAATGAAACAAGGGAAAATCGCAAGCCGCTGTGATCTTGCAACTCGCCTTTGTAGGAAACTTGAACCTGCGAAGTCGGGTTATTCTCGCCTGTAGGAATTGGTCTACTTAGTGTGTGCCGTAACTGCACCGCCTCAGCGCTGGTTCACTATTATCCTTTGACTATTCAAAATAAGCCGCCATTATGTGAACCACGTAAAGTGAACCATGGGGCAATTGATGCTTGTACGAGCCTACCTTCGCGCTTCAACGAACGAACAAGATGCCAGTCGCGCCCGTGCGCAGCTTGAGGCCTTCGCCGAAAAGCGAGGCTTGATCATCGCCGCGACCTATGTTGAGAACGAGAGCGGTGCGAAGCTGGCTCGACCTGAACTATTCCGCCTGCTTGCAGATGCTCGCCCCGGCGACATCCTCCTAATCGAGCAGGTTGACCGCCTTTCCCGTCTGACCGCTGAGGATTGGCAGAAATTGAGACGCGAGCTCGATGCTCGGCAAGTTCGTGTCGTGGCGCTGGATCTACCGACGTCTTGGATGCTCGCTTCCTCCACCGACGACTTCACGGCGAGGATGTTCAGCGCAGTTAATTCGATGATGCTCGACGTGCTCGCCGCCGTTGCCCGTAAGGACTACGAGGATCGCCGCCGCCGACAGGCGCAGGGTCAAGCTATAGCAAAGGCGGAAGGGCGTTATCGCGGCCGCGCCGAGGACGTGACGCGGAACGCTGGCATCGCCTCGATGCTAAAAGCCGGAATGTCGTGGTCGCAAATACAGCATGCTACCGGGGCGTCCCGTGCAACAGTTGCAAAAATCTCCAAGCGTCAAGCTGCTGCACAGCCTCACCCGTCTGAACACCGCTGATGCGACGGCAGTCTCCCGAACGAAGCTCTCGGGATAGCTGATTTGCGCTGTCTCGCAAATCTCGATGATACCTCTTCCCTACGTTTGTAAGCCTTTGACATCTTGGCGATCTCGCGTCAAATAGATGGTGGAGTGGTACGTGTCGCTCTCGGGGGTAGTAGCCCGTCACAACTAGGATCGGTGTCCTGAAAGACACGCGCGGCATCGCCCCCAGCATCGAATGGTTGGCGGCCAACATTCGTTCCTCGATGCCCGTCGTGTTCACGGCAGGGAACCATGAATACTATGGAGCCTCCGTGCAGGAGAGCATCCGCGACGCGCGCTTGCTGCGTGATCGCTATCCCAACGTCCACTGGCTCGAAAACGAGGCGGTGGATATCGGTGACGTCAGGTTTGTTGGGGCAGCCCTGTGGACCGACTTCCGCATCAACCGCGGCGATCCCGAACTTGCGATGGCGGCCGCCCAGAGCGGAATGAACGATTACCGGAAGATCAAGTTTTCCAGGCTGCCCTATCGGAAGTTCAAGCCGATCCATGCCTATCGAATGCATCATGAGTCTAGGGCGTTTCTCAAATCCGCACTGGCGGTGTCCTCGGCTGGGAAGACGGTGGTCCTAAGCCATCACGCTCCATCTACCCGGTCGATGTCACCCGAGTTCCACGGCGATCCGCTGTGCGCCTGCTATGCCTCCGATCTGGAAGAGGTCATCGTCGAAGGACGGCCGGCGTTGTGGGTGCATGGTCACGTCCATCAGAAGGTCGACTACCGGGTCGGTGAAAGCAGGATCGTCGCTAATCCGCGCGGATATCCGGGAGAGGGGACGGCCTTCGATCCGCGGCTCGTCATCGAAATCCAGGACGGCCCGCCCAACGATCGACCGCGGCTCCGCGCGACGGTGCATGAGCAGACCAAAGGTGTGGCTTGGCCAGAGGTTTGTAACTTTTCGGCTTTCCGTGCGTTCTGTCCGGCGACCACGACGACCGGAGGCATTCATGTCGAAGCGCGAACTCATCGATACCGGGACCGACAAGCGCTACGTGCGGCGCGACGAAAGCGGGAAGTTCAAAGAGTCGGTGGATGTCGGCCGCTCCCTGTCCTCAGACAAGAAACAGAAGGCGAAGCACGATGCCAAGCCCGGCCAGGGCGACATGGGCGATCGCAAGAAATAGGTCCGTGAAGATCGCCACCTACAACGTCAACGGGGTGAATGGCCGTCTGGATGTCCTGTTGCGGTGGCTGGAGGAGGCGTCGCCTGATGTCGTCTGCCTTCAGGAACTGAAGGCACCAGACCCGAAGTTCCCCGTCAAAGCTATCGAGGCTGCCGGATACGGAGCGATTTGGCACGGCCAGAAGAGTTGGAACGGCGTGGCGATCCTCGCCAGAGACAGGGAGCCGACGCTGACGCGCAAGGGCCTTCCCGGTGATCCGGACGATACCCACAGCCGCTATATAGAGGCAGCGATCGATGGCATGGTGATCGGCTGCCTCTATCTGCCCAACGGGAATCCCTATCCGGGACCGAAGTTCGAATACAAGCTGGCATGGTTCGAGAGGATGACGGCTTACGCGGCAAAGCTGCTGGAACTCCACGTGCCGGGGATCCTCGCTGGCGACTACAACGTCATGCCGACGGAACTCGACGTCTACAAACCGGAGCGTTGGGTGAACGACGCGCTGTTCCGCGTCGAGGTCAGAGACGCTTATCATCGCCTGCTTGAACAGGGCTGGACGGATGCCCTCCGCCAACTTCATCCTGGCGAGCGCATCTATACCTTTTGGGACTACTTCCGAAATGCTTTCGTCAGGGATGCCGGCCTTCGCATCGACCATTTCCTGCTCAGCCCGGATGTCGCCCAGAGGCTTTCGGATTCAGGAGTCGACAAGCATGTCCGCGGATGGGAGCACGCAAGCGATCACGCGCCGACTTGGATCGAACTTTCAGATGACCTACGGAGGACGACCGATGACGAAGGATGACTGGCGCGCCGACCTGCGCCTCGGGCTCGAAAAACTGGTCGACGCCGCCGTCGTTGTCGGCGCGCGCCAACCGGATGTCTTCACCGCCATTCTTGACGAGGTTGGACACCTTCGGACCGCCTACGAACGAGACCCTGATCCCGCCGAAGACGTCGGCGAACAAGTCATCGAAGAACCGTCCAACAATTGGCCCGCCGCCGACAAAGACTGAGTGAAATTCGAGAATGATCCAGCACGGACCCATACTGGGCGTCGCCGGTCAGAACGGGATTATAGAGCCGCGCCGGGCTGGAAACCGAAGAGGCAGATGGCGGCAGCGACGGCCAACTCGAAGGAGTTTGATGCTTCACGCCAGTGAGGGCGCGAGTGACTTCCTCGTCTTCGGCACGGTCCCCTGCGCATCGTTCTCCGCCGTGTCACTTCTTCACAGCTCGGTTTCCCGCCATCCAAGACACGGGCGTTCGGGATTTCGTGGTGGGCGTCTTCCACCGGGAGAACTGGACCGTCGGGGGAGCATCGGATGAACTTGATGGGTATGAGCCGCATGATCTCGTGGACTCCGGGCCGCGCTGCACACCGGGAGTGACGTCCTATGCCTTCACGAACGCATATCCGCTCCCGCGACGCTCCGCATACCCGATGCCTGGATACGCCCAGTGGTAGCCGAGCATCCGCAACTTCTCGGACGCAGCCCGATCCAAGAGCATTTGCCTGCTTTTGAGCGCGGTCTCCGCATCGCTGTCGAAGCCGAAATACCATGAAGGATGCTCGAAGAAGATGACATCATTGGTGCAGGCGTCCCCTGTGACTAGGAGGTTCCCGTCGCCGGCGAGTTCGATTGAGATGTGACCTGGCGTATGGCCTGGGGTGTCAACGACCAGCATGCCAGGTACGATCTCCTCGCCCGGTTTGACGAGTGTAAGTCGATCCCGCACGGCGAACAGGTCGCGCTGGGCCCCCTGCGCGAAACCGTGCAGGACTTGAGGCATCTTGGCTTCGAAGTTCTTGTCGGTCCAGAAATCCCATTCGGCCCGGCTGACGAAGTAATGGGCATTGGGATACAGAACCTTGGCGTCGGAGGTGGTCGTCGCGCCCGCGTGATCGGGATGGGCATGGGTGAAGACGACCTTCGTTATGTCCTCCGGTTCGATACCGAGGGTCTTGAGGTTGGCGGCCAGTTTCCCGGCGCTTGCCTGGAAGTTCGTTCCTGAGCCGTTGTCCACCAGCATCAGGTCGTCTCCGTGGCGGATGAGTGGAATGTTGGCCTGAACAGGCGCGCCTTGGTCGTCGCCGCCGAGCCTCGGCAGTATCACCTGCCGCTCCTCGGGCGTGGCGTCCGGCAGGAGTATTTCGGCCGGCAGTGTAATGAAACCGTCACTGACGACGGTGATGTCGAACGCGCCATGCTTGAACCGATGGAAATCGGAGGCGTACGCGGTTGGCGGAAGCATTGCGGCCGCGGCCGCCGCGGCGCTGGCTGAGAGTAGGTCGCGACGCGTCAGAAACACTGCTCTTGGTTCGCTCATCTCGTCTCTCCTCCCGGCCGATACCGCGCAGCCGCATGTTTCAGTGAGAGGTGCGGCCCGAGGTCTCGTCTTGTCCTTTCATGCTGCTCCCAGAGTTCGCTGTCGGCGAGCGAAGGGATCGTCACCAACTCCCCACGATCGAAGCCAGCTAGGGCCGCATCCACCATCTCGCCCGCATCCATCATCATGCCCGCGGGGATCGCGCTGATGTCGATGCCGGCTCTGTCGAATATTTCGGTGCGCGTGAAGCCGGGAAGCACGGCTTGCATTCGGACGCCGTGCGGCTCGAGTTCTGCGGAAATCGCCTGTGTGAGAGCAAGAACGAACGCCTTTGTCGCGACGTAGGTCGCGTTGAAACGCTCGGGCATCAGCGCCACAACGGAAGCTATGTTTACGATCGCTCCATTGCGGCGGCGCGCAAAGGTGTGCGCCGCCGTCGCGGTCAGGGAATGCAGGACGTCGACGTTGAGCTGGACCATTTTGCTGAGTCCGTTGGGGTCCGATCCCAGCAAAGCGCCGCTCGGGCCGATGCCGGCACAGTTCACCAGCAGGGAAATCCCGGCGTCCTCGCGAAGCTTCGCTAGGACCCGTTCCAGATCGGCCGCGCTGGTGAGGTCTGCCATCAGAGGAGTGACGACCACGCCGTGTTCGCCCGACAGACGGTTGGCTAGTGATTTCAGGCGGTCGAAGTCGCGGGCGACGAGAATGAGATCGTGACCCCGGCGAGCCAGACGTTCGGCGTAAACCGCGCCGATGCCCGATGAGGCTCCGGTGATAAGTGCTGTTCCTTGTGTCATTTTGCTTTCCTGTTCGCTTGAGTAGCGTTGAGAGCGGTCATGTCACAGCCGCCACGATGAGGAGAGCGCCGCCGATCGCCACGGCATCCTCGATCAGGGCTGCCGGAGTGTCGCGTTGGAACGCTTTGGCGAGTTTTCCTCGGGCGGCAGCGCCCCCAAGCGTCCCGGCAATCGCACCGAAGGTTCCGGCGAGTAAGCCGCCGGCGAGCGACCCTCCAGCCGCGCCCACGGTTGCCGCGGCGAGTGCCCCCATGAGAATGCGAGCGCCGAATTGCATCGGCACTTTGCGGGAGGGGGTGTTCGGGAGCTGGTCGGTGACGAGCTCGACGAGCGCCAGCGCCGTGAAAATCCAGGACGTCCACCTGTATCCCATGAAGGCGAGCGGCGTCCCGGAGAGATCGAACCAGCCGAGGTGGGCCGCCCAGGCGGCGGCCGCCGGGGCTGTCATTGCACGAAGGCCTGCGATGATGCCGATGAGCAGTGCGAGAACGGTTGTCACCCGTAGCCCCTTTCTCGATGCGTCTTTATTGCCTTATCAGCCAAACAGGATCGGAGCCGCATTGAAACGATGGTCGCGGTGCGGCTCTCCTCGCGAAGGCGGCGAGTCAGTCGCGGATGAAGTCCAGCAGGTCCGCGTTGATGATCTCGGGGTGGGTGGTGCACATGCCGTGAGGCAGGCCTTCGTAGGTCTTGAGGGTGCCGTTCTTCAGGAGCTTGACCGAAAGCGGAGCGGAGTCGGCATAGGGGACGATCTGGTCGTCGTCGCCGTGCATGACCAGCGTCGGCACCGTTATCCGCTCGAGGTCTGCGGTGAAGTCCGTCTCCGAGAAGGCCTTGATGCAGTCGTAATGGGCCTTCGCGCCACCCATCATGCCCTGACGCCACCAGTTGTCGATGACGCCCTGGCTGACTTTCGCGCCGGGACGGTTGAAGCCGTAGAACGGCCCGGCAGGAACGTCGAGGAAGAACTGGGCGCGGTTGGCGACGAGCGCGGCGCGGAAACCGTCGAAAACCTCGATCGGCAGGCCGCCGGGGTTCTTGTCCGACTTCACCATGACCGGCGGAACCGCGCCGATCAGCACGGCTTTCGCCACGCGTCCGGGCTTCGACCTGGCGACATAATGCGCGACCTCGCCGCCGCCCGTCGAGTGGCCGACATGGACCGCATCCCTGAGATCAAGCGCATCCGTCAGCGTCGCGACATCGGCCGCGTAGGTGTCCATCTCGTTACCGGACCACGTCTGCGTGGAACGGCCGTGGCCGCGGCGGTCATGCGCGATGACACGATAACCCTTGTCCAGGAAGAACATCATCTGCGCGTCCCAATCGTCGGCGCTCAACGGCCACCCGTGATGGAAGACGATTGGCTGGGCGTCACGGCGTCCCCAGTCCTTGTAGAAGATTTCCGTTCCGTCCGCGGTCCTGATAAACGACATGTCCTCACTCCTCTTCTCGGTTGAAGTCGCTGGAGGGGCGGCCGACGTTTCGCCGGGCAATACCATTGCGGCGAGGGCGAAACCTCCCGCAAGCAGCACGTTCCGCCGTGTGGCCTCCGCCGTGAATGCGGCTGATTGTTCATCCATTTGCATCTTCCTTGCGGTCCCTGCTTGAACGACTACAACCTTCTCCAGAAAGGGCGTTTTCGCGAGTTAAGCGTCGTAAATCCGTGCAAATAGCCGATGAGGTAGGGGCTACGCTGATGTGGGACGATGAGGGCGGCCCTGCGACACGCTCTGCCTGCGAAGTTCGATCACGTTGAGGAGTGCATGTGCCGCAAGCGCCGCAGACTGCCCACTGTCACCGACGACCAGCAAGCCGCTCCCCGCGCCTTCGGCAGCGATGTCGAGGCCTCGGCCGGGGATAATCGCCACGGGTTTCATGTCTCCGAGGAAGGCCCGGACCATGGGCGCGACGCCCAGGCCGTCCGCCCCCCAGATCGAGCCTGAAAATCCGAAGCAGAACGCTGCGTCGAAATCGTCAATGACGATCTGATCGAGGCTCAGAGTATCGGCAAAGTCATCTCTCGCGTCGCGATCCGAGAGGAAGCGTTGAACGCATGGCTCCTCGCTTGGGAACTGGCGCAGATCGGGGGCAAGCGCGGCATACCCGCCCGTCGGCGTGGCGAGAACGACGTCCGCCTCAACGTCCTTGAACATGTAGTAGACGGGTGCAATTCGCTCGATGCGTATTTCATCGTTCGAGGACTCTCCGACCATATCCGCCGACAGAATGACCAATAGGCGAATGGGTGTGGCATGGTCCATTTGCACTCTCCTCTTCGTGGCATTTGTGCACGGATCGGGGAGGGCGGACGAGTTGAGAGTTGTAAATCGGTGTAAACGGAACGCTCTAACCGCATCTCACGAAGGTACGGAAGGATCGCTCGCGGGACTGATTGGCGGTGCGTGCATCCCCCCATCACCTGGCCGCTCGATGATAAACTCGTCGGGTTGGGCAGCGGCCAGCGCAGCGCGACACTGGGCGATGTCCTCCACGATGAGACGTTTCCATCCCTCCGCCTTGTCGACGAGCGCGCTTTCGAGAGCGGTTTCGGACGCGGCCAGTGCCGACGGTCCACCGCCCGCCGTCTGGGCTACTATCTGCCCCTTGACTCGATGAAGCTCGGGCAGGCACCAGCGCTCACCAGAAGAGGCGCAGCGGCCGAGCGCGGCATTTATTACCTCCAGCGCCTCTTCCAGGCAGCCTGAGGCGGCAAGAGCCTTGGCCTCCGTCGTCTGGAAGATCGTCTGGAAGAGCGTGAAGCCTGCTCCGACGAGCACGCCCATGCTCGCGCGTATCTGAGTCAGGCACTCGCCCGGTTTTCCCGCTCTGAGCTGAAGTTCCGCCTCGAAGCAGTCCGCATAGGTGTTCCAGACATCGAGTGACAGCGCCTTCGTATGTTCGCGCAAAAGCTGGATGTATTCTGCTGCGAGGTCGTTGCGGCCGGCAAGCAAAGCTATGGGGCATGCCGCCTCCGCCAGGACGTTGCTGAGCGAAAGGTGGTGGCGGATGTCCCGCGCGTGACTGATGGTCTCTGCTATCTCACGGAGGGCGGCGTCCTCTTCCCCCAGGACCCAAAGGCACCGCGCCAGAATGATCCTCGCGGTCACTCGCTGGTCGAACTGGAAACGGACGGAATGCCGCCCGTCGGGAACGGTCTCGTATTCGGCCAGCATCATCCGGAGCTCGTCCGCCGCTTCCGCGTGTCGGCCGAGCCAGTGCAGCGTTGCTCCATGCATCCGGCGTCCGATGATAACGTCCGCCCGGTCGGGCGAGGATGGCGCGACCGCCAGATAACGATCGACCAGCTCGAGGGCGGGTCTCGGCTCCCCTCGGTTTATGGCGTCTACCCACAGCGCCCATATGGAGCGCAGCTGATAGTCGACATCGCCCAGCTTTTCCGCGATGTGCAAGGCGGTCGTCCATGCGCCTATGCCATGCTTCGACGCATCGGTGGATCGCATCTGCGGCCAGCCAAGCGCAGCATACAGCTTCATCCTGCTCCGCTCATCGAGGTCGGGTCGCGCGTCGAGATGGCCGAGTGCCTTGGTTACGGGGACCAGACATTCGTCGAGTAGGGAGAGGCGGAAGAGGAGGGGCAGAGCGGCCACGGTCAATCGTACCGCTCGGAGGATGTCGCCCGATTTGCCGAAGCCCCAGTCGAGCGCTGCGCGAATGCTGGGCACCTGTTGCGCAAAATCCTGTGACCACTCATCCATGGAGACGGAATAAATCTCCGCTTCCGCCGACTCGAGCAAGGCGATGAGGTGCTCGGAAAAACTGGACATGACAACGGAGAGCTCACCGGCGTCGGCCAGTTTCTCCGAAGCGTAAAGGCGGGTGGTGTCGAGCAGGCGGTAGACCGGCTCACCGTAATGGGTGTCCGCGACCAGCAGCGATTTCGAGACGAGTGCCGCAAGAAGATCGTCGGCTTCGGTGCTGGAGATGACTGCGCGCGCGGCTCCTCCCGTGAAGCCGCCTGGCAGGACCGAAAGTTCTTTCAGGGCCTGCTGCTCGGGCGGCGGGAGACGCAGATAGCTCCAGTCGATCGTGGCACGAAGCGTCTGATGCCGGGGAAGCGCCGTCCTGCGGCCGCGCGACAGGACGCGGAAGCAATCGGAGAGGGACCGTGACAGTGCGGCTACGCCAAGAGACTCAAGGCGGCCCGCGGCAAGCTCGATTGCCAGCGCGATGCCGTCGAGCCTCGAGCAGATTTCCGCGACGTGAGGCGCGTCGGCATCCGAAAGTTCGTACCCTCCGAGACAGGCGTCGGCACGATCTACGAACAGCTGGACCGCAGGGGAAATCAGAGCGGCCGCGGCGGTGGCGGCAGATGGAGGAAGACCCAAGGGCTGCAGGCGGTAGACGCGTTCGCCGCGTGCGCGGAGAGGTTCGCGGCTCGTTGTGAGTACTCGCGGGGATATTGTCTGATCCAGCAGCGCTTCTGCGAATTCGGCGGCGTGCTCCACAACGTGCTCACAGCTGTCCAGGACGACCACCACATTGCGCAAATCGAGATGTGCGCTTATGTCCCTCACAATGTTGTCGGTGCGGATCAGGATGCCCAGCTCCGACGCGACCACGGTGGGGACCAGACCTCCATTTGCGACTTCCGAGAGGTCGATCCAGACAGCGTCAAGGTCTGCCGCACACCTCGACAAGACGGCTTTCGCGACGGTTGACTTGCCAATGCCGCCCGGTCCGCAGATCGTTACCAGCCGCTCCTTGGCCAGTTGGCCCGCGATTCCGGCGATGCTTTCCTCCCGGCCGAAAATGCGCGCGGGAAAGCGTCCCGAGTGCGAATTCGCAAGCGGAGCGACACGTGGGGAAGCTGCCTGGTTGTCCCGTTCCAGAGGGGCGATGAACGCATATCCGCGTCCCGGAACGTTGCTTATGTACCGCGGAGAGCGCTGGCTATCCCCAAGAGCCTTCCTAAGCGCCGAGAGATGCACCCTGAGGTTCGCCTCGTCGACGAACGTATTGGGCCAGACCTGCTTGACGATCTCGTCGTTGGTCTTCAACTCGCCGGGATACGATGCGAGGAATGATAGGATGTCGAGCGCCCGGCTTCCCAGCGGCACCGATGCTCCCTCCTTCAACAGGCTGCGCCTGGAGGGGATCAAGCGGAATGGTCCGAAGCGTATTTCCTCTTCCAAAGCGCCGTCCTCTTGGAACTACCGAAGATTGAGCCGGCGACGCGTTTGTTGTCAATGAACCGTGAAAAGACGCGGGTTGCGTCTCACTTCCCGGAAGGGTCGAGCGCCTCTCCAGGGACGACGCGGGTGCTCAACAGGGGTGCTGGCGAGTGCAGCGGCTTTCGCTCGAGCTCCGCATTGTTGGCCAGTTAAAATCTTCGCCTTTTAGCGGCTTTTCTCTGCAAGTAAGTCTCGAATCCACGACGGCGGCGACCAATCTAGCGCTCTGCGGTCCCACGCTCGTCTAACGCCACGTTTTTTGAGATAGTGAGTATTCAGCAGATCACCCGATCTGGCCAATCATCGAGGGAGGATGTTATGCCACTGTTCATAACCACAGGGTGCTATACAGCCACGTCAGCGAAGGGAATGATTGACAATCCATCGAACCGAGAAGAGGCGGCCCGTAGCATCATGGAAGCAGCGGGCGGGAAACTGCACTCTTTCTACGTTACGACCGGCGAAACCGACTGGATGGCAATCACGGAATTCGACGATGGTGCTGACCTGATCCCCGCACTTCTCGTCGCCGGCGCATCGGGAGCCGTATCGAACGTCAAAACCGTGCGAGCCTACACGGGCGCGGAATTCAAGGCTGCGCAAGACAAGGCGGGCAAAATCGCATCTTCCTACAACCCCCCGTCAAATAAGCAGGCCACTGGTTGAAACATCGCTGGCAGCGGATCGAACCTCCGCTGCCAGCGCGCAATGGGGCCGCATTCGAGCGCGCGGTGAGGCCACCGCCCTCACCAGTGCCGAAATCCGTCCATCTGAATTCACTGCACCTGCGAGAACATGAAAGCGCGGTCGCCGTGGTACCAGATAAACTCGTTTTCTTTGGCGCTCAGCCCTCCAGGGTTTCGCAGCACCATGCCGCACAGGTTCGCGGTCTTGCGCCACAGAAAACAAACCTCGAGGAAGGCCTTGGCGGACATCGATCCGCCAAGGCATGAGCACATCCTGCCGCAGGCGAACTGGTCGCGATGAAATTCAGCGACCAGCTGGCACCTCCGCGGCGTTGAGCGAATCCCAATGCGATTGCCGCCGAAACCACGATCCCTGTTGAAGGCCGAACTGGTGCGGCGTACCCTCCTCCAATGCCGGACGACGACGAACAAAACCTGGCTTCTGCCGGACCGCAAAGGAAACTGGCAGTCATTCTTGCGGCTGACGTCGCAGGCTACAGCCGCTTGATGGAAGCCGATGAGGACGGCACCCATAAGCGGTTGCAACGGCTGCTGCGAGAGGTCGTCCGGCCAGCGGTCGAAGCACACCGGGGGCGCATCTTCAAGACCGCCGGCGACGGCTTCCTGGTGGAGTTCGCGAGCGCCATTGAAGCGGTGCGCTGCGCCGTCGACCTCCAGCGAGTGACGGCCGAGCGGAACAAGGAGGTTGCCCAAGCTCGTCGACTGGTTTTCCGCATGGGCATCAACCTCGGGGACGTGCTGGCTGACCAGGAAGACGTGTTCGGAGACGGCGTCAATGTCGCCGCGCGGCTGGAGGCCATGGCCGAACCAGGCGGCGTGCTAATAACCCACAGCGTTCACGAGCAGGTCGATCGGAAGCTCCCGGTACAGTTCATCGACCAGGGCGAATGCACGCTGAAGAACATTGCCCGCCCCATTCGCGTTTTCCAGGCAACGTGGGAAACCGTGGACGCCGCTTCGACTGTACAGGCGCATGGCGGCCCTGATGCCGAGCCGGCCCTGCCGCAGGTTGCGTCGATTGCCGTGCTGCCGTTTGCCACCCTGGGCAGCGATGCTGAACAGGACTATTTCGCCGAAGGCCTCGCGGAAGATCTCATCACCGATCTTTCCAAGGTGGATGGCCTCCTGGTGATCGCCCGTCATTCGAGTTTCGCCTACAGGGATCGCGCGCTGGACTTGCGCGCGATCGCCAGGGAACTGGGGGTTCGCTATCTTATCGAGGGAAGCGTGCGGCGGGCGTCCGCACGGGTACGGATCAATGCTCAACTCATCGACGCGTCCAGTGCCAGCTGTCTTTGGGCCGAACGCCTGGACCGCGACCTCGCGGATATCTTCGCCCTGCAGGACGAAGTTGTCGGCAAGGTGATCAACGCCCTTGCGCACGCCCTGCCATCGGCGAAACCTCCTCCGAGCCGTCGGGTCACCAATCTCGAGGCCTACGACCTGTTCGTTCGGGGGCGCGCGCTGGCGACGCAATCGCTCCGGGAGACGAGGGCGGCTCGCCCGCTCCTGGCCAAGGCAATCGAGATCGATCCGGGCTTCGCCGGCGCGCATGCCTGGCTTGCCATGAGCCACCATTTCGATGCGCTATATTATGGCGAGCCTGTCGACGAGCATCGCGCTGCCGCCCGCACCGCCGCCGCGAAAGCTGTGGAAATCGATCCGGAAAATGCCGACGCCCATATCGTGCTTGGCTACCTGCGTGCCTACGAGGGCGAGTTCGAAGCGGGAGTGGCGGAGTTTGAGCAGGGGCTTCGCCTCAACCCCAATCACTCTGCGGGGTGGGCCCACCTTGCCGATCTCCGGGTGTTCGAGGGGCGAGCAACTGAGGCCGTCGAGTGCGCCGAGAATAGTTTTCGCCTTAATCCCTATCCTCCAGGCGACCACTATTCGTTTCTCGGCTGGGCCCAGTATGCCGCTGGTCGGTATCGGGATGCTATCGAAACGCTCCGTCATCCACAGGCGGGTGGGCCTGGCTCAAAACGCAATCTCGCCGCCGCGCTCGCCCGATTGGGGCGTACCGCGGAAGCGCGCGAGGTGGGAAGGGAATTCCTATCGGAGTTTCCGAATTTTTCGGCACGGCAGTGGGGACGGACTCAGCCCTTCCGCAACGATGCCGATCGTCAGCACGTCATCGAGGGCTATATCAAGGCAGGTCTGCCGGAATGAGGGACCGCGAACGGCCCCCAATTTGAGGACGTGGGAGGGATCGCGGCGCGCGAGGAATTGCGGGTACTTTCTCCGGGATGAGCCGTCGCCGGACGCGAGAGTGGGCAACTCATGGCAAAACCGTCCACTTGATTTTTACGACGAAGCAGCCATTTCGGCGATCAGCAACATCGCGTCGGAGAAAGTGGACGCCGCTGCTCTCGGGGCAATCGGGGATGGGAGATTTGGCGATCTGAAAGGGCAGGGCGCGCATCGTTATGCGGTCCGCCCACGGGAGGGCACGCAGCACGAGATCAGCCCGCGTCAGGCCGAAATGATCGCCCACAGCTGCATCACCCCCATCGCAAGGACGAGGATGAAGTTTATTCAACCCACTTTGATGGGTTGAATAACTAAAGGAAATGCATTAATTGATCCATTGAAAGGGTCAATTAATGCGCCTAACGCTCCAAGCCCATTTTGATGGGGAGTGGCATCACGCCGCGACGCTAGAACTCAAGGACGACGCAGCCGGGTTTCAGGGTGCCTCCATCGTCGATTACGATCTCGACTATTTCGTCTCCGTGGCATCGGCGGAGTTTGCGAGTGGCCAGATGGTCAGCGACCATCGCGCGTTGTCCGTCCGTTATGCCGTTGACCTCGAAAACCGATATAGCCGCAGCTGGCCGCCCTTCCTTTTGGATCTCATGCCCCAAGGGCATGCAAGGCGAAAGCTTGCCGACCACCTCGGCCTTGCTGAAGGCTCGCGCGCCGCTGATTTCCCACTGCTGCTGCGATCAGCGACAGGGGGCATAGGCAATATCCGGATCAAGGAAGCGGCAAAAGCCGAAACGGAACGGCTGCGCGGTGTCGAGCGCCTGGGGGTTACAGAAGCGGAAATCCTTGAGCGGTCGGATCGCTTCATGGAAGTCGCCGATCGTTTCGGATTGCTCGCCTCCGGCTCGAGCGGCCTGCAAGGCGAATGGCCGAAGGTCGCGATGACCCAGGCTAATGACGGGCTCTATTATCCCGACAGCTTCGTGACCGATGATGAAGCCGTGCGCCACGTCATCGTCAAGCTGGTACGCAGCAACGAACCTGTGGACCGCCTGATCCTCGAAGGCGAAGCCCTCTATTCAAGGATTGCTCAAGAGATTGGTCTAAATGTCAGCGAACCCTCGAGCTATGCCGAAGGTGTCCTAGTCATTCCCCGTTTCGATCGGAAGAAGAAAGAAGACGGCGGAACCGTCCGACTAGGCCAAGAAAGCCTGGTCTCTGCTATCGGGGTTGCCGACTTCGGCCATATCGGCACGCACGAGGCCTACATCGACATTCTGCGGCAATATTCGGCCGATCCCTTCACGGACATCGTCGAATACCTGAAACGGGATATCGCAAACCTGGCGCTCGGCAACCCCGATAATCACGGCCGCAACTCGGCACTGAGCAAGCACCAGGACGGTACGATCCGCCTGTCTCCGCTCTTTGATTTCGCGCCAATGCGGCTTGCGAAGGAGGGTATCGTTCGCTCCACCCGATGGGCAATGATGCGTGACGGTGGTCGCGACCATCTTCCCAATTGGAATCGGATTTGTGCCGAACTGATGCCCCATCCCGATGAGCAGAAAGCTCTTGCGGCTGCGCTTTCCGAGTTTGCCGAACATCTGCGCCAGGCTCCGGCTATCGCGAAAGAATTGGGGGCGTCTCCGGACATTCCGGACCGGGCGATGGGACGTTGCATTGAAATCGCGGACAGCGTTCTGGAGGCGTGCCAGTGATGCCGAAGGACAGCTAAATGGCTCGATGGAAGAAACCCACGAAAGAAGAGATTCTACAAAACCGGCGAACGCTGGCGGAGCGTGCCCGAGCCGGCGACTTAAGACTGCCTGAAGCGGTTGCTGAAATCCGTAGAGGGCTTGGTTTGACACAGAATGAATTCGCCAAGATCCTATCGCTCACCAGGCGCCAAATTGCTGAGATCGAAGCCGGGAGCGCGAACCCAACGCTTGAAACTTTAGTGAAAATTGGCCGGTTGTTTGGATTTGCGGTGGGATTTGTTCCAAAGGCGCAATGATGGCTGAATTTGCAGTTTGCTGCATCGATTAAAAGTTGTGCTTTAATCCACCGAATGCGGTGTTGATGGCTCCATGGCAGCCGCACCCGGGCAAGGAGCTGCATAGACCCTGCAACCGTTCTTTTGTCCACCTATGTGAGGACTTCAAAGATTTGAATGCGCATCGACCTCGGCGGTCTTCACTGCAACTTTACGGCGCGTTGTGCTCGTGCTAGTTGTGGACGTAGACGGTGCGGGGGCTGAAAGCATGGCAGATTGGTACTATGCGGCAGGAGAGGATCAGAAGGGCCCTGTTGAAGAAGACGAACTTCGCAGTCTTGTCAAAGGCGGGCAGATCAACAGCGAGACATATGTGCGGCAGGAAGGAATGGAAGCCTGGCAACGGGCTGGCGATCATCCCGTCCTCGCGAATGCTTTTGTAACGCCGCCCCCTCAGCCGGCCACTCAACCACCAGGACTACCCCCGCCTGCCTTTGCGCCACCCGCACCCGAAGCAGGCGGCGTCGTGAGCTCGCGACCATGGCCTCGCTTATGGGCGAGATTAATCGACAATCTCATATTCGGACCGCTCCTCGGGTTCTGTATCGGTCTATGGACCCTCCTGTATGCACCGGATGTCTACTTCCAGATCGTCACCATGAATTCCGCTTTATTCGGCGTCCTTCTGCTTCCCCTCGTCACCGTGTTCCTCGCCATGTCCATGATGGCGACCGGTTTTACGCCTGGGAAGGCCATCGTCGGCGTGCGCGTACCCGTTCCTTCGGGCCGGAGCCGCTTCAGCTTTTTCTTGGGCAGGGAGCTCAAGGTGTGGGTCGCCGGCCTTGGTCTCGGCATCCCCGTCGTCGCCCTCTTTACGCAAATTCGCCAGTACCGTCGCCTCGCGGCAGGTAAGGCCGCAAGCTACGATGAAGGCAATCCTGCCGTGGTCGCCAAGCCGTCGAAAGTACGACTTTCGGCGGCGATGGCGGTCGTCGTAGCCTTGTTCGCGATCAACGTCATCCTGATTGCCGAGGATCAGCAGTCCGCTAGAAATCTCACCGCCACCCAGACGTGGGTCAACCCGGTCACGAAGAAGACGGCGACAATCGGAAAGACGTGGCAGGCGCAGGAAATGACTACCAACAGCGGCCGTGCTTTTTACTTCGCCTCCAATGAACTGCTCTCAGAGGTCATACTCGGCTACGAGCAGTTTCCATCCGGCGGTGTCGAGGCGGCCGTCTATGCTGACGCGATCAAGAAGGCAGTCGCTTCGGACGTCAGCATCTCCACCGAGTGGCAGCCGGTCACCGTTAGAGGCTTGCCCGCCCTGCGAGCCACCGGGAAGGCCGTCAAGTTCGATGACAGCAACGTCGAGGTGACGATTTTCGTCATCGGTCGCGACGCATGGAGGACTCTGGTGTTCACCCGAGGCAATTCGCCCGTCCAGTCGGATGAGAAGGAAAAGTTCTTGCAGGCCATGTTCGGGACGGCGAACCTTCATTGAACTGGACGGAACAGAAGGTGGTGGGCGCGTATCCACATGACCATCCTTTCAGGATGGTTGTAACGCGAGAACATATCAACCTTTACCAGTTGCTACGGCGAGGCGGGCTTCGCATGTTCGCCCTGCGGAGTCCGCATGATTCATAGTACTGCTGAAGAACTGAGGAACCTGAATGAATGAACCTTTATGGACAATTCTCCAGGCCCGAACCGCATTGAAGTCGAAGCCGCCCTCGCGGGCATAAAGGAGAGGCACCTTATGGGTTTGAACTCTAATACATGGCTGGTTCGCACCATGCGTGTCCTGATGCCTTTGGCGGCGACAATGGCCGTCGCTTCATCTGCGGCGCATGCGGAGGATGAGCACTCTATCTACTACGGCTCCCGTGCCGGCATGCATCTGACGACGGTTTCAAAATCCGGGATCGGCACCTCTAAAGCCGTCATCGTAGTCAAACACACCCCCAAGGACGCGAAAGCTTACTGTGTCGAATACGAGCAGGATTATTCGATGGCCTGCGTGAAGCGTACGATGGCCGAAATCAAGGTTGGAGACAGGGTCACCGCCAACTGCAAGAAGCGGACGTGGACAGATGTCTATGGCCAAGCCTATGCCTTCGAAGGAAAGGCGACGTCGTCCGACCTGATGGCGGATTACGTCGTTCGCAATGTGGCTTCCGGAGAAATTCTGGATGGTTCGTCCGCGTCGGGATATCGCACCGCGCTGAGCATTTTTCAGGAGCTCTGCCCGGGAATCGCAAAATGATGCTTCGTCCTTTGACCCTCTGCGCCGCAATGATCTCGGCACTCACCCTTGCGTCGATGACCCACGCCGCGGAAGTTGTGTTCGAGGGGATCAAGGACGGACAGATTGGAGCCGAGGCCAGGTTCCGGCTGGAGGGCGAAATTGTCGAGGGAGACAGCGGTCGAGTCGCAGAGGCTCTGCGCAATGCCGACGTCTCCCCTCAGCAGGACCCATGGCGGCGGATCGTCATCGCCCTGAACAGCTCAGGGGGCGAATTCCACGAGGGTATCGATCTCGCGATCACTTTTCGCCGCCTTGGTCTCGCGACAGTCGTCAGGTCAGCGGACGCCTGCTATTCGGCCTGCGCAATCGCGTTCCTCGGCGGCGTTCATCTTCCGAAAGACCCGACGCCTGTGGGAGAGAACGACCCACTGCCCAGCCAGAAGCCGTCCCGCTCGCTGGAGAAGGATGCCCGCCTCGGATTTCACGCGCCATATCTTACCGTCCCGGACGGCAAATACGAGGCGGGACTGGTTCAAGAGGCATATCGCGCCGCAGTTCTCGGAATCGCGCGGCTAGTTGCGCTCGCTGACCGTCTCTACATAGTTCCAGCTGAACTGCCCCGTTTGCTCGCACCTGGGCGAGACGAGATGTATATGGCCGACGATGTCGATGCTGTGCGGGTGCTCGGCATCGCATACACGGATTACTCGTACCAAATCGGGAAAAACTACGGCTTCACGCAATCGATGATCCTAAACGGGTGCGTCAATCGATACTACCATCTACAGCGCCGAAGCAGTGCCGATGGGTTTGAGACTGCCTTTTCTGTTCTCAACGAGTTCATCGAAGGCTCGCAGCTAATGGAGAACGGCGAGGAGGCCATAGCATTCGGTGTACGCAAGGTTACGCAGAGCACTGGCGCTACCTGGGTCGCCTACCTGCCGATTGCAAAAACACAGGATGGCGATCGGTTCGTCTGGTGCCTGTTCTCCCCGGACGTCGTGAGCCCGACAACGTTCTACAAGCCAGGCGGCACGATCGAGGAATTGTTCTCGGAACTCGAAGAGAAAAACGACCTGTGGTCATATTCATCGTCCGAGACGACTATTCGACTTTCGACAGGCGACTGGATCGACGACATGATGCGGGCCCTCGATCTGGTTCCGCCGCAAACAAAGTTAAGTGACGTCGAACGACAGCTGGAAACGTATCGAACCACCGAGACACCTGTGGCGGTTAAATAACTGCGACGGGCCGCTCCATAAAGCAATGAATATCGGAGCGGCCTAATTCTACAAACCCAGGGCATTTACAGCGGGCGTTTCGGCGCTGGACTCCATAGTTGGCATGCTCTGAAGGAGTTCAGGTCAGAAAGGGCATGATGTCGACGCCGTCTCCTGGAAACACTGTGATATGCGGGTGGTCTTCGAACAGCCGCGCCGCGGCCTCGATGTTTTCAGCCTCGACGACAATGTAGCCGCAGAAGGGGTTCACAGCATCGGCGATACCGTTCCTGGTTACGCGCGTCGTCTTGCCCACCATGCCACCACGATCAAGGATGGATGCGGCGTTTCTGTCCTCCCACGCTGTCCACTGTTCCAGGCCGACGGCATCGATTGCGTCCTGCTCTGCCTTGGGCAGGCTGCGGAATGAGGCGAGGTCTTCGGGCTTCATGGTGTACACGGCTAGAAAACGGGGCATTGGAGTTCTCTTCGTGATTGGTAGATGGGTGCCAACTTACATTCCGTGCGGGCGAAGTCACCAGCATTGCTGCTGACAATTTCGAGGCTGTCTCTGCGATTGAAGGCAGCGTCAGGTTGATCGCTCGCCGCGGAGAGCGGGACGAGGGGGCCCGGAATCAAAGCCGTCGCAACGAGTGCGGCCGACCGACTGGCGTGCCGCATCGCATTCGTCGCATCCTGCCTCCGTCGTGTGCAGGAAAACGAGCGGATCTCGCGCCAACTGGTCCGTGGCTATCCTCACGATGTCGCGGGAGCGGATCAGGCGGGCATGGGCGTGGCCAACCGGGCCTTCTCGCTGCAAGCCCTTTCGCCTGAGCCAGGTGTCGGCAAGGTCAAAGTTCTGGCAGCAGTGATCGTTCTCGCGATAGTCGATGCGGATCGGCCTGCCGCGGTCGAGGACCGTACAGTGTCTCGGTACTCGGTAGGGAACCTCTGCCATGACCTCGGCGAGATGCAATGTGGTGTCCGCGTCATGTCCGACTCCGAGGAGGAGCACTTGGCCGTCGAGTTCGTGGATACGCCCGATCGGACTTGCGGGAGCGTGCGGGGGCAGAGGCAGAGTGTCTGATGTGATCCGAGCGGCAAGCAGGCCCGCTGCTGCAAACGCGAATGGATGGTCGCTGCGCGTTACATCCTCCAGACGCCAGAATGTGCCGGCCAGTATTCCGAGATCGGATGCTGCAGGTGTCGTCGCCGGGTCGAACGGCTCGTCGTCGAGACCCGACCAGGACGGCATGACGAGCGTGCCTTCCCGACCGATGGCGGTGCGCAGGGCGGCAATCAAGCCGAGCGGCCCGCCTTCGACGGGCCGGATGCTGCGAAAGGAACAGTGAACGAGCAGAACGCCTCCTGGCTTCACTCCGAGGGCAATGAGCCGATCAACGAGTTCCGAAACCCGCCATTCATATCCTTGTGTCATGGCTTCCTGTGGATTGAAAAACCGCGTCGGCCGGTGTTGCGACGGACGCCAGCTGCAATGCGCAAGTCCTGACAGGCAAAAGCGCGCTTGTTTGGGCCAAGCGCGCTCCGGGCGAACGATCTGCAGCGAGGTGCCGGCACCCACGATCGATCCCTCTGAACATAGCATGAAAACGGCTTGTCAACAATGAGGCTGAGCTTTGCTTCCGGCATATAGGGGGCCACCGGTTGCCATGGTCCGGCATTTCGAGCATGTTCGATATCTGCTGCGTGCGTGTCGCCGCAGCGCGCCGGAATGAACAATGAGGCTGGCAGGTATGGCTCCGGGCGTCGCCGCACCACATCCAGAGGTGCAGATCGCATGCAGCGACCAGGGGTGACCGGTCTAGCCGCCGATTGCCGGGCGGCCTCGCCCGATGAATATTCCGATCGCTTGCTGAGCCCGGAAGAGACCTTCGAACGTGTCCGGCCCCTGCTTTCCGATTTCGGCATAACCCGCATCGCGAGACATACGGGACTCGACAGGATCGGAATCCCGGTCTGGTGCGCCTTCACGCCGAATGCACGATCCATCGTGATTGCGCAGGGCAAAGGGCTGACGGATGCGCAGGCGAAGGTGTCCGCTGTCATGGAGGCGCTGGAGCGCGCCATGGCGGGTCGGCCGGAAGTGGAAACAGTGGTGGGTACGGTCCGCGAGCTGCGCGCGTCCGGGCGGAGAGTGGACCCGCTTCCCGGGCTGATTGCGACCGGACAGCAGGATGTCGGAGCGGATGAAGACATGATATGGGCCGTCGGCTCCGACCTGATCTCCGGCCAGGAGGTGCTCGTACCCCTCGAGGCATCGCTGCTCGACCGGACGCGGCCTTCGCGTTTCTGGATGTCGTCGGATGGGCTCGCGTCGGGAAATGCCGCCGCGGAAGCGATATTGCACGGGCTGCTGGAGCGCATTGAACGCGATGCCCATGTCCTGTGGAGCGTGTCGGGACCAGAGAGCCGTTACCGCAACTGCATCGCTCCCGAGGGTTTCGGCGATGCAGCGCTGAACGGTCTCGTCGAGCGCATCAGGGCTGCCGGACTCGACCTTAGGCTCTTCGACATCACCAGCGACATCGGTATCCCCTGTTTTCTGGCGCTGCTCGGCGCCTCCGATATCGTGGCCAGGAACGATGGGCGCTTCATGGAGGTGACGAGCGGTTGCGGCGCGCATGTCTTTCCCGTCCGGGCGGCGATCCGTGCGGTGACCGAAGCGGCGCAGTCGCGGCTCACCTATATCGGAGGTGCCCGGGACGATGTCTTCCCCGAGACGTTCAGCAGGCCTTTGCCGGAATCGACCCGTCGGGCTTTCCTCGCGGCGCCGCGCCCGAATGCGATCGCAGCGCCGCCTGTGGGCGGCGGCCTCGAAGCGCTGCTGCGCCACACTATCGATCATCTAAGGGGTGCAGGTGTGCAATCTGCAATTGCGCTTCGTCTCTCTGGGGAAGCTCTGCCCTTCTCTGTCGTCAAGGTCTTCGTCCCCGAGCTTGAAAGTCCCGACGGCGAAAGAGCACGTCGATTCGGCCCAAGAGCACTATCCAAAGCGCTCGCATCGTGAGGCGGCGGACCTGTAACGCTTCTGGCGAAATCCGGTGCGTTACTCTACCAATGCGGGTGCAACGCTCGTGCAACGCGCGAAAATGCCGAACTCGTTTATAGTCGCCCTCAGAAAGCATGCGGAATGGGGGTTCAAAATGAGTAATCATCCTTCGTCCCTGACGGACGCCGAACAGGAACTTGCGAGCATTGCCAGAATGCTCAGCCACATTCGTGACAGCGCCCGCGCCTTGGATGCACAGGCCGTCGAATACTGCATCGAGATGGCGCTGCAGGCCGTTGCCAGCGAATTGCGGGATCGGAGGGAGCTGGTGATCGCGGCTGCGGGCCTCGAAGGCAGAACGCACTTGCTGCAGTAGCAGTCGCCGCGGTGGCTTGAGGTCGGCAATGGCGCGTTGCGGGACCACCCACGCGCTTTGCCGCTTTTCCGTCGATCCCGGAGACGCCTCGCCGGGCCTCAATGACGACGCGCCGCAGGTTACCGTGGCGTATCGCGGTTTTCAGCAGCTCAGCGATCCAGTTCCGGGTAGACCCTGTCGAGAAATCCCGGCCGCAGCTTCTCGCCTATCATGCAGTCTGCCGCAGCTTCGCCGGCGACCAGTCGGAGCGCCGGATCCGGGGCAACGCCGCTTACTTCGAGGATGAGCTTCTGGCGGATCGCGATCGCGAAATCTTCGGGCTCGTGCACGGGCAGGACGAAGGAGCCGGGCCCACCGATGACGCATTCCGCGTAATACTGGTCGAGCGGCCCCGTCGAGACCGACGGGCGGATGAGGATTGCAAGTCCGTTGATGATGATCCCGCGCGATACGGCATCGTTGCGGGCGGGAGTGACCGGCGGTCCTGTGTTGTTCGGCCCGTCACCGGAGACGTCGAGGACTCGTCGCCCACCCGAAAAGGCGTTCGATTCGATGAGGCTTGTGCCGAACAGGATTGCATTCGAAATGGAGGTGCCGCGCCGCGTCCCGATCGGCCGCGCCTCCAGCTTGGCGGCGAAGGCTTCGGCATCGGCCGCATTTTCGATCACCTGCCAGTTTACGACGGAGGCCTCGTTTACGAGCCCTGCCCATTCGAAATAGCCGATGGCGATCCGCCCGAGGAGCCCGCCCTGGACCGCGTTGATGAAATCCGGGTGCCGCAGCGCCTGCAGATAGCCGGAGCGCTGCACGCGCGCCTCCTCCATGTCCATCGAGCCGGACATATCGACGGCCAGCAGCAGCTCCACGTCCACGTCCGCGGCCATGGCTGCCGACTGTATCGGGCTGCCGCTCAGAGCCAGGATCAATGCTATCGTGCCTAACATCGCATCAGCCAATCATCGTGGATCACGCGTCGGGCGTTCTGCCCCTCTATCCCGGGCACCGCGATTGCCGTAAAACCGGCCTCGGCCTTCGGGCCGAGGTCATCCGATGAATGTACCACAGGATTGGAAATCGGCGACTGCTGGCGCGACGCGGGCCTACAATATTCGGTGATCGCAGCAAGGGCTGCGCTACCCGCCGCGATGTCGCCAACACCGTCTAAGAATAGACCACTATGTTTCACTCCAGGCGGAACTCGGATATCGCGTGCGTCGACCGGCTGCAGCGCGCGGCGTTCGGCTACTTTCTTCGACACTCCGACACGGCAACCGGTCTGGTGGCCGACACGTCTCGGAAGGGTTCTCCGTCGAGCATCGCCGCCACGGGCTTCGGACTTGCAGCCTATCCGGTCGCGGTCGAGCGCGGCTGGATCGCTCGGACGGAGGCCGCCCGGCGTGTGCTGACCACTCTCGCATTCTTCGCGGCGAGCCGGCAAGAGAGCGACGTGCGGGCAACCGGCTATCGCGGCTTCTATTATCATTTCCTCGATATGCGGTCGGGAGAGCGTGCCTGGCGAAGCGAACTTTCCACGATCGACACTGCGTTGCTCCTGGCCGGTGCCTTGGCCGCGGCGGCCTATTTTTCCGGCTCCGGCGGGCAGGAGAGGGAGATCAGGAGCCTCGCGGCGTTTCTTTACGAGAGGGCAGACTGGAACTGGACGCTCAATGGCGGCGATACCGTTACAATGGGTTGGCGGCCTCCCGGACGCTTCCTGAAGCACCGGTGGCGGGGCTACAGCGAGGCGCTGCTCCTTTATGTCCTGGCACTCGGATCGCCGACAAAACCGATCGTGCCGCAGAACTACGACGCCTATACCGCGGCGCATGAGTGGCTCACGCTCGATGGGGTGACGCATCTCCATGCCGGTGCGCTCTTCGTCCACCTGTTTCCGCAGGCCTGGATCGATCTTCGTGGCGTTCACGACCGGCCGATGCGCGAAAGGGACAGCGACTATTTCGAAAACTCCCGCCGGGCCATCAGGTTGCAGCGCGCCCATGCCGAGGAAAATCCTCATGGCTTCGCCGGTTACTGCAGCGACCTCTGGGGCTTCAGCGCCTGCCACGCGCCGAAAGGCTGGCTCCGGCTCCGCGACGGGCGGCGGCAGAAACTGCTCGGCTACGAGGCACGCGGCGCACCATTCGGCGCAGATGACGGCACGCTCGTCCCGTGGGCGCCGTTGGCCGGTCTGCCTTTCGAGCCGGACGCGTGTCTCGGCAGCCTTTCCCACCTGCTGTCGCATTATCCCGCGCTCGTGAGCGAGGGATGCCTTCCCGGCGGCTTCAATCCCAGCCTGCCGGGCGACGGTGCCGAAGGCTGGGTGGACGACAGAATTGTCGGACTTGACCAAGGCCTCGTGGTCATGATGATCGAGAACTGGAGAAGCGGCCTGGTTTGGGAACTGACGCGCAGCATTGCGGCTTTCCGCCATGGGCTGGGCAAGGCCGGTTTTGCGGGCGGTTGGCTTTCGTCGGCGCTGCCTCAAGTCTGAAACGAGGGAAACGACCCGAAGCGGCTTCGTTCCCGTCTGGAGTGCTGCGATGGTTGCCCTTGTTCCTGCGATGGCTTTTGCCGCCGCGATCGGATCCGGTCTGATGGCCGGGCTCTTCTTCGTTTTCTCGGTCTGCATAATGCAGGCGCTGTCGCGGCTCCCGCCGGATCAGGGGGTCGCCGCGATGAACGCCATCAACGTGGTGATTCAGAATCCGCTGTTCCTCGCCGCCTTCATGGGTACGGCGCTGCTTGGCCTGATCCTCCTCGTCATGGCGTTCATCTGGGGCGGGCAGGGGAGTTATCTGCTGGCAGCCGGCGGGCTCGTCTATCTCCTCGGCACGCTCGCGGTGACGGTCGCGATCAATGTTCCGCTGAACGACGCGCTTGCGGCCGCCCCTGCCGGCCACGCAGCCGCCGAGCTGTGGCAGCAGCGCTACCTGACCGACTGGGTCCGCTGGAACCACGTGCGCACCTTCGCTTCGACAGGCGCGCTCGCCCTTTTCGTTCTCGGCTTCGCGCGGATCTAGAGCACTCCTGGAGAAGTGACGAGCGGTTTTCCGTTCGGAACCGGACTTTTTAAAGAACCGGATCAGCGCCCGGCATAGCGTGGCTCTCGCCGCCCTTTCCAGGCGGCAAGCCCTTCCTTGAGATCATGGCTCGGAACCATCCGTGCGAATTGCTCGCTTTCGCAAAGCAGGCCTTCTCCGATCGCCATGTTGAGACCGCGTGTCACGGCCGTAATGATGGCGGCGGTGGCAAGAGGGGAATGGCGGATGATGCGATCGGCAAGCGCTCGGGCCGAGGCGATCAGTTGCTCATGCGGCACGACGGCATTGACGAGGCCGATGTCCAGCGCGCGCTGGGGCGAGAACGCATCCCCGGTCAGAAGCAGCTCGAGCGCACGCTTTCGCCCTGCCAGGCGAGGCAGTCTCTGCGTCCCGCCGAATGTCGGCGGCATGGCGAGCTTGATTTCCGGTTTGGCAAAGCGCGCCCCCTCGCTCGCGATCGCGAGATGCACCGCTTCGGTCATCTCGCAGCCGCCACCATAGGCGAGGCCGTTGACGGCGGCGATCACAGGCTTCGGAAAGGACTCCAGTCGGTGCGTGAGCTCTTGCCCACGCCGGACGAAGTCGCGGGTGGCAGCGTTCACGCCCTTGGCCACGCTGCCGGAAAATTCGTGAATGTCGCCGCCTGCGGAGAAGGCGCGATCGCCGGCGCCGGTGAGGATGACTGCCTGCACCGTCTCGTCGATCTCGACACGGTCGAGAAGAGCTAAGAGCCGATCGATCAGTTCGTAGTTGAGCGCATTCAGCTTTTCGGGCCGGTTGAGGATCAGGAGGGCGATGCCGCCCGAAATTTCGATAAGAACCGTATCGGACATGAATTGTCTCCCATCGTGTATTGACGAGCGGAGGCTAAGTCGGCGACACAGGAATGTATATTCACTAGTCGGTATACATGGTCATGACGACGGCACCGAACACACGCGAACGCATCGTTTCCGCCGCTTCCAAGCTGTTCTATGCCGAAGGGATCCGCGCCGTCGGCGTGGATGCAGTCGCCGAAGCGGCCGGGGTGACGAAGCGAACGCTCTATTATCACTTCAAAAGCAAGGACGAACTGATTGCCGCCTATCTCCAGGGGCGCGATCAGCCGAACCTCAAGCTCTTCCAGAAATGGTTCAGCGAAACCGAGGGCGACGTGGCACCGAAGGTCGAGGGCATCTTTCTCAATCTTGCCCGCGTCGCCCGACATCCGAAATGGAAGGGCTGCGGCTTCCTGCGCACCTCCGCCGAGCTCGCCAGCATGCCGGGGCACCCGGCGATCCGTATCGGCGCCGCGCATAAGAAAAAATTCGAGGACTGGCTCCGGCAGGCGTTCGAGGCAGAAGGGATCGTAAGGGCTGAAGCGCTCGCGCGGCAGGTCCTGTTGCTCCTCGACGGCAGCTTCGCCGTGGTTTTGCTCCACCGTGATCCGAGCTATATGGAGACGGCGGGGGCGGCCGCAGCCTCGCTCGTCAAGCTGGCGCTATCGGAGCGGAAAATCGGGAGGGTCGAATGACGGTACGGCGCATCGTTCCGAATCTTCAGGTAACCGATCCGCTTCAGGCGCATCGGTTCTATGCGGACCTGCTCGGTCTCGAGGTGGTGATGGATCACGGCTGGATCGTCACATTTGCGGCGGTAGGTCGCTCCGCCATGCCGCAGGTGAGCTTCGCCACCGAAGGCGGGTCCGGAACGCCGGTCCCGGCGCTCTCGATCGAGGTGGATGACGTAGATGCAACCTATCACCGCGCCGAGGCTGCCGGCGTGGAGATCGTCTACGATATCACCGACGAAAGCTGGGGCGTGCGGCGATTCTTTCTGCGCGATCCGTTCGGCAATATCGTCAACGTCCTTTCGCACCGGGAGAGGGCTTGATTCCGGTCGTCTCCGAAAACCAATAGATCGGAACCATAATGAACAGGACGGCGATCGTCGCGCTGAGCACGATGTGGTAGACGCTCCAAACCGGGCGACCTCGGGCCGGGTTTCCGCGGCGGCTGACCGCGGTCAGCGACAACAGGCCCGACGTTTCCAGCAGCGGACTCAGATCATCGTCAGCGCGTTTGCGACGTCGGCGACGAGATCGTCCGGGTGCTCGATGCCGATCGACAGGCGGATCGTGGATTCGAGCACGCCGATGCGGGCGCGCACCTCGATCGGCACGCCGGAATGCGTCATCGCCGCCGGGTGGCTCGCGAGCGATTCCGTGCCTCCGAGGCTGACGGCGAGCTTGAAGATCTGAAGCGCGTTGAGGAACCGGAAGGCCGCCTCCTGGCCGCCGGCGATATCGAAGGAGAAGGTCGATCCCGCGCCGCTGCATTGCGCCGCGAAGACACGGCCGACCGGCGCGTCCGCGTCGTGGAACGGCAGATAATGGATACGCTCGACCTTGGGGTGGTCGCGCAGGAATTCGGCGACGATGCGGGCGTTGTCGTTGGCCTTTTCCATGCGCACCGACAGGGTTTCGAGCGAGCGGCCGATCATCCAGCAGGAATGCGGGTCGAGTTGCGTGCCGATCGAGCCGCGCAGCGCCTTCACCTGTCTGATCAGGGCCTTGGAGCCGAGGACGGCGCCGGCGATCAGGTCGGAATGACCGCCGACATATTTGGTCAGCGAATAAAGAGAAAGATCGGCGCCGTGTTCGATCGGGTGCTGAAAGACAGGGCCGAGCAGCGTGTTGTCGCAGGCGACGACCGGCCGATGCGTCTGTCTCTCCCCGATCCTGTCGGCAACGCGGCGGATCATCGCGACATCGACAAGGCTGTTGGTGGGATTGGCGGGCGTTTCTATGAGGATCACGGAGACCCGTCCCCTGCTCATGGCCTCCTCGGCTGCGGCATTGACGGCCGCTTCATCGATGCCATCGGCAAATCCGACGGCGGAGACGCCCAGATTGAGGAAGGTTTTGGCCAGCAACGTCTCGGTGCCGCCGTAAAGCGGCTGCGAATGCAGGATGGAGTCGCCGGGCCGCACGAAGGCGAGAAGCGTCGTGGCGATCGCCGACATGCCGGAGGAAAAGAGCGCACCGGCCTCCGCCCGTTCGAAGATGGCGAGCCGGTCTTCGACGATTTCGCTGTTCGGGTGGTTGAAGCGGGAATAGACGAGCCCGGCGCCCACGCCGGCGGGCGGCTCGCGCCGGCCGGAGACGAAATCGAAGAAATCGCGGCCTTCCTCGGCGGAATGAAAGACGAAAGTCGAGGTCAGGAACACCGGCGGCTTGACCGCTCCCTCCGAAAGTTCGGGGTCGTAACCATAATTCAGCATCAACGTTTCGGGATGCAGTTTGTGGTTGCCGATATGGGTCTTCGAGGGGTGCGGCGCGGTCATGGTTTTTTCTCCTTGGCGCAGGCAGACTCTATTGCCGGCTTAAATATATCAAACGTCTGCGTCCGGTCCTTGCTATTTGCGATCACTTCGTTTTGATGACTTCAATCTCTCGCCGGTGCAAAGACCCTCGACGGCGCCGCGCATCGTCTCCGACGCGCAAGGCGCGCCGTAGCGCTTTGATCTGCTGCACGTTTTGTCCTTTGCAGCAGGTTCACGGGAATTGACTGCGCGCCGCCGGAAAGCGACATTGCCGCCAGCGCGCGAAGTGGAGTCCGCCATGGAACACGTTCAGCAGACGGACCTGCCCAGACCGATGCACCGCCGCATCTCCCGCTTCCTGCGTTCGTTCTCCACAAGCGGGCTCCTCGTCGGCATTCTGTTCTTTGCGGTATCGCTGACGCCAAGTCTGATACCGCGGCCCTATCTGATTCAGGCCGTGATCTCCGGCTTCTCCCTTGCAGCCGGCTACGCGGCCGGCGTGTTTCTCCGCTGGCTCTGGTCGTTCTTCGAACTCCCCGAGCCGACGGTGCGGCGCGCGCGCACATTGAAGATCGCCGCTGCGATCGTTTCGATAGCGGCCGCTGCCGTGTTCCTGTGGCAGGCGGCGCACTGGCAGAACACCGTTCGCCACATCATGGGCCTCGAACCCATCGAAAGCGCCGAGCCTGTCAGGCTCGGCCTGACAGCCGTCCTCATTTTCATCGCGCTGGTCCTCATGGCGCGGCTGTTCCGGCTGACCTTTCGCGTTCTTTCCCGATGGCTGCAATATTTTCTCACGCGGCCGATCGCCAACGCTCTCGGCGGGCTCGTGGCGCTCGCGCTGTTCTGGTCCGCGGCGAATGGCGTGATCTTCAAGTTCGCGCTTCGTGCTGCGGACAGTTCCTTCCAGCAACTCGATGCACTAATGGATCCCGAGATCGCGCCACCTGCCGAGCCCGCCAGGACGGGAAGCGGTGCGTCGCTGGTACGCTGGGACGAGCTTGGACGGCAGGGGCGGCAGTTCATCGCGTCCGCACCGGCCGGCGCCGACATCGGCGCCTTCTTCGCGGCTGCGGTCCCCGATCCCGTGCGGGTCTATGTCGGGCTGAATTCCGCCGAGACCGCGCGGGAGCGGGCGAAGCTGGCCCTGGAGGAGCTGAAGCGTGCCGGGGGCTTCGAGCGCAAGTCGTTGATTATCGTCGTGCCGACCGGCACCGGCTGGATCGATCCCGCAGCGCTCGACACGGTCGAATATCTGCTTCGCGGGGACGTCGCGAGCGTGGCGGTGCAATATTCCTATCTCACCAGCTGGCTGTCCCTGCTGGTCGAACCGGGCTACGGCGCCGACGCCGCCGATGCCCTCTTCGACGAGGTCTATGGTTACTGGACGACGCTGCCCAAGGACCGGCGCCCGAAGCTCTACCTGCACGGCCTGAGCCTCGGGGCAATGAATTCGCAAGGATCGGTCGATCTCTTCGACGTCATCAGCGATCCCTTCCAGGGCGCGCTTTGGAGCGGCCCCCCGTTTCCCAGCGCCCTCTGGCGTTCGGTGACGGCCGACCGCATCGCCGGCTCGACCGCCTGGCTGCCGCGCTATCGCGACAGCTCCGCCATCCGCTTCACCAGCCAGGAAAATGCGCTCGACATTCCCGGCGCGCATTGGGGCGCGATGCGGATCGTCTATCTGCAATATGCCAGCGACCCGGTAACCTTTTTCGACCCTCATGCTTTCTATCGGGAGCCGGACTGGATGAAGCCCCCGCGTGGGCCGGACGTTTCGCCGGCGCTGAGCTGGTTTCCCGTGGTCACCGGGCTGCAGCTGCTTGCCGACATGGCGTTGGCGACGACCTCGCCGATGGGCTACGGCCATGTCTACGCGCCGGAACATTACATCGACGCCTGGATGGCGGTCACCGATCCGCCAGGGATTACGGCAGAGGACATCAAACGGTTGAAGGCGCAATTCTCCGGCCGGTGAGGTTGCGCCAGCCCCTCTCTGCTCCTCCCCGTTGCCAAAAAGGGTTCGTCCAGGGACTTACAAGCCGACCAGCAGTCCCTCCATTGCGCCGATTATCTTGCGATGCTGATGGGCATGGCGGGTGCGCAGACTCGTTGCCGCATAGACGGTCTGCGGAATGACCGGCGCATCGGTCACGACCGCGACGCGGTCGCAGAGCCGATCGGCGGTCGCCCGCGTCACGTAGGCTGCGCCGCCGAGCGTGCGCAACAGGTCCGTGACGGCCATGTTCTGGCCGGCGGCGAGCGATGTGCCCGAAAGGTGCGGTAGCGCCAGCCGGTGGGCGCGGTCGAAGGCGGGAGAGTAGCTTGAACGGATATAGGTTTCGGGCTTGACCCCGGCCATGTCGCGAGCATCGGTGCTGACCAGCACGTAATGCAGTTCGCCGATCCGTTCATAATGAAGATCGGGCAGGAAGTGTGGCGTATAGAGGACCGCAAGGTCGAGTTCCCCGGCGGCGAGATCGCGATTCATCTGGTTCGAGTAGTCCGCCTCCATATAGATCTCGGTGGTCGGCAGGTCGCGGCGGATCGCCGCCACCCAGCGGCCGGCAATGGTCTCCGCCAGGTCGTGCTGAATTCCGAGCCGCATCGAGCGCTCCAGAGCACCTGCGCTCGCTACTGCGCGGGTCGCTTCATGCCACTGATTTTGAAGAGCTTTCGCATAATCGAGAAAGCGCAGTCCCGCGGCGGTCGGCAGGGTTCCGCCCTTGTTGCGGGTGAACAGCTTCCGGCCGAACTGCGTCTCCAGGGCCTTCACCCGATGGGAAACCGTGGATTGCGTGATGTTGAGGCGCTCCGCCGTTCGGTTGAAGCTGCGCGTTTCCATCAGGTCCAGAAAGGTCTCGATCAGATCAACCTGCATTTGTGCGACTCCTTGCCCCCGAGGGAAATCTAATCGAATTACTCGATTAATAAAGCCGCATCGCGGCGCTTGATGGGATTCGGCTTCCTCGTCAAAAATCGACGTAAAAGAGGGAGTCAGCATGTCGAGTTTGCCGTCTCACGCACGTGTCGTGATCATTGGCGGGGGAGCCGTCGGCGCCTCCTCGCTCTACCATCTTGCCAAGGCCGGCTGGACCGATTGCGTGCTTCTTGAAAAGAACGAGCTCACGGCCGGCTCAACCTGGCACGCAGCCGGCAACGTACCGACCTTTTCCTCTTCCTGGTCGATCATGAACATGCAGCGCTATTCGGCTTCGCTCTATCGCGACCTGGGCGCGCTCGTCGATTACCCGATGAATTATCATGTGACGGGATCCATCCGCCTCGGCCATTCGAAGGAGCGGCTGCAGGAGTTCAAGCGCGTCGTCGGCATGGGCCGCTACCAGGGCATGGACCTCGATATTCTGACGCCGGAGGAAATGCGCAGCCGCTATCCCTTCCTCGAAACGCATGAGCTGACGGGCGCGCTTTACGATCCCTATGACGGCGACATCGATCCGGCGCAGCTGACCCAGGCGCTCGCCAAGGGCGCCCGCGACTTAGGCGCGAAGATCATCCGCTTCTGTCCCGTGAGCGGTGCCCGGCGCGAGAAGGACGAATGGGTGGTCGAGACGGCGCAGGGGGAAATCCGCTGCGAATACGTCGTCAACGCCGCTGGCTACTACGCCCGCGAAGTCGGCAAGATGTTCGGCCGCGACGTGCCGATGATGGTGATGAGCCATCAGTATATTCTTTTCGACGAGATCCCGGAGCTTGCCGCCTGGTCGAAGGAGGCCGGGCATAAGCTGCCGCTCCTTCGCGACGTCGACTCCTCCTATTATCTCCGGCAGGAGAAATACGGCATGAATCTCGGGCCATACGAGAAGAACTGCCGCGCTCACTGGGCAACGCCGGATGACCCTATGCCGGAGGACTTCTCTTTCCAGCTCTTCCCGGACGACCTCGAAAGACTGGAATGGTATCTGAACGATGCGGTCGAGCGCGTGCCGATCCTGGGAACGGCAGGTCTTTCGCGCGTCATCAACGGACCGATCCCCTATGCGCCTGACGGCAATCCGCTGATCGGGCCCATGCCCGGCGTGCCGAACGCCTTCGAGGCCTGCGTCTTCACCTTCGGCATCTGCCAGGCCGGCGGGGCGGGCAAGGTGCTCGCCGAATGGATAACCCAGGGCCGGACCGAATGGGACATGTGGTCCTGCGACCCGCGCCGCTACACCGACTATACCGACCAGGACTATTGCATCGCCAAGGGCATGGAGATCTACGGCCACGAATATGCGATGCATTTCCCGAAGCACTACTGGCCGGCCGGGCGCGGCAGGAAGCTCTCGCCGATCCATGATCGCATTGCGGCGCTCGGCGCGCAGTTCAAGCCCTATAACGGCTGGGAACGCGCCATGTGGTACGCGAAACCAGGCGACGACACGTCAGAGGAGTCGACGCAGACCTGGGGCAGGGAAGGCCCTTGGGCGAAGCGGATCGAGGAGGAGTGTCTCGCCGTGCGCGATGCTGCCGGCATTCTGGACCTGCCGGGCTTTTCGCGCTTCCGGCTGAAGGGGGAGGGCGCGCGCGAGTGGCTCTCCGGCCTCATCACCGGCCGCGTACCGAAACCCGGCCGCATCGGGCTCGCCTATTTCGCCGACGACAAGGGCCGCATCCTCACCGAAATGTCTGTTATGGCGATCGAGGAGGATTTCTTCTTCCTGATCACCGCGGCGACGGCGCAGTGGCATGATTTCGAGTGGCTGCAGAAGCATCGCCCGGCGGACGCCACCTTCGCCCTGGATGACGTGACGGCCAATTTCTCATGCCAGATCCTGACGGGGCCGAAATCGCGCGCGATCCTGGCCCGGATTTCGGATGCCGACCTTTCAAAGGGCTGGCTGACGCATCAGACGACGCAGATTGCCGGCCGCTATTGCCAGCTCGTGCGGGTCTCCTTCGCCGGCGAGCTCGGCTGGGAAATCCACACCAAGGTGGAGGATACCGCCGCGATCTTCGATGCCGTCTGGGAAGCCGGGCAGCAGCATGGCCTCAAGCCTTTCGGCATGGAAGCGCTGGACAGTCTGCGCATCGAGAAGGGCTACCGCGCCTGGAAGGGCGATCTTTCGACGGATTACACGATCCTGCAGGGCGGCCTGGAACGCTTCGTCGACTGGGCGAAGCCGGGCTTTACGGGCAAGGCGGCGCTGGAGCGCGAGAAGCAACAAGGGCTTGCAAAACGCTTCGTGACACTGACGGTCGAGGCTGGCGAGTGCGACGCGCCCTATATGTCGACACTCTGGTCGAATGGGGAGGTCGTCGGCGAGACGACGTCCGGAAACTGGGGCTACCGCACCGGCAAGTCGATCGCACTCGGCATGCTGCGCGCCGATCTGGCCGTGCCTGGACAGGAGGTCGAAGTCGAGATTTTCGGCGACCGCTTCAAGGCCATCGTCCAGCCGGACCAGCCGCTCTGGGACCCCTCCAATGAAAGACTGAAGGCATGACGAAGCCCATTCCCGCAAAAGCGCGTGTGGTGATTATCGGTGGTGGCGTTTCCGGCTGCTCGGTCGCCTATCACCTGGCGAAGCTCGGCTGGACCGATGTGGTGCTGCTCGAGCGCAAGCAATTGACCTGCGGCACCACCTGGCATGCGGCCGGCCTCATCGGTCAGCTGCGCGCTTCGCAGAACATGACGCGCCTCGCGAAATACTCCGCCGATCTTTACGTGAAGCTCGAGGCGGAAACCGGTATTGCGACGGGCATGCGCCAGAACGGCTCGATCACCGTGGCGCTGACGGAAGAGCGCAGGGAAGAGATCTACCGGCAGGCTTCGCTGGCGCGCGCTTTCAATGTGGATGTGCGCGAGGTCACGCCCGACGAGGTCCGGGAGCTTTATCCTCACCTCAACGTTTCCGACGTGAAGGCGGCGGTACACCTGCCGCTCGACGGTCAATGCGACCCGGCCAATATCGCCATGGCGCTTGCCAAGGGTGCGCGGCAGAACGGCGCCTCGGTCATCGAGGGCGTGAAAGTCACCTCGGTCCTGAAGAAGGACGGCTGTGTCGCCGGCGTCACCTGCGAGCAGAACGGCGAGAGCTTCACGATCGAGACGGAAAATGTCGTCAACTGCGCCGGCATGTGGGGCAGGGAGCTTGCCCGGCAATCAGGCGTCACGGTGCCGCTGCACGCCTGCGAGCACTTCTATATCGTCACCGAAGCCATACCTGATCTCAGCCGCCTGCCGGTGCTGCGCGTGCCGGACGAGTGCACCTATTACAAGGAAGATGCCGGCAAGATGCTGATCGGCGCCTTCGAGCTCAAGGCGAAGCCCTGGGGCATGGAAGGCATCCGCGAGGATTTCTGTTTCGACCAGTTGCCGGAGGACTTCGACCATTTCGCCCCGATCCTCGAAATGGCGGTCAACCGCATGCCGATGCTTGAGACGGCGGGCATCCACACCTTCTTCAACGGCCCGGAAAGCTTCACGCCCGACGACCGCTACTATCTCGGCGAGGCGCCGGAGCTCAAAGGCTATTGGGTGGCAGCCGGCTACAATTCGATCGGGATCGTCTCCTCGGGGGGCGCCGGCATGGCTCTGGCGCAGTGGATGAACGACGGCGAACCGCCCTTCGACCTCTGGGAGGTCGATATCCGCCGGGCGCAGCCCTTCCAGAAGAACCGTTCCTACCTGAAGGAACGGGTCAGCGAGACGCTGGGCCTGCTTTACGCGGATCATTTCCCCTATCGCCAGATGGCGACCGCCCGCGGCGTTCGCCGCTCGCCTGTCCACGAACATCTGAAGGCGTGCGGAGCCGTTTTCGGTGAGGTTGCAGGATGGGAGCGGGCAAACTGGTTCGCAAGGGATGGCCAGGAGCGCGAGTACCGCTATTCGTGGAAACGGCAGAACTGGTTCGAAAACCAGCGGGAGGAGCATCTCGCCGTCCGCAATGGGGTCGGCCTTTTCGACATGACCTCCTTCGGGAAGATCCGCGTCGAAGGGCGCGATGCGCTCCCCTTCCTGCAGCGGCTTTGCGCCAACGACATGAATGTCGAGCCCGGCCGTGTCGTCTATACGCAGATGCTTAACCCCCGGGGCGGCATCGAGAGCGACCTGACCGTCACGCGGCTTTCGCAGACGGCATTCTTTCTCGTCGTTCCGGGCGCAACCCTCCAACGGGATCTCGCCTGGCTGCGAAAGCATGTGCGCGACGAGTTCGTGGTGATCACCGACGTCACCGCTGCCGAAAGCGTACTCTGCGTGATGGGCCCGAGGGCGCGCGAGCTCATGCAGAAGGTGAGCCCGAACGATTTCTCCAACGAGGCGCACCCCTTCGCCACCGCTCGCGAAATCGAGATCGGCATGGGCCTCGCTCGCGCCCACCGCGTCACCTATGTCGGCGAACTCGGATGGGAGCTTTACGTCTCCACCGACCAGGCGGCGCATGTGTTCGAGACGCTGGACCTGGCGGGAGCCGAGGTCGGGCTGAAGCTTTGCGGTCTCCACTCCCTGGACAGTTGCCGTATCGAAAAGGCGTTCCGGCATTTCGGCCACGACATCACCGACGAGGACCATGTGCTGGAAGCGGGGCTTGGCTTTGCGGTGAAGCCCGGCAAGGGCGAGTTCATCGGACGTGAGGCCGTGCTTGCGAAGCGTGACCACGGGCTTTCGCGCCGGCTGGTGCAGTTCCGGCTTTGCGATCCGGAGCCGCTGCTTTTCCATAACGAGGCAATCGTCCGCGACGGCGAAATCGTCGGCACGATCACTTCGGGTAATTACGGCCACAACCTGGGTGGCGCGATCGGGCTCGGCTATGTGGCCTGCCATGGTGAAAGCGAGGCCGACGTGCTGGCTTCGGCTTACGAGATCGAAGTCGCCGGAACGCGGGTCAAGGCCGAGGCATCGCTGAAGCCGATGTACGATCCGAAGGCGGAGCGGGTGCGGATGTAGGCGCGGTCCAAATCAGGCAGACCACGAAAAGCGATGGCCCTCATCCGCCTTCGGCGCCTTCTCCCTTTTTGACGGGGAGAAGCCAGGGTGAGGGCAAAGAACAAGACGGCGGCAGCGCCATTGGGAGATGAATGATGGCTGAGGAATGCGCAGTTGCGGTTTCGAGACGCTCCGGCGGACGGGCGGCGCGCGTTGCGCTTCGCTCGGCGCCTCTGGCGGAAAACATCCGCCCCGTCCGTCCGGGCCTTTCCGGCGGGCAGTACAAGCCGCTGACGGATGCAGACGTCACACGCATTCACGGAGCGGCGCTCGATGCGTTGGAACAGATCGGGCTCGCCAATGCGCCGAAATCCGGCGTCGAGATCATGACCGGCGCCGGGGCCATCCTCGGTGAGGACGGGCGCCTCAGGTTCCCGCGCGCACTGGTCGAGGATATGCTCGCCATCGCCGCGCGCGACATCACGCTTTACGCGCGTGATCCGAAACAGGACCTCGAGCTGACCGGCACGCGCGTCTATTACGGCACTGCGGGAGCGGCGGTGCACGTGGTCGACGTCGAGAAGCGCGAATACCGCGAATCGACCGCCAAGGACCTCCTGAACGCGGCGCAGCTCGTCCACCACCTGGACAATGTCCATTTCTTCCAGCGGGCCATGGTCTGCCGGGATGTCGCGGACAATTTCCTGATGGACATCAACACGCTCTATGCCTGCTGCGCCGGAACGACGAAGCATGTCGGCACGAGCTTCTCCGATCCGTCGCATGTGGAGGGCTGCTTTGATCTCATCCACATGATCGCGGACGGCGAGGACAAGTGGCGGGCGCGTCCCTTCGTTTCGAACTCGAACTGCTTCGTCGTGCCGCCGATGAAATTCGCCGAGGAAAGCTGCATTACCATGGAGAAGTGCATCCGCGGCGGCATGCCGGTCCTGCTGCTTTCCGCCGGACAGGCGGGGGCGACTGCCCCGGCGCCGCTCGCGACCGCCATCGTGCAGGCGGTCGCCGAGTGTCTTGCCGGCGTCGTCTACGTCAATGCGCTTTCGCCCGGTCACCCGGCCGTTTTCGGCACTTGGCCGTTCGTCTCCGATCTGAGGACGGGCGCTATGTCCGGCGGCTCCGGAGAGCAGGCGCTGCTGACGGCCGGTTGCGCGCAGATGCACCAGTTCTACCGTCTGCCGGGCGGCGCTGCCGCGGGTATCGCGGACGCGAAGCTTCCGGACATGCAGGCCGGCTGGGAGCAGGCGATTTCCAACGTGATGGCAGGGCTTTCGGGGCTCAACATGGTCTACGAGGCCGTCGGCATGCATGCCTCCCTGCTCGGCTTCTGCATGGAATCGCTGGTGCTTGGAGACGACATGCTGGGCCAGGTGCAGCGCTGCATCCGCGGCATCGATGTCACCGAGGATTCGGTTTCGCTCGAAACCATGCGCTCGGTCTGCCTCGACGGTCCAGGCCACTATCTCGGCCATCCCCAGACGCTCGGGCTGATGCAGACGGAATATATCTATCCGGCGGTCGCCGATAGAACGAGCCCCAAGGAATGGGTCGAGATCGGCCGGCCGGATCTCGTGGCGCGTGCGATCGAGAGGAAAAACCGCATTCTCGCCGACGCAGCTCCGTCGCTGATCGCGGCGGAGGTCGACCGGGCGATACGGAAGCGGTTCGGGATTTTTTGCTGAGGCCGTCGGCTCGGTCAGCGCCGAGCCGACCCTTTGACCTCGCTCACCCTGTAACTCCATTTCGGCGCGGTCGGTGCTTCATCTGGTCTGAAGGGAAAGGTGAGGACGGTCTCGAAGGGGCGGCTTTGGCCGCCCGGCACCCTGAGAAGGATGAGCGCGGTGTCGTCGCCGATGCGTCTGCAGGCACCTTGCGGGCAATCCTCGAGCGTCACGGTGAGCCGGAAATATTCGAGCGTCGCCTCCGCTGCATTGGCGGCGGTGCCGCGAACGCGATAGGTGCGCTCGGACTGGTTGGGCTCGAACGTCATGTCCTGGAGCATGACGTCGGCGACGGTCAGCCCGCTGGCGGATTGGCTTGGAGCAGGCGCCGGCACGTCCTCGGGCGTAGTCTCGTTCAGCCAGACGAGGAAAGCGGCGCTGAGGCCGAGCGCGACCGCAATCGACAGAACCGGCTCGATCCAGCTTCGGAAGCGGCCGTATCGAGCCGCGAGATACACGATCGCCAAGCCCAACGGTAACGCAATCAACCACGCCATGAAGATTCTCCTGCGAGAACCTTATATAGGGCGGCGCGGCGCTGGCAATCGGTCCCATCTGCCTCGATGATGGTACACTTCTGCGTTGCCGTGGTCGCAATGTTCAGCCGGCGCTCATTTCTTCAAGCTTATCCAGTAGGAACCTTCGAAAGGCACCGCCGCGAAACGCCGGTTGATCTCGGTGAGCGTGGCGGCCGGATCGACATCGGGAAAGAGATCGGGGCGCAGCCACGAAGCGAAGGCCTCCGCCGCGACGATGTTCAGCGGGATGGCGTTGAAGAAGTTCCACAGGCCGTGCACGCGCCCGTTGCGCACCGCCGCGATGCTTGCCATCACCGGCTTGCCCACGGATTCGGCCAGGGTCGTTTCCGCCTCTTCGGCCGTGACGCCGGGGCCGATCGAGAAGCCGCTATACTTGCCGCCGGGCGAAGAGGTGGCGATATAGACATCCGGATTCTCGGCCATCACCGCTTCCGCATTCATCATGCCGCCCGGACGCGGCAATGCGCCCTCGGCTATGTTGCGGCTCCCGGTGATGGCGATGAACTCGCCGAGGCCGCCGACGCCATAGGCCCAGCAGCAACGGTCGGGCGCGGGGAACGCTTCCATGAGAACTTTCGGTCCCGGCCCGGAACTCCTGGCAACGCGCTCGCGAATGCGGGCAAGACGCTCCTCGTAGAAACGGGCGAAGTCTTCCGCCTGTTCTTCTCTCTCGAGGACCCTGCCGAGGAGGCGCATGTTGTCCGGTGTGTTTTTCAGCGCTTCATTGTTGAAATCGACGACGATGACCGGCACGCCGGTGCTTTCGAGATATTCCATCGCGCGCTGGCCCGCCTCCGTATCCGCCTGCCAGTTGGCGAGAACGGCAAGATCGGCCTTGAGCGTCAGGATGGTCTCGAAGGAAAGCCCGGGTCCGCTGCCGTCGTCGATCAGCGGCACTTCGGCGAGCTTCGGAAACTTGCGAAGGAAGCTTTCGTAGATTTCCGGATTGTCGCCCTTCATGTCGCCGGACCACCCGGCGAGGAGGCTTACCGGGTCCGGATGAATGAGCGAAAGGGCGACGAGATTGAAGCCGGTGCCGAGCAGTAGCGCTTTGGGCGGTGCGGGTACCGTAACCTGTCGTCCGACTGCGTCGGTGACCGTCATCGGCCATTGTGCCTGCGCCAGCGCGCAGAGCGGCGAGAGGGCGAAGCACAGGAATGCGAGGGCCTGAACGAGGCGCCGGCGCCAGGGGAGCAGAAGAGACAATGCTATTGTTTCCTTTGGCTTGGAAGGGCGCAGAGGCTACCGCAGCTCGGGACGCCGGGGAGGAGATATCTCAGGCAGCAGATCTTGCGCCGGCAGACGCGCGTCCCGTCCTCTTCCTCCTGACGCAGGCAGTCGAAGAAGGGGTTGGGAGCGCCGTTGGGCATCAGACGGCGGCCGACCATCGCATCGGCCTGGTCGCTCATGGGGTCGGTCCCGGCGGTCCGAAGCGCATAGTCGATGTAAACGGCGGCATTGTTCCAGGCGAGCCTCGGCGATATGCCGCCAACCGCCTTGAAATGCGGGACCACCTTGGCAAGGTGCTCGTCCATGAGCGCGCCGATCAGCGCGAAGACGTCGCCGGCGTCGTCCTCGCGCCATTCACCTGTCGTCGCGACCCCGAAGGCGCGCGGCAGCCCGTCGGCCGAAAGCGCCACCGTCATCTTGTCGAATTCCGCCGGCAGCGCCTGGTGGTCCAGCACCCGGGCGACGACATAGGGTATGGTCAGGGCGGAGAAATAATAGAGCGACCACATGGAGGCGACGGCGCGGCGGTCCGTGCCGCCGGAGGCCTCGGCATAGTGCGAGAGGGTCCGGTCGAAGGCGCCGCAGGCGAAGAAGTCGGAAAGCGGAACGCCATCGGAGAGGTTCTCCGACAGCATCATCTTCTCGTTGCACCAGGCATGCGGGCCGGCAAAGGCCGCCGACAGACCTTTCGGCTCGTCGACTACCGCCATGTTTTCATGCCCCGCAGTTGCCATGGCGCTTACCAGTTGTAACGCAATGAGCCGATGACGGTGCGGCCCTGGTCGCGATGGCAGTATCCCGCAGTGCATACGGCTTCGCGCCGGTCAAAGAGATTGGTGGCATTTACCTGCAGCTGCAGTCCCTCATATTTCCGGTCGATCGCTGCGAAGTCATAGCCGACGGAAGCATCGAAGAGCACGCGCGAACTATTCTTGAAGGTATTCTCGTCATTGCCGTAGCTCGATCCGACGAAACGCGCACCGCCTCCCAGGCTGAGCCCGGTAAAATGACCGTCTTCGGGCAGCGTATAGTGGGCCCATATCGATGCCATGTGCTGTGGAGCGGAAGAAACATAGTTGCCGATCGTGCCTTCGGGGCCCTGAATGATCTTCACGTCGGTATAGGCGTAAGAGGCGATCAGGGAAAGGCCATTGTCGAGGCTGGTGTTCGCTTCGATCTCAAAGCCGCGCGAACGAAGTTTACCGCGCTGGACCTGAATATTGCTGACGCCATCCGCTTCGAAATAGAGGCCATTCTTCTGGTCGATGTTGAAAAGGGCGGCGGTGATCAGCGTGTTGCTGTCCGGCAGGAGGTACTTGACGCCGATTTCCTGCTGCTCGCTCTCGGTCGGCTTGAAGGGCTGGTTTGTTTCCCTGTTCAAACCGGCATTGGGCATGAACGCCGTCGAGTAGCTGATATAGGGGGCAAGGCCGAAGTCGGTCTGGTATGTGAGCCCTATGCGGCCGGAGAATTCCTTGTCCTTTTGCGACACCGTCGTCAGCGTGCCGGTGGCGAGATCCGTCGTATCCGTATCGGTCGAGACCCAGTCGTATCGTCCGCCCACCGTCAGCGTCCAGGCGTCGTAGCGGATCTGGTCCTGCAGATATGTGCCCAGCTGCCATTGGTCCTGGACCGTGCGCGTGTTGAAATCAATAGCATCGACCGGGCGGCCCTGCGTCGGATTCTTGGTGTCGAGCGGAGGCGACATGCCGCGCCCGTCGAGCGCGCGGAAACGCAGCTTCGTATAGTCGAGACCGGCAAGAAGCGTGTGCTCGATTGCGCCGGTGTCGAATTTGGCTTCCAGCTGGTTATCGATGACGAACGCCGTCAGCCGCTCGTCATAGGTGCCTGCGGTGCTGTCGAGCAAAGTCGGGTCGTCAGCATTCGGCGCATAGGCGAAATCCCAGTCAGCGTCGATGTTCAAGGTGGATACGCGTGCGTTCTGGCGGAATACGAAGGTGTCGTTGAGGCGGTGCTCGAATTCGTAGCCGATGCGTCCCTGCTTCTGTATCGAGTCGTTGAAATCGGGATTGCCTGCGAAGATGTCCGTGACCTCGCCGGTGAACGGATCGTTGTAATAGGTCGCGGTTCCCCCGCTCTTGGTGCGCGAATACTCACCGAGAACGGTCAGTTTGGTGTCTTCGTCCGGCTTCCAGGTAAAGGCCGGAGCGATATAGGTGCGGTCGTCCGCAACGCCGACCTGCTCGGTGTCGGCATCGCGCAACAAGCCGGTCAGGCGGTAATAGACAGGGTCCGTCTCGTTCACGGGGCCCGAGAAGTCGAATTGGCCCTGATAGCGGTCATGACTGCCGTATTGGACCTGCACCTCCCTCAGTGCGTCTTCCGTCGGCCGCTTGGTGATGAGGTTGTAAAGGCCCCCGGCACCGGTTGCGCCGTATAGGGCCGAGGAGGGCCCGCGCAGGATCGAAACGCCTTCGAGGCCGTAGGGCTCGTTCTTGAAGACCGAGTCGACGGCCGCCGGCTGGCGGAGATTGTCCCGGAAGATGCCGGTAAAGGTCACGTCGAAGCCGCGGACGAAGAATGCATCGAAGCGGGGATCGAAACCATAGGCGCCGACGCGCGTGCCCGGCGTATAGGCGAGCGTCTCCAGCAGCGTCTGCGGGTTGCGGTCCTTCAATTGCTGTTCGGTCACCGTGGAAATCGATTGCGGCGTCTCGAGGAACGGCGTGTCGATCTTGGCGCCCGTGGCGCTGCTGATGCCGACATAGCCCTCGGCCGTAATGACCCCGCCGCTGCCGTTGACGACCAATGTTTCCAGAGCGGTGGAGTCACCATTGGCTACGGTTTCCTGCTGCGCTTCCTGCGCCTGGGCGGTGGCGACGAGGGCGAGGGCGGATGTGCCGGCGAGCGCAGCTCGGACGAGCGGCAGGAGGGGGGCGGATTTCGAGGGCATGCGACGCAACCTTATAGAGATATAAGTTATGTTCTATAAGGTGAGCTATTCACTCATGATTATTGCGGACGCAAGCCGATTTCATGACTTTTCAAGTCATGTTCAGGATGTTTGTGGGAAATGTGCAACAGAAGCGGGGGGCCATGCGGACCTGGCGGTTCGAGGGAAGGCCAAGCATCGGATTGCCCCTCATCCGCCGGCCGGCGGATGAGGGGCCCGCCTCTAGCCGTGATTGATCATGATGTGGCGGACGGCGGTGTAGTCTTCCAGCGCATAGACCGACATGTCCTTACCGTAGCCGGACTGCTTCACGCCGCCATGTGGCATTTCGTTGGTCAGCATGAAATGCGTATTGATCCATGTGCAGCCATATTGCAGGCGGGACGCGGCCTTCATCGCCTTGCTGATGTCCTTCGTCCAGACTGAGGAGGCGAGGCCGTAATCGCTGTCGTTCGCCCAGGCGACGGCATCGTCCTTGCCGGTGAAGCGCGTGACGGAGACGACCGGGCCGAAAACTTCGCGGCGGACGATCTCGTCCTCCTGAGTGGCGCCGGCGACGACCGTCGGCTGGAAGAAGAAGCCCTGGTCGCTGCCGGTGCGGCCGCCGGTGGTGATCTCGATGTGTTTCTGGTCGGCGGCTCTTTCGACGAAGCTTGCCACCCGGTCGCGCTGGCGCCTGGAGATCAGTGGACCGATCTCGTTTTCCGTGTCGTCGTCCAGATTGTAGCGGATGGTGGAGACGGCCGATGTGAGGTCGGCGACGAGTTTCTCGTAGATGCCGGCTTCGGCATAGACGCGACAGGCGGCGGTGCAGTCCTGTCCGGCATTGTAGTAGCCGAAGGTGCGGATACCGTCGACCACGGCTTCAAGGTCGGCGTCGTCATAGACGATGACCGGCGCCTTGCCGCCGAGTTCGAGGTGGGTTCGCTTCACCGTTTTGGCGGCGGCGGCGAGCACCTTCTTGCCGGTGGCGATGTCCCCGGTGATCGATACCATGCCGACCTTCGGATGGTTGATCAGCGCGTTGCCGACGGTTTCGCCGCGGCCGGTGATGACGTTGACGACCCCTTCGGGGAGAATGTCGGCGATGAGCCGCGCAAGTTTCAGCGCTGTCAGCGGCGTCTGTTCGGATGGCTTGAAGACGACCGTGTTGCCGCCGCCGATCGCCGGCGCCAGTTTCCAGGCCATCATCATCAAAGGATAGTTCCAGGGCGCGATGGAGCCTACGATCCCGATCGGATCGCGGCGGATCATCGACGTATGGCCCGGCAGATATTCGCCCGCCGCCGGCGCATGCAGATTGCGCACCGCGCCGGCGAAGAAGCGCCAGCAATCGATGATCGCAGGCAACTCGTCGTTCTTCACCGCATTGATCGGCTTGCCGCAGTTCAGCGCCTCGAGCGCGGCGAAATCGTCGGCCTCGCTCTCGATCGCATCGGCGATCTTCAAAAGGGCGTTGGAGCGTTCGGCCGGCGTCGTCTGCGACCAGCCGACGAAGGCGCGCTCGGCAGCGTCGACCGCGGCGTCGATCTGCGCATGGGAGGCCTCGGCGAGGTCGATGATCCCGGCGCCCGTCCTCGGATTCAGGATGTGTTCCTCGGCCTCGGTCCCGGCTTCGAAGCGCGATCCGATCAAGAGCTCGGTGTCCATGTCTGTTCTCCCTTCAGGTGCGAGGTCATTTGCCGGCGCCAGCGACCTGGTCGCCGTCGCGGGTCAGGTAATAGGCGCCGAGGATCGGCAGGAAGGTCACCATCACGACCACCATGGCGACGACGTTGGTCACCGGACGCTGGCGCGGGCGGATCAGTTCTTCCAGCATCCAGATCGGCAGGGTCGATTGCTGTCCGGCGGTGAAGGTCGTGACGATCACCTCGTCGAAGGAAAGCGCGAAGGCGAGCATGCCGCCGGCAAGCAGGGCCGTGCCGATGTTCGGCAGGATCACGTAGCGGAAGGTCTGAAAGCCGTCGGCGCCGAGATCCATGGAGGCCTCGATCAGCGAGCCGGAAATCCGGCGGAAACGGGCGACCGCATTGTTGTAGACGACGACGATGCAGAAGGTCGCGTGGCCGAGCACGATCGTCCAGAAGGAGAAGGGGATATCGGCCATGGAGAAGGCCGAGCGCAACGCGATGCCGGTGATGATGCCGGGAAGCGCGATCGGCAGGATGACAAGGAGCGAGATCGTCTCGCGGCCGAAGAAGCGGGTCTGGCTGACGGCAGCGGCGCAGAGCGTGCCGAGAACGAGCGCGACCGCGGTCGCGATCGAAGCGACCTTCACGGAGAGCGTCAGCGCCGCCCAGACGTCCGGCCGGTTCCAGGCGACGGCGAACCATTGGGTGGTGAGCCCCGGCGGCGGGAACTGATAGCTCTTCTCTTCCGTCGTGAAGGCATAGAGAAAGATCAGCAGGATCGGCACATGCATGAAGGCGAGGCCGGCGGCGGCAGCGATCTTCAGACCCAATGGAGCGGAGTTCGCTTTCTCAGAGCGCATCGAAGGCCCCCATGCGTTTGGCCATCCAGAGATAGGCGCCCATGATGACAATCGGCACGACCGTGAAGGCGGCGGCGAGCGGGATATTCCCGGCGGTGCCCTGCTGCGCATAGACGGCCTGACCGATGAAGAGCCGCGAGGAGCCGACGATCTGCGGAATGATGTAATCGCCGAGCGTCAGCGAGAAGGTGAAGATGGATCCGGCGACGATGCCCGGCAGCGCCAGCGGAAAGAGCACGTGGCGGAAGGTCTGCGCGGGCGTTCCGCCGAGGTCCGACGAGGCTTCGATCAGATTGGCAGGCACGCGTTCGAGTGCCGCCTGGATCGGGAGGATCATGAACGGCATCCAGACATAGACGAAGACCACGAAGGTGCCCGTGTAGCTGACCGACAATGAATTGCCGCCGACGACCGGCAGGGAAAGCCAGGCATCGATCAGCCAGAGGAGGTTCAGCTTTTCGAAGAACCAGGTGAGGATGCCTTCCTTGGCGAGGATCAGCTTCCAGGCATAGATCTTGACGAGATAGCTCGACCAGAGCGGCAGCATGACGGCGAGATAGAAAAGCGCCTTCCATTTCCCGCGCGCGTAGCGAGCGGCGTAATAGGCGATCGGAAAGGCAATGAGCGCCGAGACGAGCGTCACCAGCGCGGCCATCGAGACGGTGCGGATGATGATGTCGAGATTGGCTCCGCTCAGGAGCTGCCGATAGGTGGCGAGCGTGAACTCGTATTTGATGAGGCCGGAGAAATCGTCGATCGAGAAGAAGCTCTGCATAAGCAGCGCAAAGAGCGAGCCGAGATAGACGATCCCGAGCCAGAGGAGCGGCGGACCGAGAAAGATCGCCAGCAGCACATGCGGGTGCCGCCAGAAGAAATCCGAGACGCGGCCGGCCGTGCTGCGGCGTTGCGGAAGAATGACGCTTTCGACGACGATCGTCATGCGTCCTCCATCGGGTGGAGGTCGTGCGCCGCGAAGCTGATCGTGACCGGACTTCCGACGGCTGGAAAACCATGCGCCGCCGGACTCGCTACCGCGATTCGGGCGCCCTCGACATCGACCACGATGCGGTTTGTGGCGCCCAGGAAGCTCTGCGAGGCGACGGTGCCGGCGAGGCTCAGCGCTCCGTCGCCCGGCGGTGCGATCGCCACAGCCTCCGGGCGGAGGCTCGCGAAGGAAGCCTTCAGTCCCAATCTGCGGCAGAGGTCTTCCGAAAGCACGTTGGAGGAACCGACGAAATCGGCGACGAAGCGCGTCTGCGGACGGTTATAGACCTCTTCCGGGCTTCCGAGCTGCTGAATGCGGCCCTCGTTGAAAACGGCGATCCGGTCGGCCATCGAGAGCGCTTCGCTCTGATCATGGGTGACGAAGACGAAGGTGATGCCCAACGACTTCTGCAGCGTTTTCAATTCCTCCTGCATCTGTTCGCGCAGCTTCAGATCGAGCGCGCCCAAGGGCTCGTCGAGAAGCAGAACCTTGGGCTTGTTGACCAGCGCGCGGGCGAGCGCCACGCGCTGGCGCTGGCCGCCGGAAAGCTGCCCCGGCCGGCGCGTGCCGTAGCCCGGAAGTTTCACCATGGCGAGCGCATCCTCGGCCGCCTTGCGGCGTTCCTCCCGTCCGACGCCCTTTACCATCAGACCGTAGGCGACATTGTCGAGAATGGAGAGATGCGGGAAGAGGGCATAATCCTGGAAGACGGTGTTGACGCTGCGCCGGTAGGGCGGCACGCCTTCGGCGGTTTCGCCGAAGATCTCGATATGGCCTCCGGTCGGCTGCTCGAAGCCTGCCATCAGCCTCAGGCATGTGGTCTTGCCCGAGCCGGACGGGCCGAGCATTGCGAAGAACTCGCCCTCGGCGATCGCGAGGTTCACGCGATCGACGGCACGGACGGCGCCGAAATAGCGGGAAACATTGTCGAAGAGGACGGCGGTCATAGGGATACTCCCAGGAGGTCTCTGCCCCTCATTTCGCTGCCGCGACCTTCTCCCCGCGCGCGGGGAGAGGGTTGGTCCTCGGGTTAGACCCGAGGAGAGGGGCGAACGCTTGCGCTGAAGGCAGGGCTTACCGCCCGCCGATGACGCCGATATAGTCGGAGACCCAGCGATGATAGGGCACGCATTCGCCCTGGCTTTCGCATTTCGTTACCGGCGTCTTCCAGAACTTGACCTTCTCGAAGTCGTCGTAGCCGTTGGTCTTGCAACCCTCGTCGGTCAGCAACTCGTTGCCCTTGCAGGCCGCTCCGACGGAGGGATTGGCGCCGAACCAGGCGGATACATCTCCCTGGACCTTGGGAGAGAGCGAATGTTCCATCCACATATAGGCGCAGTTCGGATGTTCGCTGTCGACATGCAGCATCGTCGTATCGGCCCAGCCGGTCACTCCTTCTTCGGGGACGACGGAGGCGATCGGCTGCTTCTCGGCCTGCATCAGGTTGACCTGGAAGGGCCAGGAGCCGGAGGCGACGACGCCTTCGTTCTTGAAGTCGTCGATCTGGATCATCGCGTCGTGCCAGTAGCGGCCGACGAGCGTGCGCTGGGTGCGCAACAGGTCGAGTGCGGCCTTGTACTGTTCTTCGTTGAGCTCGTAGGGATCCTTGATGCCGAGGTCGGGCTTGTGCGCCATCAGGTAGTTGGCGGCGTCGGCGACATGGATCGGTCCGTCATAGGCCTGAACGCGGCCCTTGTTGGACTTGCCGTCGGGCAGCGTCATCTCCTCGAAGACGACATTCCAGCTCTTCGGCGGCTGATCCTTGAAGACCTCGGTATTGTACATCAGCACATTCGGGCCCCAGACATAGGGCGTGCCGTAATGCACGCCGCCGACCGTATGCCATGGAGCATTCCGCATGCGCTCGTCGATCGTCTTCCAGCTCGGGATCAGATCCGTGTTTATCGGCTGAACGCGCTTTCCGGCGACGAGACGCAGCGACGCGTCGCCGGAAGCCGTCACGAGATCAAAGCCGCCTTCGTTCATCAGGGCGACCATTTCGTCGGAGGTCGCCGCCGTCTTGACGCTGACCTTGCAGCCCGTCTTCTCTTCGAAGGCGCTGACCCAGTCGTAGTTCTTGTCGGTCTCGCCGCGCTCAATATAGCCGGCCCAGGCGACGATCGAAAGGGCGCCTTCGCCCGGTCCCAGCTCCTTCAGCGGCTCCTGCGCGAGGGCAGGGGCGGCGAGGCCCAGCGACAGGGTAAGCGCAGTGCAGGATTTCAAGATCTGCTTCATCGGAAGTCTCCCCGGTTTCACGCCGTTTGCGGCTTTGTTCCCGGAATGAAGCGTGCCTTGGTTTTACCGTATTCGCAAATTCATTAATCAGAATGCCGATATCGGCATTTCCGATAGCAGCCGAACCTCGGGATCCGAACACTTACCGTGGGCGGGCGCTGCGCAAGGCCTCGGCAACGCCGACGAAATCGCGCGCGGACTGTGGCAGGCTCGACCCCTTGCGCCAGACCATGCCGACCTGCACGACGGGCAGCGCCCCGGAAACGTCGCGGCTTTCGATCCGGTCGCCTTCGAGCGACCAGGGGCGGTAGACGAGATCAGGCAAAAGGGCGATGCCGGCACCGGTCGCAACCAGGCTTCTGACCGCCTCCACCGAGCGGGTGCGGAAGGCGACATGGGGGCGCGCGCCGAGCGCCGTCAGGAGTTTGCCGGTATTCTCCTCGATCTCGTCCACGGTCAGCATGATCAGCGGCTCCCGGGCGATATCCTCGACCGAGATGATGTCGGCGCTGACGAGCGGGTGGCCGATCGGCAGCCAGAGGCGATAGGGAGAGGTTTCGAGGATTTCCGCCTGCAGCGCCATACGGTCGCGCAGGTTCGAGATGACCATCACGGCGACGTCGAGTTCGCCGCCGATCAGGAGGTGCTCGAGATAGGAACCATTGTCCTCTATGGCACTCACCTCGACGCCGGGGCAGGCGCGGCGGTAGCGCGCGAGCAGGTCGGAGAGCACGTAGCCCGCGACGAGGGAGGTGACGCCGAGATTGAGCCTGCCGCCGCGTTCCTCGCGGCTGTCGGAAAAGCTGCGCCGCGCATCGGAAACATCGGCGAGGATCTTGGTCGCGTGGCGCAGGAACTGATGGCCGTTATGGGTGATCGAGAGGCCGCGCGGATGCCGGTCGAAGAGTTCGACGCCGAGATCGGTTTCGAGCTCCTTGATTGCCTCGGTGATCGACGATTGAGAGATGGAGAGGTTCTGCGCCGCGCGGGTGACCGAGCCCTGCTCGGCGACGGCGACGAAATATTGCAACTGCCGGAGTGTGAATGCCATGGACGAATTAACACCGCTTGCCGAGGCGAAAGCAAGCAAGGTGTTGGACTGCGGCAGGTGCTGGCGCATTTCGTCGTGCGCGCCGGCGCAACGATGTTATGGTGCGATCAGGGGGAGCAGGATGGATTCGAAACCGACAAAGCCAATACCGACGGAAGACGGGATTCTCGCCTTCCGAGACCGTTGCGAGGCGTTCTATCCCGCCGATGCCGTCAATGCCTCCGTCGAGCAGCAGCGGCAATGGTACGATGCGCTCTGCGCCGAATTCGATGCGCCGTCTCCCGAAGGGCTCGATCGGCGGGACGAGCGGGTGGCGGGGAAAATTCCGGTGCGGCACTACCGTCCGTCGAAGATCGCGAGTGAGACGCGGGTCTTCTACATCCATGGCGGCGGATTCGTCGTCGGTTCGCTCGAGAGCCACGATGCGATCTGCGCCGAGCTTGCCCATGGCGCGCGGGTGGAACTGGTGTCCGTGGACTATCGCCTTGCGCCCGAACATGTGTGGCCCGCAGCCTTCGAAGACTGCCGCGAAGTGCTGGAAGTGCTTCTTGCCGAGGGTCGTCCGCTCATCGTTGCAGGCGACAGCGCGGGCGGAAATCTTGCTGCAGGCATGGCGCTCGAAGCAAGGGCGAGAGGTCTCGCCGGCATCGTCGGTCAGGTCCTGGTCTATCCCGGCCTCGGGGGCGACCTGACGCGCGGCTCCTATATCGAGATGGCCGAGGCGCCGCTGCTTTCCACCAGCGATGTCGGCTATTACCGCGAGATGCTGAAAGCACCGGCGGATGAACCGCTAGCACACCCGTTGAGGGCCGCGGACCTGTCCGGACTTCCCCCGGCCTATATTTCCGGCGCCTATTTCGATCCGCTGCGCGATGATGCGCGCGCCTATGCCGCCCGGCTTGTCCAGGCAGGCGTGGACGTCACCTATCGGGAAGAGCCGCAGATGGTCCATTCCTGGCTCCGGGCGCGCCACATGAGCTCCGGTGCGCAGGAAGGCTTCGGCCGTCTCGTGCAGGCTGTGGCGAGATTGGCCGGTACGGCTTGAGGTTTGGTTGCCCCTTTCCTCGGGTGTAACCCGAGGACTAATCCTCTCCCCGCAAGCGGGGCGAGGGGACGAGTAGGCCGTGCTCGCCCGTTCGAAATGAAGCGCTGAAGGGCGCCGCGAGTCCCTTCTCCCCGCAAGCGGGGAGAAGGTGCCGGCAGGCGGATGAGGGGCGGATCCGTTTCGATACCTTCACATGAAATCCCGCCGGATCCGCTTCTCGAAGGTCTTCTCGAAAATCTTCTCCTCACCCTCGAAAGCCTCGACCCTGGCGGAGGTGATCCACTCGGATTCCGTGCAGCCGAGGCGGGACGTCGAGACGGTCTTCAGCGATTGCCGCCCACGCCGCGCGATGCAGGTCCAGGTCGAGACGCCAGTCATCGAGTGCGGATCGTCCGGCGCGATCGTCCAGGTTTCGTCGCGGATGTCCTGAGTCGCGTTGCCCGTGCCGGGATGCTCGACGAGGCCGGTATTCTCGTAGATCCGGTAATGCGTCAGGCCCTTGCTCATGTCCCGTTCGACGGTGCGGCGCGTCTCGGCCGGCGAATGCTCGATATAGTGCGGCAACGGGTCGGGATTGGCCGGCTGCGGCACGACGATTTCGCGATGGTCGCCGAGAAGCGGCAGGGAAAGGGAGACGCTGGCCGTGTCGATCCTGACCCCCGGGTCGGTCGGCGACGGGAGGATGATCGGCCAATAGGACGTCGACAGCGACAGCCGGATGCGGTGGCCGGCGCGGAAGCGATAGCCGCAGGCATCGAGCACCAGCGTGACGCGCGTCTTGCGGTTCTTCTCCATCGGCACCGGCTTGGCATTGCCGTTGCGGTGCGCCAGGTTGAGAACGCCGAAGGCGACGCGGGTCGCCGTTCCGTCCGGATGGACGTCGACGATGCGCGCGGCGAGATTGGCGGTTTCGGCACTGCAGGAAAGCTCGAGGTCGAGCACCGGCTGGCCGAGATAGTCCTCCGCTTCGAGCAGGGGATGCGTATCGAAGGTCAGCGCGCCCGCATCGTCGATGCGCTGGTCACCGGGCATCTCGGCGTCGGGCTTCAGCGTGAAATACTCACCGGCAGCGGTGCCGGTATCGAGCGGCGAGCGCAGGTAAACATCGCCTATCCCGCGCCTGGACGAGGAACCGGCGGCCAGGCTTCCCTCGCTCGAAACCGCGAAGGTCCGCATTTCGGGCGTGGTCCAGGCGTCCTTGGCGATCCATCGGCCGGGGTCTTCATTGCGCCTGACCGCCGGCCTCGGGCCGTCGAGGATATAGGCGCGTACCTGCGGCAACTGCTCGGCGTCGTTCTCTTCATCGCGAAGCCAGCGGTTCCACCAGCGGATAGCCTCTCCGAGAAAGTCCGCTCGCGGCTTCGGCCAGGCGAAATGCGGATATTTGTGGACCCACGGACCGACGAGCGCCTTGGCCTTGTCGCCCAGCCCCTCGACCGCCTTGATCGGCGTGTTGCGGTAGCCGTCCGCCCAGCCGGCGATCACCAGCGCCGGAATCGGAAAGCTTTTGAAATCCTCGCAGATCGAGCCATGCCGCCAGAAATCGTCGCGGCGCTGGTGCTCCAGCCATTCCTCCAGGAAGAAGGGCTCGTTCTCGAGGCGCTCCAGCCACATCTCCCGCCAGCGCTCGCCGACGAGCTCCGCATCGGGCGATCGGGACTGGTAGGCGAGCATCGTTGCCGCCCAGGAGAGTTGCGCCGAGAGATGGCAGCCGTTCTTGTAGTGGATGTCGTCATTGTAGCGGTCGACGGTCGAGGCGATCGAAATGACCGCCTTGAGGGCCGGAGGCTTGAGGGCCGCCACCTGCAGACAATTGAAGCCGCCCCAGGAGATGCCCATCATGCCCACCTTGCCGTTCGACCAGGGCTGTGCCGCAATCCACTCGACGATCTCACAGCCGTCGGAGAGCTCGCGCGGCGTGTATTCGCCGTCGATAACGCCCTCGGATTCGCCCGAGCCGCGGATGTCGACGCGAATGCCGGCAATGCCGGCGGCCGCGAAGGCCGGGTAGGTGGATTCGTCCCTTGCACAGGTCCCGTCGCGCTTGCGGTAGGGCAGGTATTCCAGAACCGCCGGCACCGGTTTCTGTTCGGTGCCTTCAGGCATCCAGATGCGCGCGGCAAGCCGGATTCCGTCTTTGAGGGGTATCCATTCGTTTTCGATGACGGTGAAATTGCGATCGACCATCGCGGCTGCCTCCGATCGGTGCCTTACTGTTGAGACGCGCGGTGCAGGCGGAAACCACCTGCACCGCTCCTTGCACTCTAGCTGTCGAACCAGACTCGGCTTCCGACGTAGCCGTTTGAAAGGTCGTTGCCGATGTCGTGGACAAAGCCCTTCAGCGAAGCGGAGGCGGCGTTCACATAATCGTTGAAGACCGGGAGTATCAGGCCGCCTTCGTCGCGCACCATGAGGGCCATTGTATGGTAAAGCTCCTTGCGCCTGGTTTCGTCAAGTTCGGAGCGCGCCTGCAGGAGCAGCTTGTCGAAGTCCTCCCGTTTGAAACGCGTGTCGTTCCATTCCGCGCTCGAAAGATAGGAGGTGGAATAGCGGGAATCCTGCGTCGGACGGCCGCCCCAGTAGGAAGCGCAGAAGGGCTGGACGTTCCAGACATTGGTCCAATAGCCGTCCTCCGGCTCGCGGCGTACTTCGATTTCGATACCGGCCTTGCGGGCGCTTTCCTGGAAGAGGACCGAGGCATCGACCGCGCCCGGGAAGGCGGCATCGGAGGTCCGCAGCAGGATCGGCCGGTCATGGCCGGACTTCTTGTAATGGAAGGCTGCCTTGTCGGGATCGTAGGCGCGCTGCTCGATGTCGTCAGGCGCCAAAGAGTAGTTTTCGTTGACGGGATAATCGTTGCCGAGCGTGCCGTATCCGCCGAGGACACGGTCTAGAATTGCCTGCCGGTCGATCGAATATTTCAGAGCGAGCCTCAGGTCGTTGTTGTCGAAGGGGGCCGTGTCGCAATGCATGAGGAAGCTGTAGAAACCCTTGCCCGAGGTCTGCAGGATCTCGACGCGGGGCGCACGTTTCAGAAGCGGGACCGTCTTCGGATCGACCCCGTTGATGAAATGCACCTGCCCGGAAGAAAGCGCCGCAATACGCGCCGTGTTGTCGTTCATGACGATGATCTCGACGCTGTCGACATAGCCACGGTCCGAACGCCAGTCGGCGGCGTTCTTCTCGAAGGTTGCCCGGATGCCTGCCTCATAGCTGGCGAGTTTGTAGGGGCCGGTGCCGATCGGCGAGGCCGGGTTGTCGACGCCGCCGCCGGGCTGAATGATAAGGTGATAGTCGGTCAGCAGCAGGGGCAGGTCCGCATTGCCTTCCGTCAGCGTCAGGACGAGATCGCCGGCTTTTTCCTCGATTGTCTTGACGGATCGCATCAGCCCGAGCGCGCCCGACTTGGAGCCCTCGTCGGAATGCCGCTTCAATGTCGCGATCACGTCCGCGACGGCGAGCTTGCTGCCGTCGTGGAAAGCGATGTCCTTTCGAATCCTGAATGTCCAGACTGAAGCATCCGCCGACGACTCCCAGGAGGAGGCGATCGACGGCAGCGGAGCGCCGGTCACCGGGTCGGATTCGACCAGCGTGTCGCCCCAGAGATGGCCGATCACGAAAGATACCGAACCGCTATAGGTCGCCGGGTCGAGCGAATCGGTCGTCGCACCGCCGTCAAGGCCGAGCTTCAGGTGGCCGCCGCGTTTGGGCTCCTGCGCTCGTGCCTCGCCCAAGCCGATGGAGCTTCCGATGCCGGCGGCGAGGCCGAGCGCTGCAGTGCCTGCGAGGAAGCCGCGCCGGTTGACGCCGGCCGGTACGATGAGGCCGTCGGGACGCTTCGTGAATTCGGTCATTTCCAGTTCCCCTTTGAGTGTTTGTTCGAGAGAAACCTAACGCCTGCCGGACATCACACAATTTCGCGACTTGACGCGAGTTTTCGCTGGTTTACGCTGTCGGCAATCCCCGGGGGCTGGAACACTGCAGCAGGACGACACATTCGCAATCAATCTGCGTTTTGCCTGTGCGACGCGGCGCTCGATCTCGCAGGTTTGCCGGGAGATCGGCATCAACCGTCAGCAGTTCAACCGCTACATCAACGGCGAGGCGCGGCCCTCGGCGCACAATGCCGCACGGATCGCGGCATTCTTCGGGCTTTCGGCCGAGGACTTCTCACTCTCGCCTAAACTCTTCGAAGGGCGCATGATCCGTCCCGAGCGGCACCGGCTGGAGGCGGGGCAGCTTCTCGAAGGGTTCCCCGGCGATGCCGCAGCCCTTCGCCACCATTTCGGCTACTACCAGACCTATCATCTTTCGCTCTCCTGGCCCGGCTTCGTCGTCTGTTCCTGCGCCCACATCTATGAAGAAGGCGGCTCGATCCGGGTAAAGTCGATCGAGCGCATTCGCGACAGGGCAAACGAAATAGAGCAGTTCTCGAAATATGTCGGACTTGTCACCTTCTGGCGAAACCGCATCTTCATTGCCGAGCGCACCGTAGGGCAGGCATCGATGCTGGCGCAGACGATCCTGATGCCGTTCGAGGTGCACCAGCGGGTCTATCTGCGCGGCACAACGATGGGGGTGTCGTGGCGGAAGGAGAATCTGCCCTATGCCTCGCGAATGATCTGGCGGCATATCGGACAGGATCCGGACAAGCGCCAGATGCTTTCGCGCTGCGGTCTGCTTCCTTTCGGGTCGCGGCATTTGCCCGCTGCGGTCAGGCGCTTTCTGGAGGCGCCGGAGGCCGAGGTGCTGACCATTCCGGCGGAGTATTAAGGAAGGCGGATCACCGCAGCACGGAGCATCCTGCGGCATCGCCGATGGGGGCAAGGGGCGGCCGCGCCTCAGCCGCCCCTCTCGATCAATTGCCGGCGCTCTCCATGCGGCGGGTCTGCAGCACCTTTTCCAGCCAGCCGATTTCCATTTCGGGAACCGACTTCAGGAGCAGATCGGTATAGTCGTCGAAGGGCGGCGAAAGGACCTTCGACTTCGGGCCGAAGCGCACCAGCCGGCCGCGATGCATCACGGCGACGCTGTCGGCGATTGCCCGGACGATGGCGATGTCGTGGGTGATGAAGACGTAGGAAACGGCGGTTTCCTCCTGCAGCTTCAGCAGCAGGTTCAAAATGCCTTCCGCCACCAGCGGATCGAGCGCCGAGGTCGGCTCGTCGCAGAGGATGAGTTCCGGCTTGGCGGCAAGCGCCCGGGCGATCGCCACGCGCTGCTTCTGCCCGCCGGAAAGCTCGGCCGGGTAGCGATCGAGGAAGCGCGTGCCCATCTCGATCTGGTCCAGCAATTCCTTCACCCGCTCGGTCTTTTGGACGCCGTGCATGCCGAAGTAGAAGGAGAGCGGCCGGCCGACGATCTCGCGCACCGTCTGGCGCGGATTCATCGCCGTGTCGGCCATCTGATAGATCATCTGGATCCGGCGCAACTCGTCGTTGGTCCGGCCCTTCAACGCCTTCGGCAGTTCCTTTCCTTCGAAGGTGATGCGGCCTTCGCTCGGCGGCAGCAGGCCGGTGATCACGCGCGCGAGCGTCGACTTGCCGGAGCCCGATTCTCCGACGATCGCCAGTGTCTGACCCTTCGGCAGGTGCATCGAGACATCGTGCAGTACCTTGAAGCCGTTGGCGTAACCGGCATGGACATGCTCGATCTTGAGAAGCGTGCCGGTCTGGTCCTTGGCTTCGTCGCGCTTGGTTTGGCGCACGCTGACGAGGGCGCGGGTGTATTCCTCCCTCGGAGCCTCGATCACCTGCTTCGTGGTGCCGTATTCGACGGTCTTGCCGTGGCGCAACACCATGATGTCGTCGGAGATCTGGGCAACGACGGCGAGGTCGTGGGTAATGTAGAGTGCCGCGGTATCGGTCTCCTCGATCGCGTGCTTGATCGCCGCGAGCACGTCGATCTGGGTCGTCACGTCGAGCGCCGTGGTTGGCTCGTCGAAGACGATCAGTTCCGGATTTGGGCAGAGCGCCATGGCGGTCATGGCGCGCTGCAATTGCCCGCCCGAGACCTGATGGGGGTAGCGGTCGCCGAAGGAATCGGGATTGGGAAGGCCGAGCACCCGGAAGAGATAGAGTGCACGCTTGGTCGCCTCTTCACGGCTCATGATGCCGTGGCGCAGCGATGCCTCGATCACCTGGTCGCCGAGCTTGTGGGCGGGGTTGAACGCAGCCGCGGCGGACTGCGCGACGTAGCAGACATGGCGTCCACGAACCGAATTGATGCCGCCGCGGCCGAGCTTCAGGATGTCGCGGCCGTTGAGCAGCACCTCGCCGCCGGTGATGCGGCATCCGCCGCGGCCATAGGCGAGTGCCGAGAGACCGATCGTCGACTTGCCGGCGCCGGATTCGCCGATCAGGCCCAGGACCTTGCCCCTTTCGAGATCGAAGGAAACGTCCTCGACCAGCGTAACCACTTTGGGCGGTTCGCCCGGCGGGTAACTGGTCGCTTCGATCTTCAGGTTCTTGACGGACAGCAGCTCAGGCATCGCCGCGGCCTCCTTTCAGGCTCGAGGTGCGCTTCATCAGCCAGTCGACGACGAGATTGACGCAGATGGCCAGGGCGGCGATCGCGCCGCCCGGAATGAGCGCGGCCGATATGCCGAAGATGATCCCATCTTTGTTGTCCTTGACCATGCCGCCCCAGTCGGCGGCCGGCGGCTGAATGCCGAGGCCGAGGAAGGAGAGGGTGGAGAGGAACAGGATCGAGAAGGCGAAGCGCAGACCGAACTCGGCGAGCAGCGGCGACAGCGTGTTCGGCAGGATTTCCCGGAAGATGATCCAGACATTGCCTTCGCCGCGCAACCGCGCAGCCTCGACGAACTCCATCACCGCGACGTCGAGGGCCACGGCGCGGCCGATGCGGAAGACGCGTGTCGAGTCGAGCACGGCCATCACGAGGACCAGGACCCAGAGATGCTGTGGCAGCACCGCCAGAACGACGAGTGCGAAGATCAGCGTCGGCACCGCCATCATCAGATCGTTGAAACGGGAGAAGAACTGATCGACGAAGCCGCCGGTGACGGCTGCGGTGAAGCTCAGGATCATGCCGAGGGCGAACGACAACACGGTTGCCGCCAACGCCACGAAGATGGTCGTACGGGCGCCGTAGATCAGGCGCGAGAGGAGGTCGCGGCCGAGATTGTCCGTCCCGAGCAGGAAATCCCCGCCTGCCGGGAGCCAGATATCGCCCACGACTTCCCGCTCGCCATAGGGCGCCAGGACGGGAGCAAAGAGGGCGCACAGAAGTGCGATGGCAATGCCGATGATGCCGATCCAGGCACTGAAGGGAATAGATCTCAAGTTCATCGCGGGTGCCTCAATCTCGGATTGGCGAGAATGGCGAGAATGTCGGCCGCCATGTTGAGGAAGATGTAGAAGGCCGCAAAGATCAGCCCGCATGCCTGCACGACGGGCATGTCGCGCACCGTCACGGCATCCACCATGTATTGCCCCATGCCGGGATAGACGAAGACGACCTCGACGACGACGACGCCGACGACCAGATAGGCGAGGTTCAGCGCGACGACGTTGATGACCGGCGCCACAGCATTGGGGGCGGCGTGGCGCGCGATGATGCGGAAAGTGCCGAGTCCCTTGAGTTCCGCCGTCTCCACATAGGCCGAAGACATGACGTTGAGAATGGCCGCGCGGGTCATGCGCATCATATGGGCGAGGACGACCAGCACGAGGGTCGCGACGGGAAGTGCAATCGCCGAAAGCCGCTCGGTAAAGCCCATGCTGTCATAGACGGTCGCCGGGAAGGTGGCGACGCCCCATTTGACGGCGAAGAACATGATCAGGAGATAGCCGATGAAGAACTCCGGCAGCGAGATCGCCGCAAGCGATATCACGTTGATGATCTTGTCAGGCAGGCGGTTGCGGAATTGCACCGCGAGCATCCCGAGTCCAACGGCGAGCGGCACGGAGATGATTGCCGCGAAAAAGGCGAGGAAGAGCGAGTTGCCGAGCCGGTTGCCGATCTGCTCGCTGACGGAATTCCTGCTCGCCCAGGAGGTGCCGAAGTCACCCTGCACGGCGCCGCCCAGCCAGCTGAGATAGCGCTCGCTCCAGGGGCGGTCGAGCCCGAGATCCTTACGGATGTTCTCGACGGCCTGCGGCGTCGCCGACTGGCCGAGATAGGTGGTGGCGAAATCGCCGGGCAAGGCCTCGATGCCGCCGAAGATCATCAGCGACACGGCGAAGAGCAGGCCGACGCTCAGTCCCAGGCGCTGAAGGATCAGCGCCGCGAGAGGACGGCGAAAGGCGAAGCGCCGCCAGAACGTGCCGCCGAGCTCGTCGGCGGCCGGGTCGGGTTTGGCTGGGACACCGGAAAGATCGGGGGACCGCAGGGCTGTCTCGCCTGCGGTCGCATCCGTCACGACCGGACCCGTGATCGGTCCGCTTTCCATCATCAGGCGTCCAGCCATACCCTGGTCGCGACATAGCCGTTCGACATGTCGTTGCCGATGTCGTGGACGTAACCCTTCACCGTTTTACCGGCCGCGTTCACGAAGTCGTTGAACATCGGCAGGATCAGGCCGCCTTCGTCGCGCACCATCATCGCCATGGTGCGGTACATGTCCTTGCGCTTGGCTTCGTCGAGCTCGGAACGCGCCTCGAGCAGGATCTTGTCGAAATCCGGACGTTTGAAACGGGTGTCGTTCCAGTCGGCCGTCGAGAGATAGGCGGTGGAGTACATCTGATCCTGGGTGGGACGGCCGCCCCAATAGGACGTCGAGAAAGGCTGAACGTTCCAGACGTTGGACCAATAGCCGTCGCCCGGCTCGCGCTTGACCTCGATCTCTATGCCGGCCTTCTTGGCGCTCGCCTGGTAGAGAACGGCGGCATCGACCGCGCCCGGGAAGGCGACGTCCGAGGTGCGCAGCAGCACCGGACCGCTATGGCCGGATTTCTTGTAGTGGAACGCGGCCTTGTCCGGATCGTAGACGCGTTGCTCGATGCCTTCCGGAAAAAGCGCGTAGGTGTCGTTGATCGGAAAATCGTTGCCGACCTTCCCGTAGCCGCCGAGAATGCGCTGGACGAGCGTCTCGCGGTCCATTGCGTATTTCAGCGCCATGCGCAGGTCGTTGTTGTCGAACGGCGCCGTGTTGCAATGCATGATAAAGACGTAATGGCCGCGGCCGGACGTGTTGAGGATTTCGACGGTCGGCGCTTTCTTCAACAGGTTAACCGTCTTCGGGTCGACGCGGTTGATGAAGTGGACCTGGCCCGAGGAAAGCGCCGCGATGCGCGCCGTCGCATCGTTCATGGCGATCAGTTCGACGGAATCGACGTAGCCGCGATCGGTGCGCCAGTCGTCGGCGTTCCTTTCGAATGTGGCCCGTACGCCCGGCTCGAAGCTTGCGACCTTGTAAGGCCCTGTTCCGATCATCGCGTCGGGATTGTCGGTGCCGCCGTTCGGCTGGATGATGAGATGATAGTCGGTCAGCAGCAGCGGCAGGTCCGCGTTGCCCTCGGTCAGCATCAATACGAGCTTGTCGCCGTCGGCCTTGATTTCCTTGATGGACTTCATCACGCCGAGCGCGCCGGACTCGGACTTCTCGTCCGTGTGTCGCTGCAGGGTCTTGATGACGTCGTCGATCGTCAGTTCCTTGCCGTCGTGGAATTTGACGCCCTTGCGGATCGTGAAGGTCCAGGTGGCTGCGTCGGCGGAGGGTTCCCAGGACTCCGCAAGCGCCGGCACCGGTTCGCCGGTCGTCGGGTGGCTCTCCACCAGCATGTCGCCCCAGTTGCGGCCGACGACGAACATGAATTGCGACAGCGCCTTTGCCGGATCCCGCGAGTCGGTGGCAGCAGCCCCTTCGAGGCCGAGCTTCAGGTGACCGCCGCGCTTCGGCTCCTGCGCCGCGGCGCTGGACGCAAAGAGCGTATTCGCCGTCGACACGGCAATGCCGAGCGCGGCAGCGCGTCCGAGAAATTCACGCCGGTTCATTTTGCCGAGCATGACCTGACGTGCCAAAAAGTCTTTGTAATCGCTCATTCCCCTGTTCCCTTCTTCAGCCGGCATTCGCCGTTCGTTGTGATTGGTAGAGTGTTCGCGTATTGCCATCGGTCGAGATGGCCGGAGGTGGTTTGCAGTCCACCGTGATCGTCTCTGTCCTGACCTCCTTGTCTGGGCCCTTTGCGCGCTATCCGCGCTGTTCATCCATAAGGCTAACCGCTTGGACGGGGCTTGTAACGTCCTAAATTATAAATCTTTTCCATAAGCGTGTCTTATGGAATGACTGCTCAGCCGCACGCGCCGGTGCTCGCGGCGCGTCACGCTGAAGGGCCGGCATCCTCCGGCTCCAAATCCGCCCGCGGCCGAAGAGCCGCGTATCTCAACGTCCCTTCCAGACCGGGTCGCGCTTTTCTGCAAAGGCGCGCGCGCCCTCGAGCTGGTCCTCGCTCGAGTAAAGGACGTCGACGGTCCTGAACTGGCGACGGGTGACCTTGTTCATGGTCGTCTGGAAGTCCCGACCTTCGGCATCGCGGACCACTTCCTTGATGGCGGCATAGACGAGCGGCGGTCCGCTTTCGAGCAGGCGCGCCAGTTCCCAGGCCCGGTCCATCAGCCGTTCAGCCGGCAGGATTTCGTTGACGAAGCCCCAGCGGTTCGCTTCCACGACGTCGAGCCAGCGGCCGGTGAGCAGCATGTCCATGGCGATATGGTAGGGGATGCGCTTCGGCAATTTGATCGAAGCGGCATCCGCAAGCGTACCCGAGCGGATTTCCGGGAGTGCGAAACTCGCATGTTCGGCTGCGAGAATGATGTCGGTCGAAAGCGCGATCTCCAGTCCGCCGCCGCAACAGATGCCGTTGACGGCCGCAATGATGGGCTTGTTGAGGTCGCGCAGTTCCTGCATGCCGCCGAAACCGCCGACGCCGTAGTCTCCATCGACGGGGTCGCCTTCCGCGGCCGCCTTCAGGTCCCAGCCGGGGCAGAAGAACTTTTCGCCGGCACCGGTGATGATAGCGACCCGAAGCTCCGGGTCGTCCCGGAAATCGCGGAAGATCTCGCCCATGATGCGGCTGGTCTTCAGGTCGATGGCATTGGCCTTCGGCCGGTCGATCGTGACTTCGAGAATGCCGCCTTCGCGGCGCGTAAGGATCGGTCCGGTCATGGGGCGTCAGTTCCTCCGGCGGATCAGGGCGTCGGCGGCGAGGGCTCCCTGACCCTCCGGCAACACCATTATAGGATTGATATCGAGTTCTTCGAGTTTGGAAGCGTTTGCAACGACATAGGATGCCGCTGCAGCGACAGTTCGGACCAAGGCGGCTATATCGCCCTTGGGATTGCCGCGATAGCCATCGAGCAGCTTGCTGATTTTCAGGCCCGCAATCGCATCGCGGATCATCTCTTCGGTGGCCGGCAGCGTGAGGATTGCCGAATCCCCCAGCAATTCGACGAGAATGCCGCCCGCGCCGATGGTCAGTACCGGACCTGCGATCGCGTCGCGCATGGCCCCGACGATCAGTTCCGCCACCGGCCTCGCGATCATCTTCTCGACGAGATAACCGGAGGCGATCGCTGCCATGCCTTGCGCCGCCGCGATGACCTCGTCACGGCTCGTCAGATCGAGCTTGACCGCACCGGCTTCGGTCTTATGCGCCACACCGAGGCCCTTGAGGACGACGGGGAAGCCGAGGGCATCGGCAGCGGCCGCGGCTTCCTCGACGGTCGTGGCGGTCCTGCCGCGGGGAACGATCACGCCCGCTGCTGACAGCTCTTCCTTCGCTTCGGCCTCGCTCAGGGTGACGATCTCGCCTCCATCGGGATGCGAGCGAAGGAGGGGAGGCGCTGCGGGTTGCGCCCAGACGGCGCCGATCGCAGCGGCGGTCTCGACGGCGGCGAGCGCTTCGTCGATGCCGAAGAAGGGCACGACCCCCGCCGACACCAGCGAGAGCGCGGTTTCCTCGGGCATGTTCTCGCCAAGGCTGGCGACGATGCCGGCGACCGCGCCGGTAGCCTTCGTGGAATCGATGACTGACTCACAGGTCGTGGCCCAGTCGGCCGCGTCGCAGCGATCGAGCCGCGGGAAATCGAGCACGATCAGGTTGAGCGCATAGCCGCCCTGCATCATGGCCGTGAAGGCGGCCGTCTGCTTCTCGCGATTTCCCCAGACGAAGGTGTGGTAGTCGAGCGGATTGGCGATCGTCACCATTTCGCCGAGGCTCTCGCGCAGCGGCTGACGCTGTTCCTCCCTGAGTGCCCGGAAATTGACTTTGCGCCGGACCCCGGCATCCGCCATCAGCGATGCCTCGCCGCCCGAACAGCTCATCGAGGAGATATCGGCACTGGAGAGCGGCCCATGAAGATGCAGCAGCTTCAGGGTTTCAAGCAACTCGGGCAGCGTATCGACGCGGCCGATGCCGACGCGGGCGAGCAGGGCCGAGGAGACCCGGTCGTTGCCGGCCAGCGAGGCGGTATGCGAGACGGTGGCAAGCTGGGCGGCTTCCGATTTCCCGACCTTCAGCGTGACCACGGGTTTGCGCAGCTCGCGTGCGCGGTCGGCGAGCCTTTCCAGCGCCTCGATGCTGTCGAAGCCTTCGATATGGAGACCGACGGCGGTGACGCGCGGATCCTCGAGCACGGCGCAGGCGATGTCGGAAAGGCCCGTCTGCGCCTGGTTGCCGGCCGTCATGACATAGGCCAGCGGCAGCCCGCGCTTCTGCATGGAGATATTGCAGGCGATGTTGGAGGACTGCGTGAGGATCGCGACGCCCCGTTCGACCCGGAGCATGCCGTGCTGGTCGGGCCAGAGCAGTGCGCCGTCCAGCATATTGATGAAGCCGTAGCAATTGGGTCCGACGATCGGCATGCCGCCGGCCGCCGCGACGAGCGCCTCCTGCAGATCGTTGCCGTCGGCAAGCTCGTTTGCCGCCTCGCGGAAACCGGATGCGTAGCAGACGGCACCCCCGGCGCCCCGCGCGGCGAGATCGCGGACGATCTCGATCGTGAGCGCCCGGTTGACCCCGACGAAGGAGGCATCCGGCGCCCCCGGCAGGTCGGACACCGAGCGATAGCAGCGGCGGCCGAGAATCTCTTCTTCGCGCGGATGGACCGGCCAGATATCACCGGCAAAGCCCATCTTGTCGCACTGCTCGATGACGCGGCGCGCCTCCTTGCCGCCGAAGACGGCGATGGAGCGCGGGCGGATAAGGCGGTCGAGGGAGCGGGGAGGGATGGTCATTGCGTCACCTTCCGAACGCTGCCATGCCCCTCATCCGGCTGCCGCCACCTTCTCCCCGCAGGCGGGGAGAAGGAATATGCCGCGCCATTCTGCTCAACTGCAGCCACTGCGCAAAGGGTTAGTCCTCGGGTTAAACCCGAGGAGAGGGGCAAGCTGCCGAAACTAAAGCGCTGCCGCATCCTCAAGCTCCCAGCGGCCGAAGCAGATCGCGGCTGATGATGTGCCGCTGGATTTCCGACGTCCCGTCCCAGATGCGCTCGACGCGCGCGTCGCGCCAGAAGCGGGCGAGCGGCAGGTCGTCCATGAGCCCCATGCCGCCATAGACCTGGATCGCCTCGTCGGTGACGCGGGCGAGCATTTCGGTGGCAAAGACCTTGGCGGAAGCGATCTCGCGGTTGGCCGGCAGGCCCTGGTCGAGCCGCCAGGCGGCCGAGAGCGTCAGGAGGTCGGCCGCGTCGATCTCGGTGATCATGTCGGCAAGCTTGAAGGAGACGCCCTGATTGGCGCCGATCGGCTTGCCGAACTGCTTGCGTTCGGCTGCGTAGGAGAGCGCGTAATCGAAGGCGCGACGGGCGCGGCCGACGGAGGTGGCGGCAACCGTCAGGCGCGTGGCATAGAGCCAGTCATTGGCCAGATCGAAACCTTTATGGACCTCGCCGAGGATCTGGGCGGAAGGCAGCCGGCAGTCGTCGAAAGTCAGGATGCAGTTCTTGTAACCGCGATGCGAGACGGAATTGTAGCCCTCGCGGATTTCGAAGCCCGGAGTGCCGCGGTCGACCAGGAAGCAGGTGATCTTCTTCTTCGGTCCGCGCGGCGTCTGCTCCTCGCCGGTGGCGATGAAGACGATGACGAAATCGGCGATATCGGCATGGCTGATGAAATGCTTCGTCCCGTTGACGATCCAGTCGTCGCCATCCGGCCGGGCGAAGCATTTCATGCCGCGCACGTCCGAGCCGGCATCCGGCTCGGTCATGGCGAGTGCGTCGAACTTGTCGCCGCGCACGGCCGGTAGAAGATAGCGCTCTCGCTGATCCTCGTTGCAGGCCATCAGGATGCCGGACGGGCGGCCGAAAAAGACGGTGAGGCCCATGGACCCGCGGCCGAGCTCGCGTTCGACCAGCGTGAAGGTCAGATGGTCGAGGCCGGCGCCGCCGACCTCTTCCGGGAAGTTGCAGGCGAAGAAGCCGAGCTCCTTGCATTTGCGGGCGATTTCCAGCCCGAGTTCGCGCGGCACCACTCCGGTCCGCTCGACCTCGTTCTCATGCGGATAGATCTCGGTCTCGACGAAGGTGCGGACCGTGTCGACGATCATCTGCTGTTCTTCGGTCAGTGCGAAATTCATTGTTCTCCCTCATTTCTTTGCCCCTCCCACGGTAGATGGGTGCAAGCGGCTGCGGCATATCCCTTCTCCCCGCAGGCGGGGAGACGGTGGCGGCAGCCGAATGAGCGCTGCCGCACGCAGTCCTTACCGCTTCTGCCCTACATGCCGCCCCGCGCCATCAGGAGCGTCCAGCTTTGCATGACCTTCCGCGATCGGCTTCAGCTTGGCCATCACCTCCGCCGGTGCCGGCACGGATTTGCCGGCCTTGGCGTCGACATGCAGCATCATCTGTTCGGCGGTGGCGATGACGTCGCCCGAAGCCGCATCGTGAATCCGCGTGAAGAAGTGGATCCGCTTCTCGTCCGACGAAAGAAGCTGCAGGGTCGTATAGAGCGCCTGTCCGAGCTTGGCTTCGCCGAGGTGTCGGATATGGGTCTCGACCGTATAGTAGCTGTGGCCGGCCTCGACATAGGCGAAGTCGACGCCGATCAGTCGGAGCAGGGCATCCGACGTGTCGCCGAAGAGCTGCAGATAGCGATGCTCGGTCATGTGGCCGTTGTAGTCCACCCAGGCGGCATTGACCTTGGTATCGACCAGACGCAGCGGATCGGACGCGTCCGGGCTGTTCGACGGGCCGCCGCCCTTTTCCCAAAGCCGCTTCTCGAAATCGGCGAGCAGTTTGCCGGCACCCCAGCCCTTGCCGCCGTCGCCCGCCTTCAAGGCATGCATGATACCGACGAGGTTTTCGTCACGGATGCGTTCGAGTTCACGGATCGAGCGGCCGGCGGCCTGCGCGTCCGATTGCGCTCCGATCTTCTCGACAAGCGCGTCGTCGAGATCCACCACGTCGGTGAACTTCGTCCAGGGCCATTTGAGGCAGGGGCCGAACTGGGCGAGGAAGTGGCGCATGCCGGCTTCACCGCCGGCGATGCGATAGGTCTCGAAGAGACCCATCTGTGCCCAGCGCATGCCGAAGGAGTATCGCATGACATCGTCGAGTGTTTCGGTGTCGCAGATGTCGTCCTGAATCAGCCAGAGTGCTTCGCGCCAGAGCGCTTCGAGCAGACGGTCGCCGACGAAAGCCTCGATCTCCTTGGCAATGACGACACCCTTCATGCCGATCTCGGCGACCGCTTCCTCGGCGCGCCTGATCGTTTCCGGCGAGGTCTTCCTGCCGCCGACGAGCTCCACCAGCGGCAGCAGATAGACCGGGTTGTAGGGATGCGCGACGAACATGCGATCGGGGCGCTTCATCTCCGCCTGCAGGTCGGACGGGAGCAGGCCCGAAGTCGAGGAGCCGATGAGAGCGTCGGGGCGGGCGGCCGCATCGATCTCGTTGATGACGCCGCGCTTCAACTGCAGCCGTTCGGGCACGCTTTCCTGAATCCAGTCAACGTCCTCGACGGCTTCCTGAATGCTCTTGCAGAAGGTGAGTTTGCCGCGCGGCGGCAGCGGCGCCATGGTCAGCATGCCGTAGGCGCGTTCCGCATTGGCCATGACCTCGCCGATGATGCGTTCGGCTTCCGGATGCGGGTCGAAGATGTTGACGTCTATTCCTGCAAGCGCGAAACGCGCGGCCCAGGCCCCGCCGATGACGCCGCCGCCGACACAGGCGGCCTTGGTGATTGTGGTCATTCCCCCTCCATTAAAATTGTTGTAAGAGCCCCTCTCGACCCCTTCGGGACCACCCTCCCCACAAGGGGGAGGGATAGGCGGTGCCGGCGCGGCAGGTCAGCCCTCCCCTTGCGGGGAGAGTTGGGAGGGGTCTTGTTACCGCTTCGTCAGCTTCAGCTTCCTGCGGACCTCCTCCGGCCCGATGATCTTCGCGCCCATGCCCTCCACGACCGACGCCGCCTTTTCGACAAGCTGGGCATTGGTCGCGAGCTGGCCCTTTCCGACATAGAGATTGTCTTCCAGACCGACGCGGACGTTCCCGCCGGCAAGGATCGCGGCGGCCGGATAGGCCATGGCGTTGCGGCCGATCGAGAAGGCGGAAAAGGTCCAGTTCGAGGGCACGTTGTTGACCATGGCCATGAAGGTGTTGAGATCGTCCGGCGCGCCCCAGGGGATACCCATGCAGAGCTGGATCAGCACCGGATCCTCGATCAGGCCTTCTTCGGCGAGTTGCTTGGCGAACCACAAATGCCCGGTATCGAAGGCCTCGATCTCCGGACGCACGCCGAGTGCGGTCATCTGCCGTGCCATCTCGCGCAGCATCGACGGCGTGTTGGTCATGACGTAATCGCCAAGCGAGAAATTCATAGTGCCGCAGTCGAGCGTGCAGATTTCCGGCAGGCATTCGGCGACATGCGCGACGCGTTCGGTGGCGCCGGCCATGTCCGTACCCTTCTCGTTGACGGGGAAGGGGCTCTCGACGCTACCGAAGACGAGGTCTCCGCCCATGCCGGCGGTCAGATTGAGCACCACGTCGATATCGGCGGAGCGGATGCGATCGGTCACTTCCCTGTAGAGATCGAGCCGCCGGGCAGGCGCGCCGGTTTCGGGATCGCGGACGTGACAGTGGACGACGGCGGCACCCGCTTTGGCGGCCTCGACCGCCGACTCGGCGATCTGTTTCGGCGTGACCGGAACGTGGCTGGATTTCGAGACGGTGTCTCCGGCGCCGGTGACGGCGCATGTGATGAACACCTCGCGGTTCATGCTGAGCGGCATTGATGTCCTCCCTTTCGTTGTCCGTATTACGAGCCAGAAAGTGCCGCGCTGCTTTTCATTATGAGAAGCATCCTATACATTATCGGAATTCTCGGGAGGAAGTTTCGCCTTGGACAGCAGCATCGCGCAGGCGCAGCATATCGATCTTCTAATCCTGCCGGAGACCAATCTCATCCTTGTCGCATCGGTCGTCGAACCGCTGCGCGCCGCCAACCGCATCGCCGGGCGCACGCTTTACAGCTGGAGCCTGTTCAGTCCGGACGGGAGGGCGATCGATACGAAGAGCGGCATTCCGATCCCGGTGGCCGGCCCCTTCCGTCCGCAGCGGGAGACGGCGCCGCTCTTCGTGCTTTCCAGCTACAACTGGCAACGCAGCGCCACGTCGCAGCTCAGGATGCTCCTCTCGCAGACGGCGCGGCACAGGGAAGTGATGGCCGGCATCGAGTCCGGCTCCTGGCTGCTGGCGGAGACGAGCCTCCTCGACAATTTCTCGGCCACCACCCACTGGGAGGATTTCGAGGATTTCGCCGCCGCCTATCCGCAGGTGACGATGGTGCGCGAGCGTTTCGTCGTCGACCGGAAGCGCATCACCACCGGCGGCTCGCTGCCGACGCTGGACCTGATGCTGGAACTGATCCGCCGTGCGCACGGTTATTCGCTGGCGCTCGAAGTGTCGCGCCTCTTCATCTACGAGCAGGAACGCACGCGCGGCGACCTCCTGCAGGTGCCGGCAATCGGCAATATGCGCATCCTGGACGCGCGCGTCGGCGCCGCGGTCAAGCTGATGGAGGAGACGGTCGAGTCGCCCCTGACACTTCAGCGGCTGGCGCGCCGGGTAGGGGTGAGTGCCCGGCATCTACAGGATCTGTTCAAGGAGACCATGGGCGTCGCACCGCACGAACACTATCTGGCGCTGCGGCTCAACGCAGCGCGGCGCAAGGTGATCGAAACGCGGATGGAGTTCGCCGACATCGCGGCGATTTCCGGCTTCAACTCGTCGTCTTCATTTTCGCGCAGCTATCGCGCGCACTATCGGGAAAGCCCCAGCGAGACGCGCAGGCGGCTCAAGCTGAAAACCTGACTCAAGGGCGCACGCATCGCTTCGGCGCGCTTCGCGTTCCTTCCCTGCGACAAGCACAGGGAAGAGGGAGAAATATGTCTCAAACCACCGTCTCGCCCCCGTCCACCACAAGGATCTGCCCGGTCATATAGGAGGAACGGTCGGAAACAAGGAAGAGGATCGACTCTGCGATCTCGTCGACGCTCGCCCAGCGGCCGAGCGGAACTTTCTCGCGGATATAGGCTTCGATTGCGCCGCGCCCGCCCATCTGAGCGATGAAGGGCTCGTTGAAGGGCGTGTCGACCCAGCCGGGGCAGAGCGCATTCACCCTGACGCCGTATCGCGCATAATCGCCTGCCATCTGCCGGGTCATGGCGATAACCGCGTGCTTGGTCGTCGTGTAGGCGATCATCTCGCGATCGTAGAGCACACCGGACGATGACGACGTGTTGACGATCGCGCCGCGGCCGGCCGCCCTCATCGAGGGCATGACGAGGCGGGCGGCCATGAAATGGGCACGGACGTTGAGGTTCCAGGAGCGGTCGAAACCCGCCACGTCGACCCCTTCGAGATCGCCGGCGACCTGTGCGCCGGCGTGGTTGTGCAGGATGTCGATGCGGCCGTGCCGGTAAAGGATATCGGCAATGCCGTCCGCAAGCGCCTCATCATCGGTGACGTCGAGGGCGAGCACCTCGGCGCTGCCGCCCGTGGCGGCAATGGCCGCCACGGTTTCTCCGGCGGCTTGCGCGCTCCGGTCGACGACAACCACATGGGCACCCTCGCGGGCCATGATGGCGGCGCCCGCCTGGCCGATCCCGGAGCCCGCTCCGGTCACGATCGCGATCCGGTTGTTCAGGATCATTTGGTTTACTCCCCGGATTTGCTTTTCTTTTCGCGCATGAGCACGCGGGCGGTCAGGATCAGAAGCAGCGAGGCGACCAGCACCAGGGTCGCGATCGCGTTGATTTCCGGCGTCACGCCGCGGCGGATCGAGGCGAAGACATAGATCGGCAGGGTGGTCTTCGAGCCGGCGACGAAGAAGGCGATGATGAAATCGTCGAAGGAGAAGGTGAAGGCCAGCAGGAAGCCCGCGAGGATCGAAGGCAGGATCTGCGGCAGCACGATGAGCCGGAAGGTGGTGAGCGGCGTCGCGTAGAGATCGCCCGACGCTTCGACGATATCGCGACCGAGGCCTGCGATGCGCGCCTTGACGATCATGGTGACGAGCGCCATCGAGAACAGCCCGTGGGCGGCGATGATCGAACCGTAACCGAGCCCCAGTTGCGGCGGCTTGCCGCCGGGCCAGAGGGCGGCGATCGTCGGGTTGACGAAGGAGAAGACCGCGACGAGCGCGACCAGTGTCGCGATGCCGATGACGACGCCGGGGACGACGATCGCCGCGGCGAAGAGGGCGTCGAACAGCGCCCGCATGCGGGGGCTGAGCCGCTCCATGCCGAGCGCTGCCATGGTGCCGAAGACGGCGGCCAGCCCGGCGCTCGTGAAGGCGATGATCAGGCTGTTCTGCAGCGCCGAGACGAGAAAGGTGTTGCCGAGCGCCTTGCCGTACCAGGCGAGCGAAAAGCCGGTGAACTCGCTCGCATTGCGGCCGGCATTGAACGAGAAGAGCACGACCAGCGCGATCGGCGCGTACAGGAAGAGATAGACCGAGGAGATGAAGGTGCGCATCAGACGAGATCCACCTGTCTTGTTCCGGCGACCTTCCAGGCGATCCGCATCGCCACCATGAGGACGACGACGACTATGGCGACGAGGGTCACGGCGATCGCCGAGCCGAAGGGCCAGTTCCGCGACTGCAGGAAAAGGTCGACCAGCGCATTGCCGATGAAGAAGACCTTGCCGCCGCCGAGCAACTGCGGGATCAGATATTCGCCGAGCAGGAGAATGGTGACGAGCGCGACGCCGGTCATGACGCCCGGCAGCGACAGCGGCAGGGTGACGCCGAAAAACGTGGAGACGGGCTTGCCGCCAAGATCGGCGGAGGCCTCCAGCAGGCGGCGGTCGAGCCTTTCCAGGCTCACATAGATCGGCATGATCATCAGCGGCAGGTAGCCGTAGACGATGCCGAGCAGCACCGCGCCGGGCGTATTCAGCATGCGCACGTCCTCGATGCCGATCATCGACAGGAGATTGGGAATACCGCGCGAGCCGAGGATGTACATCCAGGCATAGGTGCGCACGAGCAGGCTGGTCCAGAACGGAACGACGACGAGGGAAACGAGGATGAGGCGGTAGCGCGGGTTTGCCCTGACCGCGAGGAAATAGGCGACCGGATAGGCGACGACCAGACAGAGCAGGGCGCCAGCCGGCGCGAGCAGCAGGGTATTCCAGAAGGCGGCCGCGCGGGTCGGCAGATTGGCGAATTGCGCAAAGGTGAAGGCCGCCTGATAACCACCCTCGGGCGCCCGCTCGCCAAAGGCGAAGACAAGCATGGCCGTGAAAGGGAGAACCAGGAAGACGGTGAGCCACGCGGCCGCCGGCGCAAGCAGTGCCGCCGTTATCAGGTTCCTCTTCGTGTTCGTTGCCACGCGCATGATTTGTCCGTGAACTGGAATGAAACTGCCCCTTACCCTAACCCTCTCCCCGCAGGCGGGGAGAGGGGACTGGGGCGTCGCGGCTTGTGTCCTTCTCCCCGTCAAACGGGGAGAAGGTCGCGGCAGCGGGATGAGGGGCGATCTTGCCCGTATGCTCAAGCCGATTTGAAGCGCGCCATCAGTTCGGCGCGGCCGGGATCGGTGAGCGTCACCGCGGCGCCGAATTCGAGCGGGGTCAGGGCCGCTTCGTCCGGATAGACGATCTTGTTCGAGGTCACATCGGCCGGGAGCAGCTTCATGACGCGGCTGTCGGTCGTCGGCGCGCCGTTGGCGATGTGTTCTTTCACGGCGTTTTCCGGGGCCATCAGGTAATCGAGCAATGCGTAGCCGGCAGGCTTGTTCGCGGCACTCTTCGGGATCGCATAGAAGTCCGACCAGATCTCGCCGCCGTCCTTGCCGAGCACGAACTTGATGTCCGGCATGTCGCGATTGAGTTGGGCCCCGTCATTGGTCCAGCACATGGTCATCCATGCATCGGTGGCGCGCATCGCCGGCTGATAGTCGCTGTTGATGGCGTAGAGATGCGGCTTGACCTTGATCAGCAGTTCTTCGGCCTTGGCGAGCTCTTCGGGCTTGACCGAGTTGAAGGAGAAGCCGAGCGAGACCAGCGCATTGCCGATCGTGGTAAGCTGATAGTCGTGCACCATGGCGCGGCCGTCGGCTTCCGTCATAGCCACCTCGAAGAAGTCCTTCCAGCTCGCAACGGGAGCCTTGATCTTGTCGGAATTCACCGCGATCCCGGTGGTTCCCCAGTTCTTCGGCACGGCATAGGTCTTGCCGTCGACAATGCCCTCACTGGTGAAGCGCGCATTTTCCGTCGAGGCATCGTAGTTCGGCAGCTTCGAGAGGTCCAGCTCGTCGATCAGGCCGAGCTTTACATAGGTCGAGATCGTGTAGTTCGTGGGTACGAAGAGGTCCCAGCCGGTGCCGCCCGCCTGCAGCTTCGCCAGCATTTCCTCGTTCGAGCCGAAGACGTTGACTTCCACCGCGACGCCGGTCGCGGCGGTGAACGCTTCGAAGGTGGCGGGGTCGTGATAGTTCGGCCAGGTGGCGATCGACATCTGCGTGCCGAGGTCTTCGGCGTAAGCGGTGGAGTTGAAGAGGCCGGGCTGGCGCGCCAACACGGCCGTCGCGAGGCCGAGGCCGGTGACGCCAAGGAAGTGGCGGCGCGAAACGGAGCCGCGCTTGAGGCGCATCAGCTCGTCGGCGAGCTTGTCCGCGGTGATCGGGGCATTTTCTCTGTACCACTTGGTCATGATGCTGTTCCCTTATCGTTGACGTCAATTGATTGCGGCAAACCGGTTCCTTCAGGCCGGAAAGACGTGCATTGCATTCGGGTCGAAGCTGAGCCCGATCCTTTCGCCCGGCTCGGCGAGATCGCTTTCGTTGAAGCTGCGGCGGTCGGCGGTGACGAGAAAATCGCCAAGGCCCTCGACCTCCACCGAATATTCGACGGACGAGCCCAGGAAGATGCGGTGGGTCACCGTGCCGCGCAGCGCGGCGTTGCCGTCGCGCACCAGACGTATCGCCTCCGGGCGCAGAGCCACCGTGACCGGGCCCGCCGTGCCGTTGGCGTGGGCGGGCCTGGCCAGCCCGATGCCGTTTGCGAGAAGCACCGCATTCGCGCCGGGCGCGATCGTCGCGGCGATGCGGTTGGCCTTGCCGACGAAATCGGCGACGAAAAGGCTTGCCGGCCGGTCGTAGATCTCCTGCGGCGGCCCCATCTGCACGATACGGCCAGTGCTCATGACGCAGACGAAATCGCTCATGGAGAGCGCCTCTTCCTGATCGTGCGTGACGAGCACGAAGGTGATGCCGAGCTCGCGCTGCAGGCTCTGCAGCTCGATCTGCATGGCCGTGCGCAGCTTCTTGTCGAGTGCCGCGAGCGGCTCGTCGAGGAGCAGCACCTTCGGCTTGTTGACGATGGCGCGGGCGAGCGCCACGCGCTGCTGCTGCCCGCCCGACATCTCGTGGATGCGGCGCTTGCCGAAGCCGCCGAGGCGGACCATCTCCAGCGCCTCCTGAGCGCGACGGGTGATCTCGGCGGCCGGAATGCGGGGGCGCATCTGCCTAAGCCCGTAGGCGACGTTCTGCTCGACGTCGAGATGCGGGAAAAGAGCATATTGCTGGAACACCATGTTGACCGGCCGGCGATAGGCAGGCACGCCGTTCATTGGCTGGCCGCCGATATAGACCATGCCTTCGCTCGGCTGCTCGAAGCCGCCGATCATGCGCAGGCATGTGGTCTTGCCGCAGCCGGACGGCCCGAGCAGCGCCACGAAGGCGCCCGTCGGCACCGCCAGGTTGATGTCCGACACGGCCGTCACGCTGCCATAGCGTTTGGCGACCGAACGGAATTCGATGTCGTTCGTCGAAGCGGATGTCACGTCTGTTCCCTGCGGTCGTTCTTGGAATCGCTCGCGGTTCTTGCGCCGCCGCTTCCACCGTCATTGTCTGTCAGACTAGTCAAATGCGTCCGGGCCGGTATATACCCCAAGAGAGGTATTTCAACCGGGAAGGCGCTGTGGAAGGAGTATACCTCACAGCGGCGGAGCGAGCCGGGAGAACCGTTTGGGCATCGACCTCGACAGACTTTTTCAGGCCATGGCGCCGCTGGTAAACGGCGCAGCGATGGGGGACGAGGCTGTCGGGGATACGTTCCGCCGATTGATGTCCACCCTGATGACGTTCGATTACGTCGTCGTCTTCGCCTATCGGGGAAAGGAACGGCCGCTCGATCTTTACAGCACGTTCGATGCCAAGGATCACGTACTCTTCGTGGGCCTCTATCAGGCCGGACCTTATCTGCTCGACCCGTTCTACCACGCCGCGCGTGCCCCTAAGCCCGGCGTGTGGCGCATGCGGGAACTGGCGCCCGACCGCTTCTTCTCGAGCGAATACTACCGGACCTATTATGTCCAGACGGGGCTCGCCGAGGAAGTCGGCTTCTTCGTGCCGGTCAGCGAGCAGGTTACCGTCGTCCTGTCGTTGATGCGGCGGGAGGCGACGGGCGTATTCAGCGCATCGGAGTTCGCGCTGCTGAAGAAGGCGGAGCCGCTGGTGGCGGCCCTTGTGCGCCACCATTGGGCGGAACTCGACCGTCGCTTCGATACGGCGCTCGCCAAGACCGGCAGGGGCCGCCGCAAGGCGGCGCATCCGCCGGCAGACGGCGTCTGGCGGCACCTTAACCTCACCGAGCGGGAAGCGGCGATCATCGAGCTCGTGCTTCAGGGGCATTCTTCCGAATCGATCGGACTGAAGCTCGGCATCTCGACCGGCACGGTCAAAGTCCATCGCCGCAACGTCTATCGGAAGCTCGGCATTTCCTCGCAAACCCAGCTTCTGTCTCTCTACATCAAGAATCTCGGTCAGTAGATCGGTCAGTAGAGAAGAGAGGTCAGCCCCTCTCTGCCGCCCCCACTTCTTTGCCGTTTCGAAAAAATCCGCCGCGGAACGCGTCGCCGAGGATTTGCCCGCATTTTTTCGGCATGCGACCGACTGGGACTTGACAATTTTTTCAACGCGTGAAAATTATTTCATATCGAGATAAAAATATCATGCGATGCAAAAATTATCATGCAGCGCAGCATCGGGTGGAGACATGGCGATCATCGGTGGAATGGCTGTCCGCGACGACGAGGCGAGCATGGCGACGCGCGCCGCGTGGCTGCATTATGCCGGCGGGCTGACCCAGGCCGAGGTCGCCAAACGCCTGGGGCTCACGTCGCTCAAAGCGCACCGGCTGATCATGAAGGCCAACCAGGAGGGGCTGGTCAAAGTCTATATCGACGGCGACGTTTCCGAATGCGTCGAGCTGGAGCAGAAGCTTTCCGGCCGTTACAGCCTGGACTATTGCGAAGTGGTCCCTGACTTCGACAGCGACGACCTGCCTCTGAAGGCGCTCGGCATCTCCGGCGCACAATTTCTCAGGCGCGAGATCGAACGCGGAGAGACCGCGCTGATCGGCGTCGGCCACGGGCGCACGCTGGCAGCCAGCATCGAATACATGCCGCGCATCGCGAGCAACAATACGCGCTTCGTTTCGCTGCTCGGCGGGCTCACGCGCAAATTCTCCGCCAATCCGCATGACGTGATCCATCGCCTGGCCGAGCGCACGGGCGCCGAGGCCTATGTGATGCCGGTGCCGTTCTTCGCCAACACGGTGGAGGATCGCGATGTCCTCTTCAGCCAGCGCGGCGTGCGCGAAGTCTTCGATCTCGCGAAGTCGGCCGACCTGCTGATGGTCGGCATCGGCACGGCGGAGCGCGAAGCCTCGCTGGTGGCGACCGGGATGATCGAGATGCGCGAAATCGAGCAGATTCAGAAAGGTGGCGGCATGGGCGAACTGCTCGGCCACTTCTTCGATGAGAAAGGCAGGCCGATCGAAACCGCGCTTTCCAACCGGACTTTCACGCTTGGCCGGGAGGACCTGAAGAACCGCCGCACCGTTGCGGTCGCGGGAGGCAGGATCAAAACGCGCGCCATTCGCGCGGTGCTCGAAAGCGGGTTCCTGAGCGGGCTCATCACGGACGAGCGCACGGCACAGGCGCTTGCCGCCTGACATTCACGCGGGCCGCGAAAGCGACGAAAATTCGGCGCCGCGGTCCGGGGAGGCAATACCGGTTGGGTAGCCGGCAGCTCAGTCGAGCAGTTTTACCCGTAGTGGAGGAGAGAACAGATGTACGACAAGGAGAAAGACCTCATTGGCGCATTCCTGCGCGGAGAGGTGGACCGCCGCGGCCTGCTGAAAGGCCTCGGCGCGGCAGGCCTGACGGCGGGAACCGCCGGCACCCTGTTCAACATGATGTCGACCCAGGCGCTTGCCGCCGACTTCGACTGGAAGGCACATTCCGGCAAGTCGCTGAAGCTGCTCCTGAACAAGCATCCTTACGCGGATGCGATGATCGCCAATCTTCAGGCGTTCAAGGACCTGACCGGCATCGAGGTCACCTATGACGTCTTCCCTGAGGACGTCTATTTCGACAAGGTGACTGCGGCACTTTCTTCCGGCTCGTCGGAATACGACGCCTTCATGACGGGCGCCTACATGACCTGGACTTATGGTCCGGCCGGCTGGATCACCGACCTCAACGAATGGATCAACGATCCGTCGAAGACCAATCCGCAATATGGCTGGGACGACTTCCTGCCGGGCGTCAAGGCATCCTGCGCCTGGAACGGCCAGCCGGGCGGCGCACTCGGTTCGGAAGATGCCAAGCAATGGTGCCTTCCGTGGGGCTACGAGCAGAACAATCTCTCCTATAATCAGGAGATGTTCGAGAAGGTCGGCGCCAGCGTTCCGAAGAACCTCGATGAACTCGTCGCCACGGCGGCGAAGCTCACCAAGGATGTGGGCGGCGGTGTCTACGGCATCGGCGTGCGCGGTTCCCGCTCCTGGGCGACCATCCATCCGGGCTTCCTTTCCGGCTATGCCAATTTCGGCCAGAAGGATCTGAACGTTTCGGAGGACGGCAAGCTTTCGGCCGCGATGAACACGGCGGAATCCAAAGCCTTCCATGCCAAATGGGTACAGATGATCCAGGAAAGCGGCCCGAAGGACTGGTCGACCTATACCTGGTATCAGGTCGGCACCGACCTTGGCGCCGGCGCCTCCGCCATGATCTACGACGCCGACATTCTCGGCTACTTCATGAATGGCGGCGACAACAAGATGGCGGGCAAGCTCGCTTACGCGCCCTTTGCCGCCAATCCGGAGGCGACGGCACCGACGCCCAACATCTGGATCTGGTCGCTGGCCATGTCCAACTTCGCGAAGGACAAGGATGCGACCTGGTATTTCCTGCAATGGGCATCGGGTCTCGAGCATGCGATCTTCGGTGCGACCAAGATGGACTTCGTCAACCCGGTCCGGGCATCGGTCTGGAAGGACGAAATCTTCCGTGAGCGGCTGAACAAGAGCTATCCCGGATATGTGGAGATGCACGACGTTTCGGCGCCGGGTGCGAAGATCCACTTCACTCCCCAGCCCCTTTTCTTCGATCTCACCACCGAATGGGCGGCGACGTTGCAGAAGATGGTAGCGAAGGAGGTGCCGGTCGACGAGGGCCTCGACAGGCTCGCCGAAAGCATCAACCGGCAGCTCGCGGAAGCCGGGCTCGGCTGATCAAAGTGCGGGGCCCGGAGCGGATGCACTTCCGCTCCTGGCCCGCCCGCCGCCGGCGGGCCGCCGTTCTCGGCACGACAAGGCAAACGAAGAGGGGGGTCTGGCTGCGCCGGCCGCGGCTGACCCCCTATGTCATAGACACAGGCATTTTAGACGGAGCTGGCCATGGCTTCAGTAACGCACTCCGGCGCGAGGAGCGGCAGGTTCAGGATCAGCAGGAGGGCCTTGCCCTATGTGCTCTCCCTGCCGGCGCTTCTCGTGTGCATCGGTATCCTGATCCCGTTCTTCACGGCGGTGGTTTATTCCTTCCAGCGCTACCGGCTGAGCCAGCCCTGGGCACGCCAGTTCAACTGGGGTGAGAACTATCTGAACTTCTTCACCGATCCGGGCTTCTGGAACACGCTCAAGATCTCTCTGCTCTATGCGGGCGTCACCGTTACCCTGGAGCTGCTGCTCGGTCTCGGCATCGCGCTGCTTCTGCAGCGCCGTTCCACGGTCAACAACTTCATCTCGATCATGCTGCTCCTGCCGCTGATGACGGCGCCGGCGCTCGCGGCGCTGATGTGGAAGCTGATGACCAATCCGGGCTTCGGGATACTGAGCTATCTCGCAAGTCTCGTCGGGCTCGAGAACTTCCGCTGGGCATCGTCGCCGGACACGGCGCTCCTGACGGTCGTGCTCGTGGACATCTGGGTCTATACGCCCTTCATCATGATCCTGCTGCTCGCGGGCCTCCGCTCGCTGCCGACGCAGCCTTTCGAAGCGGCGGCGCTCGACGGCGTGCCGCGCAGCTTCGTCTTCTTCCGCATCACCTTGCCGATGCTGACGCCCTATATCCTGACGGCGACGCTCTTCCGCCTGCTCGATTCCATCCAGCAGTTCGACATCATATACGCGATGACGCAGGGCGGGCCCGGAGACACGCTGACGGTCTTCCAGGTCGAGGCCTACCTCAACTTCTTCCAGTCGACCAATGTGGGGCGGTCCGCGGCGCTGCTGATCATTCTGTGGGCGATCACCTACACGCTGTCGAACGTCTTCATCAAGAATTGGCTCCGGCTGCGCGAACGCGCCCGCGGCGAAGCGTAAGGAGGTCACAATGGAAACCACGTCTCCGGTCGAAAGACTTCTGCGCGGCGTCGCGCTGACACTGGTCGTGATCTTTTTCATGTTCCCGATCGTCTGGATCTTCCTCATGTCCTTCCAGACGAACGAGACGATCCTGAGAATACCCCCATCGGTGGTCTTCACGCCGACGCTCGAGAACTATGCGGCGCTGATCACCGGCAAGCTGCAGACCGCCTCCGGCACGCTTGACATCGCGTTCATGCGCAATCTCGGCAATTCGGTCCTGCTGTCGGTCGCTTCCGTGGCTCTCGCGCTCCTGCTCGGCGTGCCGGCGGCCTATGCCTTCGCGCGGCACAAGTTCCGGGGATCGGAGGACATCGCCTTCACGCTGCTGTCCTTCCGCTTTGCGCCGCCGCTGCTCGTGCTGCTGCCCCTGACGCAGTATTTTCAGTGGCTCGGCCTCTCGAACACCTATTTCGGTCTCATCTGGATCTACCAGTTGATCTGCCTTCCACTCATCCTCTGGATCGTGCGCGGCTATTTCGAGGACATCTCTGCCGATGTCGAATACGCCTACCGTATCGCCGGCCACTCCTGGTTCTCGACCTTCCGCAAAATCGCCCTGCCGCTGGCAGGTCCCGGGATTGCGGCAGCCGGCCTGCTCGCCTTCATCTTCGCCTGGAACAATTTCGTGTTCGCGTTGGTGCTGGCTTCGGCCGACAAGCAGCCCGTAACGGTCGGCGCGCTCGCCTTCGTCACGGCTTCCGGCATCCAGTACGGGCAGATCGCCGCGGCGATCGTGCTGTCGATCACGCCGACGCTCGCACTCGCACTCTACGCCCAGCGCTACCTCGTAGAAGGCCTGTCGCTCGGTGCGGTGAAGGGATAATCGTAATGACCACGCTGCAATTGAAAAACATCGTCAAGCGCTTCAAGAGCCAGGCGGTATTGGACGATCTCTCGCTCGACGTGGCCGATGGCGAACGGCTGGTCCTCTTCGGCCCGTCGGGTTCCGGCAAGACCGTTCTGCTCCGGCTGATCGCCGGCGTCATCGAACCGGATGGCGGCCGGGTCCTGATCGGCGGCGAGGACATGACGGACGTGGACGCCGAGCATCGCGGCCTCGGCATGGCGTTCCAGAACTTTGCGCTGTTCCCGCATATGAGCGCCTTCGACAACATCGCCAGCGCGTTGACCTCGCGCAAGTCGTCCAGGGACACCATTGCCGCCGGCGTGCACAAGGTCGCAAAGCTCCTGAAGATAGATCATGTGCTGAGCCATCATCCGAAGGCGCTCTCCAACGGCCAGAAGCAACGCACGGCGCTTGCCCGCGCCTTGGTCGGCTCGCCGCCGCTGCTGCTCCTCGACGATCCGCTCCGCAACGTCGACGCCAAGCTGCGTTTCGAGATGAGGCTGGAACTGCCGCGCCTGCTTGCCGCTCAAGGGGCAACCGTCATCTACGTCACCCAGGACTATAAGGAGGCAATGGCGCTCGGCGACCGCATCGCGGTCATGGCGCATGGGCGTATCCGGCAGATCGGCACGCCGGCGGAAATCTACAACGCGCCCGCCGACATCGAGATCGCCCGGCTCTTCGGCGATCCGACCATCAACCTGCTCGATGTCGTGCCGCAGCGCGGTCCGGACGGCGCTTTCGTCGAACTCTCCGACGTGCGGCTGCGCCTGCAGGGCTTCGGGGCGGACATCGTCGCAAAGCAGTGCGTCCTCGGGCTGCGTCCGGAAACGATCGCCTTCGCCGAAGCCACCGCGCATGGCGCGATCCCCGTGACGGTCGAGGCGGAAACGCCGCTCAACGAGAAGACGGTGACCCTGGCACTGACGGCCCGCGGCAGGGAGATCCTGGTGTCCCGCCCTGCCGGCACACCCGGCCCGGTCGCCGGACCGGCGCATATCGCAGTCGACGGCCGCGCAGCCCTTCTGTTCGACAAGGCGACGGGCCAGCGCATCCTTCCTTCCGAATTGGCATCCAAGCGCAATGGAGAAGCGGCATGAACGCCACCGCTCTTTTGATCGACAATGTCGACAAGTTCTATGGTCCGGTCGACTATGGCGTTCACGCCGTAAAGCAGTTGAACATGGAGGTGAAGAAGGGTGAGATCATCGCGCTTCTGGGCTCTTCAGGCTGCGGCAAGACCTCGACGCTCAGGATGATCGCCGGCTTTGAACCCGTATCGCGCGGGACGATCTCTGTCGCCGGCCGGCAGGTGCATATGCTCGCGCCGGTCCGCCGCAACGTCGCCATGGCCTTCGAGGGCTATTCGCTCTATCCGCCGCTGACGGTACGCGAAAACATAGCCTTTGCGCTCAAGGCGTCGAAACTTTCGCAGAGTGTTGTCGACGAGAAGGTGGCGAGCATCGCCAAGCTGCTCGAGATCGAAGACATTCTCGGGCGTTATCCGAGTTCGATTTCCGGCGGCCAGCAGCAGAGGGCGTCCCTCGGACGTGCGCTTATCCGCGACGCCGACCTGCATCTCCTCGACGAGCCGATGGGTCAGCTGGAGCCGCAGTTGCGCGCCGTGCTGCGCGGCCGCATCAAGCACTACATCAAGGAGCGCGGGCTGACCGCCATTCTGGTCACCCATGATCAGACCGAGGCGAATGCACTCGCCGACCGGATCGCCGTCATGGAAGGCGGGGTGCTGCAGCAGTTCGACACGCCGCAGAAGATCAAGGAACGGCCGGCGAATCTCTTTACCGGAACCTTCGTCGGCGAGCCGCCGATGAACGTGTTCGAGGCAAGCGTCAGCGCCACGGACGCCCGCATGACCTTCGGTCTCAAGGACGGAGTCCGCCTCGAATACCAGGCTGCCGATTTCTCGCATGCGGTTCGAGATGCGCTGATGAAGCGCCAGAATGTGGTTCTCGGTATCCGTCCCTATTCCGTCCGGCGCAGTGCCGACGGGGTGACGGGGCGGGTTGCCGTCAATCAATGGCTTGGCGACCAGACCCATATCGCGGCCGATTTCGCGGGCGGCACCATGGTGCTTGTCGAACATGACCGTACCAGCCTGGAGATCGGTCAGCCGATCGGCATCCGGCTCGACCCTGCAAGCCTGCACGTCTTCGACAGCGAGAGCGGTATGGCGATTTCGCACGGAGAGGAGCTCGCCTGATGCGCGACATCCTCATCGGCATCGATGCCGGGACGTCCGTCATCAAGTCGGTCGCTTTCGATCTCGGCGGCCGGCAGCTGGCGATGACGGCGGTTCCGAACAGCTATGAGGCGGTGGGCCGCACCGGCAGCGTTCAGGAGTTGCGGCGTACCTGGACGGACACAGTCAAAACCCTGGTCGAGCTCTCGGCCAGGATAGAGAACCTCCCTGGCCGTGTTGCCGCCATCGCGGTGACCGGTCAGGGAGACGGCACCTGGATGATCGATCGCGGCGGCGAACCCGTCGGCAAGGGTTGGCTCTGGCTCGACGCGCGCGCGAGCACAATCGTCGAGCGCCTGCGTGCCGAAAGCGGCGATGCGGAGCGTTTCTTGCGCACCGGCTCGGGTCTCGCCGCCTGCCAGCAGGGTCCGCAGTTGCGCTGGATGAAGGAGAATGCGCCGGAGATGCTGCAAGGCGCTGCGACCGCTTTCCATTGCAAGGACTGGCTCTATTTCAACCTCACGGACAAGCGCGCGACCGATCCCTCGGAGGCGAATTTCACCTTCGGCGATTTCCGCAAGCGCCAGTATTGCGATGAGGTGATCGACTTTCTCGGTCTCAACGAGCTCAAGCACCTGCTGCCGGAAATCGTCGACGGGGTGAGCACGCATCACCCGCTCTCGGCCGCCGCCGCGGCCGCCACGGGCTTGCCGGCGGGGACGCCGGTCGTGCTCGGCTATGTCGATGTGGTCTGCACGGCGCTCGGCGCCGGCCTCTACGAGCCCGGAACCGACACGGGCTGCTCCATTATCGGCTCGACGGGCATGCACATGCGTCTGGCGGCCGGCGCCGACGATGTCCGGCTCAACCAAGACCATACCGGCTACACCATGTGCATGCCGATTCCCGGCACCTATGCGCAGATGCAGTCGAATATGGCGGCGACGCTCAATATCGACTGGATCCTGCAGCTCGCGGGAGGTCTCCTCAAGGGAATGGGAGTCGAGAAATCGAAGAGCGATCTGCTCGCCCAGGTGGATGGCTGGCTTGCCGAGGCGAGGGAAGCCCCGCTTCTCTTCCAGCCCTATATTTCGGAGGCCGGTGAGCGCGGACCTTTTGTGGATGCCTCGGCTCGCGCCTCCTTCGTCGGGCTTACGATCAATCACGGCTTCGGCGACATGGTGCGCGCGGTCTTCGACGGTCTCGCCTTTGCCGCGCGGGACTGTTACGCCGCGATGGGGCCGCTGCCGTCCTGCGTGCGACTGTCGGGCGGCGCCGCTCGCAGCGCCTCACTCCGCCGCATCCTTGGCGGGGCCCTCGGCGCCAGCGTCCAGACGAGCGAACGCGAAGAGGCGGGTGCCGCCGGCGCAGCGATGATCGCCGCCGTCTCCCTCGGCATGTACCCCTGCATGGCCGATTGCGTTCACGAATGGGTGCGGCCGCACCATCGGCCGGCAGAACCCGCGGATGCAGAGCTCGCACGCCGCTATGACGCGCTTTTCCCCGCCTACAAGCAGTCGCGCCTTGCGCTTCAACCCGTCTGGCATGCGCTCTCCCACGCAGCCGGAACGGGAAAACAACAGGAAAGACCGCAATGAAGAAGATAGCCATTATCGGCGACCGGTTCATGCTGCCGGATGTTTTTCGCGACAAGATCGTCGAGGCATGCGGCGACGGGCATGAGATAAGCATGCACGAACTGCCCTGGCCGGACGTGCCGATGGAGCACGGCTATGCCGTGGAGGGCATGGACGGCCTCAAGGAATATCTCGGCAAGCCCGGTGAAATCGTCGACTTCATCGGCGATGCCGAAATCCTCGTGACGCAGCTTGCACCCCTGTCGCGAACGATGCTGGCCGACCTGCCGGGATTGAAGCTCGTCGCCGTCTCGCGCGGCGGCCCCGTCAATATCGACATGAAAGCTGCTCGCGATGCGGGAGTCCGGGTCGTCAACACGCCCGGCCGGAATGCGAGCGCCGTCGCCGAATTCACGATCGGCGCCATTCTGGCGGAGACGCGGCTCATTCGCGTGGGGCACGAGGCACTGAGGCGGAGCGAGTGGCGCGGCGATCTCTACCGCGCCGACCGCACCGGCCGCGAGCTCTCCGAAATGACGGTCGGCGTCATCGGCTACGGCAATATCGGCACCAAGGTGGTCCGGCTGCTCCGCGCCTTCGGCACCAAGGTGCTCGTCCACGATCCCTATGTGCAGCTCAGCGCCGAAGACCGGAATGCCGGTGTGGAGCACGTCTCGCTCGACGATCTGCTCGCCCGCACCGACCTGGTGACGCTGCATCCGCGCGTCAGCGAAGAGACGAAAAACATGATGAATGCGGAGACCTTCGCGAAGATGAAGCCGGGGGCGATCTTCGTGAACACGGCGCGGGGGCCGCTCTGCGACTATGATGCGCTCTACGACAATCTCGTCAGCGGCCATCTTGCAAGCGCCATGCTGGAGACCTTTGCCGTCGAGCCCGTGCCCGAAGACTGGCCGCTGCTGAAGCTCCCCAACGTGACGCTCACCCCGCATATCGCGGGTGCGTCGGTGCGCACCGTGACCCACGCGGCGGAAATGGCCGCAGAGGAAGTGCGCCGCTACATCGCCGGCCTGCCGCCGGTCAATCCGTGCTGAGGTAGGAAGATGAGCGAACTTCAACTGCGCCAGTCGATCATCGACCATTGCCGCCACATGAATGCGATCGGTCTCAACCAGGGCACGTCGGGCAACATCAGCCTGCGTCACGGCGACACGATGCTGATCACGCCCTCTGCGATACCCTATGCCGAGATGACGCCTGACATGATCGTCGCCATGCCGATCGGCGCCGAATACGGCGCCTGGTCAGGGCCCAAGAGGCCGTCGGTCGAATGGCCGTTCCACCTCGACATCATGCGGGCGCGGCCGGATGTCGGCGCAGTCGTCCATACCCATGCGACGTTTTCGACGATCCTGGCCATCGCACGCAAGCCCATCCCCGCCTGTCACTATATGATCGCCGCCTTCGGCGGCTCCGACGTGCGCGTCGCCGATTACGCCCGCTACGGCACGAAGGCGCTGTCGGAAAATGTGCTGAAGGCGATGGAGGGGCGTTCCGCCTGCCTCATGGCCAATCACGGCATGATCGCGACCGGTTCGAGCCTGGAAAAGGCGATGTGGGCGGCGGTCGAACTCGAGACGATCGCCAAGCAATATTACCACGCGCTCCTGATCGGCGGCCCGGTGGTCCTGCCGCAGGAGGAAGTCGCCGGCGTGATCAAGGGATTTGCCACATACGGACATCAGGACAAACCCAAGGGCGAGGCCGCCTGACCGCATGACGACGACAGGAGACAAGCACGTGAGTTCCGAAACCGGCACATACGACCTTTTCGTCATCGGCGGCGGCATAAACGGAGCCGGCATTGCCCGGGACGCGGCAGGGCGGGGGCTCTCCGTTCTGCTCTGCGAGAAGGACGATCTGGCGCAGGGCACGAGTTCCCGCTCGGGCAAGCTCGTCCATGGCGGCTTGCGCTACCTTGAATATTACGAGTTCCGTCTGGTGCGCGAAGCCCTGATAGAGCGCGAGGTCCTGCTGGAATCCGCACCTCACATCATCTGGCCGATGCGTTTCGTGCTGCCGCACAATCCCGCCGACAGGCCGGCCTGGCTCGTACGGCTCGGCCTCTTCCTCTACGATCACCTGGGCGGCCGCAAGCGCCTTCCCGGGACGCGGGTGCTCAACCTGCGCACCGCCCCGGAAGGCGCTGCGATCAAGCCTGCCTATCCCAAGGCCTTCGAATATTCCGACTGCTGGGTGGACGATGCCCGCCTCGTCGTGCTGAACGCGCTCGACGCGAAAAGGAAAGGCGCCCGGATTCTGACCCGCACGGCCTGCACCGGTATTCGCCGGCGAGACGACCTCTGGCACGTCGAGATGACCGATACCGAGACCGGCGCGAAGACGGAGGCGAAGGCGCGCTGCGTGGTCAACACCGCCGGGCCCTGGGTCAACGACGTTATCGGCCGGGTTGCGGGACTGAATTCGAGCCGCAGCGTGCGGCTCGTCAAGGGCAGCCACATCGTCGTGCCGAAGTTCTGGGAGGGGCGGCAAGCCTATCTCGTCCAGAACCCCGACAAGCGCGTGATCTTCATCAACCCCTATCAGAACGACCTGGCGCTGATCGGCACCACGGATATTCCCTATGACGGGCGGCCGGAGGACGTCACGGCCGACGAAAACGAGGTCGCCTATCTCCTGAAATCGGTGAACCGCTATTTCAAGCAGCAACTGACGCCGGACGACATCCTTCACAGCTTCTCGGGTGTGCGTCCGCTTTACGACGACAATGCCGAAAATCCGTCGGCGGTGACGCGCGACTATATTTTCGAGCTCGACGCCGCCGGCAAGGAAGCGCCGCTGCTCTCGGTTTTCGGCGGCAAGATCACGACGTTCCGCAAGCTGTCCGAACACGCGCTCGAACGGCTGAAACCTTTCTTTCCGCGCATGGGGCCGGCCTGGACGGCGCGCGCGCATCTGCCGGGCGGCGACATGGCGGACGCGGATTTCGACCAGTTCCTTGGCGAGTTGCGCGCGCGCTACCGATGGCTGCCGGCGGACCTCGCCAAGCACTACGCCCGGCTTTACGGCACGCGGGCGCATGAACTGATCGGCAGCGCCACCTCTCTCGACGAGCTTGGAATGGCGTTCACCCCGCTCTTTCGGGAGCGGGAGGCCCGCTTCCTCATCGAAAACGAATGGGCGCGAACGGCGGAAGACCTGATGGAGCGGCGCACGAAGCACGGCCTGCACATGAGCGAAGCCGAGAAGCGGGCCTTCAGCGGCTGGCTCGAAGGTCAGCAGGCTGCGGCGTGAGAAGGAAGAATTGATGTTGCGAAGCTCCGAATTCGAAGCGCTTCTCGATCTCTCGGCGCGCGTCGGCGCCGACCCGGATCTCGTTCAGGGCGCGGGCGGCAATACCTCGATCAAGGAGGGTGGAATCCTCTGGATCAAGGCTTCCGGCCTGTGGCTCGCCCATGCCCGTCAGCGTGACGTGATGGTGCCGGTCGCGCTCGACCCGCTGCTCGACGCATTGGAGCGGGACGACCCGGCGACGGAGAAGGCGCAGGATTTCGTCGTCAAGACTCTGAACCCCTCGGGCCTCAGACCGTCAATCGAAACCACGGTTCACGCGCTGATGCCGCAGAAGGTGGTGGTTCACGTTCACTGCGTCGAGACGATCGCAACCGCCGTCAAGGCCGATGCGGCGGCGATTGCCGGGGAGAAGCTTCAGGGAATTCCCTACGCCTTCGTTCCCTATGCCAGGCCGGGGCTGCCGCTCGCCAAGGCAATCGCCGAGCGGATTCAGGAGGACACCTCGGTCCTGGTGCTCGGAAATCACGGGCTCGCCGTCGCCGCCGAGACGGTCGGGGAAGCGGCGCGTCTTCTCGCAGAGGTATCCCGACGCTTTGCCGTGCCGGTGCGGCGGGCGCCTTCCGCCGACCTGGAGGCGCTGTCGCGTCTTTCGGTCAACAGCGCCTATCGGCTGCCGGACGACGAGCGGCTGCACGATGCTGCGACCGACCTCGAAAGCTGCAGGATCGCCGCAGGAGGAAGCCTCTATCCGGACCACGTGATCTTTCTCGGCAAGGGATCGGTCATCGCCGCTCCGGGCGAGAATGCCCTCGCCCTCGAGGAAGGTTTCCGCCGCACCGGAGAGAGCCTGCCGCCGCTCCTTCTCTTTCCCGGCAAGGGCGCATTGGTGCTCAAGGAAATTTCGGCCGGCGCGCTCGCCATGGCGCGCTGCCTTTCGGACGTGACGGCGCGCATTCCGGCCGGCGCAAGGCTGCGCTACCTCACCGATGCGGAGAATGCGGAACTCCTCGGCTGGGACGCGGAAAAATATCGCCAGCAGCTGAACCGGGCAGGGCAGGTGCTGCAATGAGCGGGGAAAGCGGTCTCGTTCTCGGAATCGACATGGGCACCTCCGGCGCGCGTGCCGTCGCGATGACGGCTGCGGGCGAAGTGGTCGCATCGGGTGCGGCCAAACTGGCCGCCCTTACCGATGACCATCGCGATCCGCTCGGCTGGTGGAGGGCCTTAAGGTCCGCGCTCGCGGAGACGCTTGCCGCGATCGACGTGTCGCGTGTGCGTGCGATCGGCATTGACGGCACGTCGGGCACCATGCTCCCGGTCGCCGCCGACGGCGCGCCGCTCGCGACGCCGCTGATGTATAACGATCCGGTTGCCGACCCGGCGATTCTCAAGCGCATCGCCGCCCATGCACCGGAGGAGAGCGCGGCGCATGGCGCAACCTCCGGCCTCGCCAAGCTTCTGACCTTCCAGTCGCTCCCGGAGGTCTTCCGTGTCATTCACCAGGCGGACTGGCTCGCCGGGCATTTTACCGGGCTCTACGATGTCAGCGACGAGAACAACGCGCTGAAGACCGGCTACGATCCGGTGGCCCGCAGTTGGCCGGAGTGGATCCAGCGGACGGGGGCGCGCGTCGAACTCCTGCCGGACGTGCTGCCGGCGGGGGCACCGGTCGCGACGATCTCGCCGGCCGCGGCGGAAGCCTTCGGCCTGCCGAGCGAAACCGTTGTCGTTGCGGGTACGACGGACGGCTGCGCCTCATTCCTTGCGACCGGCGCTGATCGGCCGGGTGACGGCGTCAGCGCGCTGGGCACGACGCTGACGGTGAAGATGCTCTCCGACAGGCCGCTCTTTGCCCCGCAATATGGGCTCTACAGCCACCGGATCGGCGATATGTGGCTTGCGGGCGGCGCCTCCAACACAGGCGGCGCGGTGCTCGCGGCGCATTTCAGCGCCGAGCGGATCGCCGAGCTTTCGGAAAGGATCGATCCGGCCACCGACACGGGCCTCGACTTTTATCCTCTGCTGAAACCCGGTGAGCGGTTTCCGGTGGCCGATCCCGCCTTCATGCCGCGCATGGAACCGCGCCCGGCGGAGGACTCCGAATTCCTGAAGGCGACCTTCGAGGGCATCGCGGAGGTCGAGCGCCGTGCCTATGAACGGCTCGTATCCCTCGGCAGCCCGGCCTTGGGTTCGATCCGCACCGTCGGCGGAGGCGCGAAGAACGGGGTGTGGACCGAAATCCGAGAACGAAGGCTCATGGTTCCCTTCCTGCCGGTGCTATCGGAAGAGGCGGCTGCCGGCGCCGCTCGCCTGGCGCTTTCCGGAGCGAAAGAGGCGGGCGTGCTATGAGCGTCGTCCGGGAAATTCCCGCCCTCTCTGCGGTCGCAGACGCATATGACGCTTTCCTCGTGGATCAATACGGAGTGCTGAGAGACGGGCGCGGACCGTATCCGGGTGCTGCGGAAACGCTTGTCCGCCTCAAGCAGGCCGGTAAGCGGGTCATCATCCTCTCCAATTCCGGCAAGCGCTCGGCCGAGAACGATCGGCGGCTGGAGGCACTCGGTTTCGAGGGCGGAAGCTGGGACTGGTTCCTGACCTCGGGAGAGGTTGCCTGGCGACTCCTGAAACGCGAGGCCGAAGGCGAGGGTGGCACGGCGCGCAAATGCCTTCTGATCAGCCGGGATGGCGATCAGTCGCCGCTCAAGGGGCTGAATCTCGTCCGCACCGAGAGCGGTGAGGACGCCGACATCGTGCTGCTGGCGGGGAGCGAGGGCGATATCCATCCGCTTTCCCATTACGAAGATCTGCTGGGACCGGCCGCCCGGCGGGGCATTCCGTGCCTCTGTACGAACCCGGACAAGGTGATGCTGACGCGAAGCGGACCGGCCTTCGGCGCCGGTCGCATCGCCGAGCTTTACGAAGGGCTGGGAGGTCCTGTGCGCTGGATCGGCAAGCCGTTTGCCGACATCTACGACTTCGCGCTCGATTTTCTCGGGCGGCCGGAGCCGCAGCGCGTCTGTGCCATAGGCGACAGCGTCGAGCATGACATCGCCGGGGCTGCGGCGGCCGGGCTAGGCTCGGTGCTCGTCACCACCGGCATTCTCGAGCACCGGTCGGACGCGGAGCGCCGGCAACTCTTCCGGGAGCACGGCGCTGCGCCCGATTTCATCCTCCGGAAATTCCTCTGGTAGCAAGGAGCCGGCTATGGCCTTTACGCTGTCGCTCAATACCAATCCTCTGGTCAACCGCTTTGCCGACGCGGACGACCTGATCGACACCATCGCCGAGAAGATCCGTATCGGTTATGTCCAGCTCACGCACGAATTCGTCAATCCCGGCTGGCCGGCGGCGACGATCAACAAGACGCTCCGGCAATTTCGGACTGCGCTCGGCCGTACCGGCGTGAAAATCACCTCCGGCATGACGGGTCCCTATGGTCGTCTCAATCATTTCGGACATCCCGACCCGGACGTCCGGCGCTATTATGTCGACTGGTTCAAGACCTTCGCCGATATCTCCGCCGAGCTCGGCGCTTCCGGTATGGGCACGCAATTCGCGATCTTCACGCTCAGGGATTATCACGACCCGGCGCGTCGCGAGGAGCTGATCGCGATCGCCATCGAGTGCTGGCGCGAGGTGGCGGAGCACGCCAGGGCGGCGGGCCTTTCCTATGTCTTCTGGGAGCCGATGTCGGTCGGCCGCGAGTTCGGCCACACGATCGAAGAGTGCAGGGCACTCGACCGGCGTCTGGCGGCAGCCGAGCTGCCGATCCCGATGAGGATGATGGTCGATATCGACCATGGCGACGTGACGTCGCCGAACCCGGCCGATGTCGATCCCTATGCATGGGCAGAGGCCTTTCCGCGGCAGTCGCCGATCATCCACGTCAAGCAGTCGTCCATGAACAAGGGCGGTCACTGGCCTTTTACCGCCGCCTATAACAGGGACGGCAGGATCACGCCCGAACGACTGCTCGAGGCCGTCAGGAGGGGAGGCGGCACGGATAATGAAATCTGCCTGGAACTCTCCTTCCGGGAGCGCGAACCGACCGACCGCAACGTCGTGGGGATGATCCGCGAATCCGTCGAATTCTGGGAGCCGCACATCGATACGGGCTTCGGTCCGAAGTGAAATGTCACAAATAAATATAACAAAATACCAACATGAGTGTTGAAAAATAACATATCGGTGTTATGTTTCCCGTGAACGGCAAAGGACCGTGCATGACGGGTCGATGCGATGAAACCGGAAGACAGGCGCCAGGCGATCATGGATGTGCTGATGGAGGCAGGCACGGCCTCCGTCGAGGAACTCGGCCTTCGCTTTGGCGTCAGCAAGATGACGGTTCATCGGGATCTTGACGATCTCGAGCAGGCGGGCCTGCTGCGAAAAGTCCACGGCGGGGCCTCCATCCAGTCGAGTCCGCAATTCGAAAGCGATTTCCGTTACCGCGAGAAGATCGCGACGGGCGAAAAGCGCCGCCTTGGCGCATATGCCGCAACGTTGATCGAGCCGGGCCAGAGCATCATCATCGACGACAGTTCGACGGCCGGCGCGATCGCCGGGTTTCTGAGGGACGTTCGCCCGCTCACCGTCATTACCAACAATCTCGGTGTCATCGCCGATCTTTCGGGAGCCCCGGGCATCAACCTGATCGCGCTCGGCGGCCATTACAGCAAGAAGTTCAACGGCTTTTTCGGTGTGGTCACCGAGGAGGCGCTGCGTTCGCTGCGGGCCGACGTGGCCCTTCTGTCGAGTTCGGCGGTCGAGGGTACGGCGGCTTTCCACCAGGACCAGGAGGTCGTGCAGATCAAGCGGCAGATGGTGAAATCCGCCAGCCGCAAATATCTCCTCGTGGATCACGGGAAGTTCGGCCGTTCGGCGCTGCATTTCCTGACGGAACTCACCGCGTTCGATGCGGTGCTGACCGGGAGCGGCGTCTCGGATGAATACGCAGCCGCACTCGGCGACGCCGGGGTCAGGCTCGTCAGGATCGACGACGGGAAAATATTGGAGAAGGCATGAGCAAGTCTGGACTCTGGGTCGGCACGAGCTGGAAGATGAACAAGACGCTGGTTGAGGCGATGGCCTTCGCCGATGGCCTGGCGGCCGCGGACGATGCGCGCGACGAGCGCGTACAGCGCTTCGTCATCCCGCCGTTCACCGCCGTTCGGCAGGTGAAGGAAAGGTTGAAGGCGACGAGCGTCAAGGTCGGCGCGCAGAACATGCACTGGGACGATGCGGGCGCCTGGACCGGCGAAATTTCTCCCGTCATGCTCAGGGACTGCGATCTCGACATCGTCGAGCTCGGACACAGCGAGCGGCGCGAGCATTTCGGCGAGACCGACCGGACCGTTGGCCTGAAGACGGCAGCGGCGGTGAAGCACGGATTGGTTCCGCTGATCTGCATCGGCGAGACGCTCGCAGAACGTGAGGCCGGCGAGGCCGACACGGTGTTGAAGCGCCAGGTGGAAGGCGCCTTTGCATTTCTTGAAGGCGCGGCGCGCACGGCGCCCGTTCTTCTGGCCTACGAGCCCGTCTGGGCGATCGGCGTCAACGGCATACCGGCGACGGCCGACTATGCGGACGCCCGTCATCGCCGCATCGCCGAAGTCGCCGAGCGAGCGCTCGGCGTGAAGGTTCCGGTGCTCTATGGCGGCAGCGTCAATCCGCAGAACTGCGAGGAATTGATCCTCCAACCGCATATCGACGGCCTTTTCATCGGCCGCTCCGCCTGGGACGTCGGCGGCTATCTCGACATCTTGCAACGCGTAGCCCGGGCGATCTGAGCATCGCGGGGTCAGGCAACAACACCTCACGGAAAGGAAACGACATGAAAATCGCGATCGGAGCCGACAGCGCCGGCAAACCCTTGCTCGACGTCATCGCCGCGCACCTTGGCAAGAGAAGCGACCTCGAAGTCAGGGACCTAAGCCATGCCGGCTATTATGCCGATCTCTCCCGCGATCTGGCGCAAACGATCACGGCCGGCGAAAACGAACGCGGCATCCTGATCTGCGGCACCGGCATCGGCGTGTGCATCTCGGCCAACAAGGTGCCCGGCATCCGTGCCGCGCTGACCCACGACACCTATTCCGCCGAGCGGGCGGCCAAATCCAACAACGCGCAGATCATCACGATGGGCGCGCGCGTCATCGGCCCGGAACTGGCAAAATCGATCGTCGATACCTGGCTCTCCTCCGAATTCGACCCGAACGGTCCTTCGGCGGCAAATGTCGAAGCGATCGACCGCCTGGATCAGGCGAAGTAACGATCGCGAATTCTGCGGCGCGTGCTGATCCTCCCTGATGCGCGGCAGCGAGACGCCCGGCAGCGATGCCGGGTGTTTTCGCTTCGGGCATGCAGCAAAGCCTGCGATATGTGGCGCGCTCGCTACGCAGCGGATCTCAGTCCCACCGCGGCGGCCAGACTCCGTGCGCGTTCCAGGCATGCCGGTTGCTGATCGGCAAACCGTTCGGCTCCGATTTCCATGATCAGTGTCGTGTCCGGAAGGAAGGTCAGTTCGGAGAAGATGTCGTCCCAGGCAATATCGCCCCAGCCGATCGGGAGATGCAGGTCTCCGATGCCGAGCGCGGTCGCCTCCGCCGGATGATAGAAGCGAGTCATGGAATAGGGCAGCCCGAAACTGTCGTGAACATGCAGGTGACCGGTCACCGGCGCCATTGCCCTCAGCTCGTCGCGGAAATCAAGTCCGCGGTGCGTGGCTTCGATGTAGGCATGCGAGAAGTCGATAAGCGCGACGACGTTGTCGGAACCGATCGCGCGTACGGTTTCGGCAACCTGGCTCGGCGTCTGCCGGTACTGGCCGATTTCCGTCGTGAAGATGTTTTCAAGCGCGATGCGTACCCCGTATCCTTTTGCGACCTCCGCCATTTCCGCGAGAGCGTCGCGTTCCATCCTGTCGAGATCGGCGGAGCTTTTGCCGGGGGCGAGCTGTGCCGCGCCGGAATGATGAACGAGGATCCCGGCGCCAAGCCGGTCACACAATTCGAGCATCGCCTTCACGACCTTTTTCTGCAGATGATGGTGCTCGCGATCCATGAAGTTGGACAGGATCTGACCATGCAGCGAGAGCTTCTTGAAGGCGTATTTTTTCGTAATGTCGGCGACGCGCCGGACACGGTCTTCGATTATGCGGCCGCCACTGACGATTTCTTCGCCATAGATTCCGATTTCACAGGCGTTGGCTCCCGTTTCAGCAACTTCGCGCAAGGACGCATCAAGGCTCGAAAGATCGCCCTTGCCCGTTCGATTGCAAAAGCCTACGGCGGATATGATTTCGTTCATCGCGTTTCTCCTTCGGATGCAGGGGATCAAACGGTTTCGAGTGCCGGATGGCCGGCGGAGCCAGGGACGGCGCGAGGATCCAGATCGACCTCGATCCTTCGGCCTGTCTCTCGGTCGAAGACATGCAGCTGCGCCAATGGCATGGCCAGGCTGATCCAATCGCCCGGCCGGACGCGCGTTTGCTCGTCGACGCAGGCGGCGAAGGGATGGCCATTCAGCTCCGAGTGGATGACGCGGCCGGATCCGAGCTCCTCGATGAACTCCACCTTCATCGCGACGCCGCCTTTTGCTTCAGGCGCCACGACGCACTGCTCCGGGCGAATGCCAACCGTGACGTTTCCCGAGCCCAGGCGTGCCGCAAGCCTCCTGTCGATCGGCAGCTTCGCGCCGGCGAATGCCAGGCAGGCGCTGTCGACGTCGATACGGGCATCGAACAGATTCATTGCCGGCGAGCCGATGAAGGACGCGACGAAAATGCTTGCAGGACGATGGTAGATGTCGAGCGGCTGTCCCACCTGTTCGACGACGCCCTTGTTCATGACGACGAGCTTGTCGGCGAGCGTCATGGCTTCCACCTGATCGTGGGTGACAAAGATGGACGTTGCCGAAAGACGCTGATGCAGCTTCCGGATCTCGGCTCGCATGGTGACGCGCAGCTTGGCATCCAGGTTCGAAAGGGGTTCGTCGAAAAGGAATACGCTCGGTTCGCGGATAATCGCGCGAGCCATGGCGACGCGTTGGCGCTGACCGCCGGAGAGTGCCGCGGGCTTGCGGTCGAGATAATCGGAAAGCCCGACGATCTTCGCTGTCTCCTCGATCCGCCGCAGGCGCTCCGCCTTTGGTATGCCGGCTACCTTCAGGGCATATCCGATGTTTCCCGCGACGGTCATGTGGGGATAGAGGGCGTAGTTCTGGAACACCATGGCGCAGCCGCGTTCGCGCGGCTCGAGTCTGTTGACGACCCGTCCGTTGATGGCAATCTCACCACCCGTGATTTCCTCCAGCCCCGCGATCATCCTCAGGAGCGTTGACTTCCCGCACCCGGACGGGCCGAGGATCACGACGAATTCTCCCGACGCAAAGGCGAGGTCGATGCCATGCAGGGTCGGGTTCTTTCCGTAGGATTTACGCACGGCACGAATTTCGATGTCAGCCATGAGCGCAGACCTCTCTGTCTATTTCTGTTTGGGGAAAGCGGGTCATTTTTCCGTCGCCACGAGGCCGCGAACGAACCACCGCTGCAGGACGGCAACGACGATGAGCGGGGGCAGCATGATGATCAGGGACCCGGCGAGCGTCACGTTCCAGTCCGGGGTGCCGTTTTCGGACGGCAGGAGCGCGACCAGCGACATCATGGTGGTCTTGTATTGAGGGTCCGTCACCATCAGCAGGGGCCAGAGATACTGGTTCCACCCATAGACGAACATGATCGTGGTCAGCGCGAGCATGTTCGTACGCGAGAGCGGCAGCAGCATGTCGATGAAAAAGCGGATCGCACCCGATCCGTCCATCCGCGCCGCCTCTGCCAGTTCGTCGGGCAGGGTCAGGTAGAATTGGCGATAGAGGAATGTTCCCGTTGCGGTCGCGATCAAGGGCAGCGTGAGGCCGGCGTAGGAACTGAGAAGATTCCAGTCGACCGAGAGTTCGAAGCCCGTTACGGCGGCAATCAGGAGCCGGACGGGTTGGAATAGATCGGCAGCGACGGCATAGGTGGGCACCACGCGCACCTCGAGCGGCAACATCAGGGTAATGAAGACCATCCAGAAGAAGAAGCCCTTGAGCGGGGTTCGGAAGAACACGATGGCGAAGGCCGTCAGCGCCGACAGCGCCACTTTGCCGACCGTGACCAGGCCGGCCATGACGAAGCTGTTCAGCATCGCCGTCCCCAGGTTGGCGCGCGTCCAGGCGGTGCTCATGTTATCGAGCAGGCGATCCTGCGGCAGGAAACTGAAGGGTATGGCGTTCACCTGCTGAAATGTCTGGCTGGCGCCCGACACGATCACGATGAAGGGACCGATCAACAGCAGGAACCCGAAGATCATCACACCATAGGTGAGGGCGTTGGCGAAAGGTGTCCGCTGTATCATGTGAGCCTCACTTGTAATGAACCTGCCGCTCGATGAAGCGGAACTGGAGGAAGGTGAAGATCATGATGAGGCCGATGAGCACGAGGCTTTGGGCCGAGGCGCCGGAGTAGTTCAATCCGCGGAATGCCTCCTCGACGATGCGGTACACCATCACATCCGTGCCGTGGTTGGGGCCGCCATCCGTCGTTCGGGCGACGATGCCGTAGGTGTCGGCCCCGACGAAACCTTCGGTCATCATGATGACCAGCAGGAAGAAGAGCGTTGGCGCCAGCATCGGTATCTGGATATCGACTGCACGGCGAATAGGGCCAGAGCCGTCCATGGCGGCAGCCTCGATAAGCGACCGAGGGACCGACTGCAGGCCGGCGAGCAGGAAGATGAAGGTGTAGCCCGCCCATTTCCAAGCAAACACGACGATGACGAGGATCAGGGCGTGGCTGCCGTATTTGGCCGGGTTCCAAAAATCCGGGAAAGCGGCGTTGACCGATGCCATCAGCCCTCGTTCCGGTGACAGGATGAAACGAAAAGCCATGCCAGCGGCGGGGCCTGCAATCGCGTAAGGCAGGATATACAGGAACCGGAACGGAGCGGAGCCGGGCAATTGCCGGTCAACCGCAAGCGCAAGAACAAGACCGATAAAGATGGTGGCCACGGTGCCGCAGAGGGCGAATGCCAGGCTGACGCCGACGGAGTTCCAGTAGAGCGGATCGGCGAACACCTCCTGAAAATTGGCAAGGCCGACGAATTCCGCGGCGCCTCCGAATGGCGGCTCCAGCGTGAACGCCCATCGCAGCACGGCGACTGCTGGCCAATAGAAAAAAAGCAGGATCAGAATGATCTGCGGCAGGGCGAATAGGCTGGGCAGCCACCAGCTGCGAAAGGCCGCGCGCTTGTCCATGGGGTCGATTTCCGATGCAAGAAGAAAATCGGAGCCTGCCGATGCTACGCAGGCTCCGGGTCGGATCAGGTTAGTTCAGCGTCTGTCCGGCGTAGGTCTTCTCGAAACGACGCAGAACGGCATTGCTGCGGCCAACGGCGTTGTCGAGTTCCGCCTGCACGTCTGCATTCTGCATAAAGATCGCTTCGAGGGCGGTCGCGAATTCCTTGCGGATCTGCGTGAAGCCGCCAAGACGAATGCCGCGGGTGTTCTCCGAGGTTGGGGTGAAGGACAGGCTCTCGATGGCGAGTTCGCGCCCCTTGTAGGGTGCCTTGTCGTAGAACCCGTTGGACTTCATCGCGTCAAAACCGGTCTTGGTCACCGGGATGTATCCCGTTACCGTAGACCACCACTCGGTCATTTCGGGCGTCGCAAGGAAATTGAGGAAGGCAGCCGCACCCTTGTATTCCGCTTCCGGACGACCGGCGAGCACCCACAGCGACGCACCGCCGACGAGAGAGTTCTGCCGCTCCGTGCCGTTCCATACGGGCAACATGGCAACATCCCACTTCACACCCTCGGGAAGGGACTTGCCGATGGTGCCATGGTCGGCGATCGAGGTCTGTATCATCTGGCAGGTCTGCGACGTGAAGGCTGGGACAAGATCCATGCCGAGCTGCTTGGTCTTGACCACGAAGAGCTTCTCGTCGGCCATTTTTTTGAAGAACTTCACGTGGTCCACGAACTTGGTCTTGTTGACGACCAGTTCGGCATCCAGCCCATTGTAACCATTCGCCTTGGTGGCAAGCGGCTGGTTGTGAATGGCCGAGAACTGCTCCATGAGCTGCCAGGTATCGAAGTTGAAGGCGAGCGGGCATTCGTATCCGGCTGCCTTGAGTTTGCGGGCCGCTTGCTCGACCTGTTCCCAGGTGTCCGGCTTGAAGTCGATGCCGGCCTTCTGGAAGGCGTCGACGTTGTAGTAAAACATCGCAGTCGAGGAATTGAACGGGAAGGAGTTCAATTCTCCCTTGGCGGTCGCATAATAATTGGCGATGCCGCCGAAATAATTGTTCCAGTCGATGGTGTAGCCATTGTCGGCCATCAGCTTCCTGGCGGGCACGAATGCACCCGAAAGCATCATGTCCAGAGTGCCGGCGTCGTAGATCTGCGTGATCGCCGGCTGCTTCTTCGCGCGATAGGCGGCAATCGTGTTTTGCAGGGTCGCGTCGTATCCGTTTTGCGAGGTGCAGACGATCTCGAATTCGGATTGGCTGTCGTTGAACTTCTTGCAGGCATCCTGGACGCGTTCCCCAAGATCGCCCGAAAGGCCGTACCAGAACTCGAACTTCGTCTTCTCGGCTGCCGCGGCCGACGGACCAAGCGCGACGCCTGCCATCAAGCCGATAAATATGGACGTGGTGACGGAGATTCTCATTGCAAAACGCTCCTTGCAGATTGGTGGCACGAATGAAGCCGGGCGCTTGCTACCAGCTGAGTGTGACAGTCTTTGCCAATCTGCATGATGGAAAGATGAAAGTTTCCATCGATGAGCGGGGCGGCCCTCATCCCGCTGCCGCGCCTTTCTCCTCCTTCTGACCGGGAGAAGGGACGGGTGGCGAGTGCCGTGAGTCTCCTTCGCCGCCTGCGGGGAGAAGTGCCGGCAGGCGGTTGAGGGGCGAAGTGCCGCCCGTTACCACTTCTTGCTGAGTTTCAGCGTGAAGGTCCTGCTTTCGCCGTAGCCGCAGGTCAGGAGACCCTGGCATCCGGCGACATATTCCTTGTCGAAGAGGTTGGCGACGTTGAGCGACGCCGTCCAGTCGTTCTTCTCGTAGCGGATAGCGGCATCCACGAGCGTCGCCGCCGGAACTTTTTTCGTGTTCGCGGCATCGGCCCAGGACTCGCCCTGGCGGCGTACGCCTGCACCGAGGCTCATGCCTTCGAGCGCGCCGCTGGTCACGGTGTAGTCCAGCCACAGGGCAGCCTGCGTTTCAGGTATGAGATAGGGCGACTTGCCGAGCAGCGACGGATTGGTGTCTTCCGTAATCTCGAGGTCGGTATAGCTGAACGCCGAGATAATCTTCCAGTTTTCGTCGAGGTTGATCTTGCCTTCGAGCTCGAAGCCACGGGAGCGCACTTCGCCGAGCTGCGTGGAGATCCCGAGGGTGTCGGTCACCTGGACATTCTGCTTGGTTATCTCGAAAATCGAGGCGGTGAACAATCCATCGATGAATGTCGGTTCGTATTTGATTCCCGCTTCGTACTGATAGCCTTCTTCAGGCTTCAGCGGCACTAAAGTGGTGATCGCAGGATCAGGGTTCGAGTCGCGTGAGCCTACGAGCGGATTGAAGAAGGTCGCGACGCTCACATAGGGCGTGAAGCCGTTGTCGAATTCGTATGCCAGACCAGCACGACCGCTGAGCGCGCCGTCGTCATATCCGAAGTTGGAAGGTCCGGCCCAAGCGGTCGCGCCGTTCTTGAGGTCCGTATCGACATAGTCGTAGCGCCCATTGAGGGTGACGAGCCAGCCATCGCCGAAGCGCACCTGGTCCTGCGCATAGATGCCGATCTGCTGCTGTGTGAAAATCTGATTGATATAGACGGCAGTCGGGCCCTGCGGCACGCCGTAGACCGGGTCGGTGGGGCTGATCGGCGTTGCGCCTCCTGACGCCCCGATATGGTCGAGGCGGTAGTATTTGTAGTCGAGGCCGGCGACGAATGTGTGATTTGTGGCGCCGAGATCGAAATCCGTTTCCACCCGGTTGTCGATCGCGAAGCTGTCGACCTTCGACGTCGCCTCGAAACCGATGCGGTTTAGAAGGTAGTCAGGAGCGATGGGCTCTACGTTCCCGAAGCCCGGACCGACATAGCCGTAGGGGTACGGGTACTTCTCGTGTTTGTGAAGATGGGCGTAGCGTGCGTTCTGGGTGAACGTCCAGCCGCTGTCGAAATCGTGCGTGAACTCGTAACCGAGCATCTGCTGGGCGTAGCTTCCCTCGTCGATGTCAGGCTCGCCGAAATAGGCGTCGCGGTCGATCTTGCCGAAGGGCGCGTCTTCGACGGTTCCGACATAAGGCAGGAAGCCGTTGCCTACATGGACCTGATCGAGGCCCTGAAGCAGGCCGAAGACGGTCAGGCTGGTTGCGTCATCAGGCGCATAGGTTACCTGAGGAAGGATGAAGCCGCGCAGGTCTTCGGAATAGTCCGAATAGTTGTCGCCGCCGGCAACCTTGCCGGTGAGGCGGTAGCGAACCGTTCCGTCATCGTTCAGCTTGTCGCTGACGTCGAAGCCGGTGAAGGCGTTGCCGTTGCTGTTGATGCCGGCCTCGGTGTAGTACAGCGGCTCGTCAAGCGGCCGTTTGCTGATCAGGTTGATGATGCCGCCCGGATTGGACCCGCCGTAGATGACGGAGGCAGGCCCTTTGAGCACCTCTATCCGCTCCAGCATGAAGGGGTCGATCTGGAAGTTGCCGAAGGCGAAGCTGAAGAGTGGCAGGCTGTCGAGGAAGAGGCCTGTCTGTGCCGCATCGAAGCCGCGGATGTAGAACCAGTCCGTGTCCGGATCGGTGCCGAACGGTGCCGACAGGACGCCCGGCGTATAGCGCAATGCTTCATCGACCTTGTTGACCACGGCGCGATCGTCCAGTTCCTCACGCCCGACGACGGAGACCGACTGGGGGATTTCGTTGAGCGGCGTGGCGGTCTTCGACCCGGTCGCGGTCGCCTTTGCGACGTAGCCGTCCACTGGTCCGGTCGCGGTAGCTCCCGCCCCATTGCCGCCCTCGACGACGATTCGCTCAAGCTGTGTGGCGCTTCCCTCCTGCGCCAGCGCCATTCCGCTCATCATCAGCGGCGCGAGCGCCGCTCCGCTCGCCAAAAGAGTCTTCAGATGCGCCCCGCGAATCCTGCACTTCATCTCATTCGTGCCCCGAAATCGGCCGGCCCCGCCGTTGCCCCGCGTGACCGGCACTGTCAACGATAAGATGAGTGTCTAGATCAACTATTCTGGCCGCGCTTGTCCCGATATCAGGAAATTGAACGATTTTGGGCAAAATTGCGTGGTGCCGGCGGACTCGTCAGGCGGTGTGACTTTTCTTCCAGTAAGCCGGAGTCGTGCCCACCATCCTGCGAAAAACGCGGGTGAAATGCGCCTGATCCGCGAAACCCGTCTCGGCGGAAATCGACGTCAATGTGGCGTCGGACTTGAGCAGCATCTGCTTTGCCCGTTCGACTCGTGCATTCATGTGCCATTGATGGGGCGCTACACCCGTCGAGGCCTTGAAGGCATGGCTGAAATGCGACTGGGAGAGGCCGGTGAGGTCGGCGAGTTCCTCGAGCCGGACGTTGCGGGCAAAATTCTCCTCGATGAAGTCGACGGCCCGCCGCAACTGCCACGCCGCAAGCTGGCTGCGCTTGCGGCCGCTGCGCTTGCCGATCTTCATGAGATCGATGAAAAGCGCCACCGTAAGGCCGTCGCCGTAAAGATCGTGGAGGGGCTGGGGATTGAGGCACTCGGCTGCGATCAGGCCGGCGAGCGTGAGGAAGCGTTCGTCCTGGAACATCAGCCGGGGCGTTTCGATTGCCGCGGCGTCCAGGTCTTCCTTCAGGCGCCTGCCGAGCCCATCGACATCGAAGTGCAGATCGAGATGCCGGATGTAATGGATGTCGACGACATCGGTCCAGAGCTCCATTCCGGCCGGAATATAGGAGAGGGCCTGCCGATGATAGTTCTGGACGGCACCCTTGCCGTTCGCTGCGAGCTTCACCTTGCAATTGCCGCCGCCCTTGGCATCGAGCACGATGAACATGCGGGGGTCCTCGGCGACATAATAGCCGCCCGCATGCGGAACGCATTCCACATCCCAGACATCCGCGATCACACCGTTCCACTCTCGGCGGTTGAGACCGCCTATGATCGAAAACCCGCTGATCCTGTTCTGCATGCGCGGCTGGAATGTCATCGTCGCCTTCTCGGTCCTGCCGGCGCCCTGGTCCGACCGCAGTATTCCTTCCAAATATAGTCAAGTTTATTAGCGCGGGCGGCGCGGGTTTTCAATCGCTTCAATGAAAGGGGCGCGGCCGATAGCGGCCGCGCCCCTTTCCGATCCAACGTTCCAGCAGATCAGGCGTCGACCAGCGCGAGCTTCGCACGCGCATCGAGGATCTGCGCGCAGGCATTCGCAGCCTCTTCGCCCTTGACGACGAAGTGGTCGCGGAAGAAGGCGATCAAAGGCTCGCTTTCCTGGAAATTGTGAGGCGTCAGAACCGCGGAGAGCACCGGCACGTCGGTATCGAGCTGCACGCGCATCATACCGTCGAGCACCGTGCCGGAGACGAAATCGTGGCGATAGATGCCGCCATTGACGACGAAGGCAGTGCCGAGGATCGCGGCATAGCGGCCGGTTCTGGCGAGGGTCTGCGCATGCAGCGGGATCTCGAGCGCTCCCGGCACGTCGAAGATCTCGACATCGGCGGCGCTGCCCCCAAGTTTCGTCCACTGCGCGACGAAGGCGTCGACGCAACGATCGACGATATCGGCGTGCCAGCGGGCGCGGACGATGGCGATCTTGGCGGAGGGATGGGAAAGTATGGTCATGGTCTCAAGCCTTTCAGGGTTGGCATTTTTCCAATGATCCCGTCGGGCGAACATGCATGCGCGAAGACCCCTCGGGAGGGGCGACGCTTCTGCTTGCTCTCTTCCATCCGGACTATAACCGTCGGCTCCGGAATTCGACCGGATCTGCTGACCTTCGCACGAAAATGCAAAGCGCTCGCGGGCTCCGACCACCGACCATTCCCGATCCTGTGCTCGCTACCGCCGGTGGGGATTTTCACCCCGCCCTGAGAACGCCTGCGACTATAGCGGCTGTTTCGCCGCCGTCAAATCTGCGCTGCGACGTGAAAGCGAAAAATCACGACAGAATTTTCCAAGGATTTCACGCCCCCGAACAATTCGTTCCGGCTGCTCTATTCGCGGATGACGAGCAGGTCCTTTGCCGCGAAACGCAGCGTGACGCTCTCGCCGGCGACCGGTGGGGCCATGCCCGGGTCGTTGAACATGTCGAAGGAGATGATGTCTTCGCCGACCCGCAGCTTGGTGCGGATGACGGAGCCGAGAAAGCTTCTCGATACGACTTGCCCCGGAAGCGCGGTATCGCCCCTGGCGCCCTCGGCGATCGAGCCCGCTTCCGGCCTCAGTGCCAGCGAAATGCTGTCGCCGCCCTTCGCCCCGGCTATCGGCTCTTTCAGCGAAATCCGCTGCCCGCCGATGGTGACGGCACCGCTTGCGGGATCGGCCACCTTGCCCTCGATTATGTTGAGCGTGCCGACGAAGGAGGCGACGAAGCGTGTCGCCGGGGTGTTGTAGATTTCGAAGGGCGTGCCGATCTGATCGGCGCGGCCGGCATTCATGACGACGATCCGGTCGGAGATCGACAGTGCCTCCTCCTGGTCGTGCGTCACGAACACCGTGGTGATGCCGAGCTGCTGCTGGATCTGCCGGATTTCCTCCCGCAGCGAGATGCGGATTTTTGCATCGAGCGCGGAAAGCGGCTCGTCGAGGAGCAGCACCTGCGGCTTGACGGCTATGGCGCGGGCAAGCGCCACGCGCTGCTGCTGGCCGCCGGAGAGTTGATAGGGGAAGCGATCCGCCAGATGCTCGAGCTTGATCAATCCGAGCATCTGCTTCACCCGGGCCGCGGTCTCCGTTTTGGAGGCGCCGGCGACCTTGAGGCCGAAGGCGACATTGTCGTGAACGTTCATGTTGGGAAAGAGCGCATAGGCCTGAAAAACCATGCCGATATTTCGCTGGTTCGGCTTCAGCGCGCCCTGGTCCTTGCCGTCGATGAAGATCGAGCCCCCGGAGGGCGTCTCGAAACCGGCAATCATGCGCAGAACCGTCGTCTTGCCGCAGCCGGAGGGACCGAGGAAGGAGACGAACTCTCCTTTTTCGATTCCCATGTCGAAATTATGCACGACCTGAACCGGGCCGAAGGATTTCTGTATGTTGGTCAGTTGCAGGAATGCCATTTGATCAAGCCTTGGCCGGAGCGGATTTCTGGAAGCGCGACACGAGCTGGATCAGTCCCATGCTGAGCCAGGTGATCGCGAACGCGATGACGGCGAGCGCCGAGGGCTCGTAGGCTTTGTTGGCGCCGACAAGCTGCAGATAGGGGCCGAAGGCGGGCCGGTTGAGCAGCGCCGCCATGGTGAATTCGCCCATGACGATCGCGAAGGTGATGAAGGCCCCGGAGAGTACGCCGCTCATCACATTCGGAAAAATGCAGCGAAAGAGAATGGTTGGCCATTTGGCGCCCAGGCTTTCGGCAGCCTCCGTGAGCGTTCTGACGTCGATCGCCCGCATCGCCGTGTCGACGGCGCGATACATGTAAGGAAGCGACAGCGTCATATAGGAAAACATCAGGAGGGCGTTGGTGCCGGAGGTGGAGCCGGTCAGCGGCAGGATCGACGAGGAGTTGTAAAGCCTGAGATAGCCGAAGACGATGACGATCGCGGGGATAACGAGCGGCAGCAGCGTGATGAACTCGATAATCGGGCGGACCTGCGGCAAGCGCAGCCGCACCCAATAGGCCGTCGGCACCACCAGCAGCATGCCGAAGATGATCGTGAAAAACGCCATCAGCATCGAATAGCCGAAGGTCTCGCGAAACTGGAAGTCGGAGAAGACCGACCGGTAGGCGTCGAAGGAATAGGCGTCGCGGCGCATGCGCAGCGAGAATTCCAGCGTTCCGAGCAGCGGAATGATGAAGTAGCTCGCTCCGATGGCGATGGCGATCCAGGCGCCGAGACGTCTTGCTTTCATTTCTGCCACCGTTCGGCGCGGATCCGCAGCCAGATATAGAGAATATTGGAGATGCCGGTGATGACGATCATGCCGAGCGCCAGCGCATAGCCGAGGTTCGGATTATGGAGCACGTCGCCACGGATCTGCGCATAGAGCAGGATCGGCACGATATTGAGCGAACTGCCGGTCAGCGCGTAGGCGGTGGCGATCGCGCCGAAGGCGTTGGCGAAGAGCAGGAGCGTCGTGCCCAGCAGGCTCGGCCAGAGGATCGGCAGCGCCACCATGCGCCAGTATTGCCAGGTGGAGGCGCCGAGAATTTCGGAGGCTTCGCGCCACTCCTTCTTCATGCCGTCGAGCGCCGGCGTCAGGATCAGCACCATCAGCGGGATCTGGAAATACATGTAGGTGATGGTGAGGCCGAGGAAGCTCAGGAGATTGAAGCCGGTCGAATAGAGATTGAAGCCGAACCAGTCGCGCAGAAACACGGTGACGAGCCCGGTGCGGCCGAGGGTGGCGAGAAAGGCGAAGGCGAGCGGAACGCCCGCGAAGTTGGAGGCGACGCCGGAAAAGGTAAGAAGGCCGGAACGGATCCACGTCGGCATGCCGCCGAGCACGATGGCCCAGGCAAGGAAGAAGCCGATGAGGGCGCCGCCGAGCGACGAAGCGACCGACACCCGGATCGAAATCCAGTAGGCGGAGAGGATCGACGGGGTGAAGAGGTCGGCGATGTTCTTGAAGGTGAACTCGCCCGCCGGCGTCAGAAAGGCGCCGGTGACGAGATAGAGCGTCGGGACGACCAGGAACATCAGCGCGAAGATCATGAAGGGTGCAATGCCCAGCCAGTCGATAATCGCTCGTTTGCTGATCAGAGGTGCTGCTGTTGTCGTGGTCATAAAGCTTTCGGCTGTCCCGGCATCGGAGGAAAATGACCTCCCCGCCAAACTTCGGGCAGGGAGGCACGCAATGGCAGTTACTTCACGCTTGCGCCGACGACGCTATCCCACTTGGTGGTGATCGCTTCCTTGCCCTTGGCCTGCTCGTCGAGCGTCGGGAACACGGCCTTTTCGTAGGATTCGGCCGGCGGCAGCTTGTCGAGCATCTCCTGCGGCACCTTGCCGTTCTTGACGAGGTCGTTGAAGCGGATCGGGTGGCAATAGCCCTTCAGCCAGCCGAGCTGACCTTCGTCCGAATAGAGATATTCCATCCAGAGCTTGGCAGCGTTCGGATGCGGAGCAAAGGCAGAGATCGCCTGCACGTAGACGCCGGCGACGACGCCGGAATCCGGAACGACGACTTCGACCGGCGGATTGCCGTTCAAGCTGTCGCGCCAGGAGAGGCCGTTATAGTCCCAGGCGATGATGATCGGCGTCGACCCTTGTGCAAGCGAGGCGGACTTGCCGATGACCGGGACGAAGTTGCCGGCCTTGTTTACCTCGGCGAAGAAGGCCAGGCCCGCTTCGCCGGCCTTTGCCGCGTCCGTTTCGCCGGCTGCGAGGCCGGCGGCGTAGACCGCCTGCACCGCCTGGTTGGATGCGCGCGGATCGCCGGCGAGCGCGATCGAGTTTGCATAGTCGGACTTCTTGAGGTCCGCCCAGTCCTTGGGCACGTCCTTGACGATGTCGGTGTTCACCACGAAGGAGAGGACGCCGTAATAATCACCGTACCAGAAGCCTTCCGGATCCTTGGCGGCGTCCGGGATCGTGTCCCAGGTCGATACCTTATAGGGCTGGATCAGGCCTTCGGCCTTGGCCGAGGGGCCGAACGAGAGGCCGACGTCGATGACGTCAGGTGCCTGCGGGCCGGTATTGCCCTTGTTGGCCTTGATCGCCTCGATCTCGTCGCCGGAGCCCGCATCCGGGTTCAGTTCGTTGACTTCGATGCCGTACTTTGCCTTGAAGCCGGCGATCAGATCGCCGTACCCGCACCAAGTGTGCGGGAGCGCGATTGTCGTTAGCGTGCCTTCCTTCTTGGCGGCTGCGATGAGCTCCTCGCTCGGCTCGGCAACAGCTACTGCCGTCGTTGCGAGCAGCATGGCAGTCGAGAGCGAGAGCAGACGTTGAGTCATTGAAATCACTGGCGTTCTCCTTATGGGTTTTCAGTCAATTTCGCCGATGCAGTTAAAGATATGCGATGAAGCTTATGTGACAGGCTTTGTCCCTTCTGCGACACGGATGTCGGCTTCGGATCGATCCGCTCCGGTTGCATTCGAGTTTTACCTGAATGCCCTTCTTTTTTAAGTTTCAAGCCGCCGGAGCCCTCCTAGACCGGCTTGCGGAAAATGCGTGTGGAATCGAACAGGCCCTCCAGCGCCTTCATCCGGTCCCGCGTTTCGTCCCAGTTCGAGCTCTGTACGGCCTCGATCAGCGTCTCCACGAGGAACAGGAGCATGACGGAACTGTCCCAGGCCGAGGGAACCTCGATCCGGGCGCGGAAGACCTTCGATGAAGACTTGGCGACCGGAGAGCCCCACTGGTCGGTGAAGAGGATGATCTCGACGCCGCGGTTTCGGGCGAAGCGGGCGAGCGTTTCCATCTCCTGCTCGTAACGGCGGATGTCGAACAGGATGAGGACGTCCCCCGGCCGCATGTCCAGCACGTAATGCGGCCACGAACTCGGGTTCGCGGCGATCTGCGTCACGCCGGTTCGGATGACCTGAAGATGAGTGAAGAAATAGTCCGCAAGCGATCGGGTAATGCGCCCCCCAACGAGATAGACCTTGCGTTTCAGATCGGCGACGAGGGCTGCGGCCGCGTCGAATTCGGAAGGTTCGATCTGGGAGAGCGTCTGGCGCATATTGCCCATGATCGCATCGGCGAAACGGTTGAGCGTGTGGGTTCCCGGTGCGCTTGCCGCCCAGCGATCGTGTTTCGCGATCGGATTGGAGATGGTCGCCTCGAGCTCCTGGTGTAGCCGCGCCTGGAAATCCGGGAATCCCCGAAAACCGAGCTTCTGAACCATGCGGGCGACCGTCGGCGTCGAAACGCCGGCGTTCTCGGCAACCGTGGTGATCGAGCCGAGACCGGAGACCGGGTAATTTTCGAGAAGTGTCTCCGCCAACTGCCTTTCGGCGCGCGTCAGCGCGGCGAAATGTGCGTTGATCACATCCGACACCGTCATGGAAGCCGTGTTGCCGTTCAATGTTCGCCCCTCGGCCGGTCTTTGCCAGCTTGTAAGAAATTAAACATCGCTGTCACAATCGGAGTCAATCGCAATTTTGAAAAGATCGTTTCAGTTTTTCATTGACACCTGCCCATTCGTGAAGAATTCTCTTCATAATCATCGTCTGACGAGGCATTGGGGAGCCGGTTTTGACGGGAATTTTGACGCAGGCAGAGGGCGGACCGGTCGCAATAGAGAATCCCGGGGCGAAGGGAGAATTCCTCTTCGTCTGCGAGCATGCCTCCAACCGCATGCCCGAACGTTTGGGAACGCTCGGCCTTTCGAAGGATGCGCTCGAGAGCCATATCGCCTGGGACCCCGGCGCGCTGGCGGTCTCCCAATTGTTGTCCGAAAAGCTCGACGGCACGCTGATCCACCAACGCTTTTCGCGGCTCGCCTATGACTGCAACAGGCCGCCGGAGTCCGACGCGGCGATGCCAGTCCTCAGCGAGGTCTATGAGGTGCCCGGCAACAGGACGATGTCCGCGGCAGAGCGGCAGTCGCGAGTGGACGAGATCTACCTGCCGTTTCACGAGGCGGTCACGCGTGCGGTCGCAGACCGCAAGGCCGCGGGCAGGCAGCCGGTTCTCGTGACCATGCATAGTTTCACGCCGATCTATTTCGGCAAGCCGCGGACAGTCGAGTTGGGCATTCTGCACGACTCGGACAGCCGGCTCGCGGAGCGCATGCTTGCCGCCGCAGCGATCGGGGAGGCGGGATACGACGTGCGCCGCAACGAGCCTTACGGACCGGCTGACGGTGTGACGCACAGCCTGATCGAATACGGCATCCGCCTTGGCGTGCCCAACGTCATGATCGAGATCCGCAACGACCTCATCCGCGATAAAATCGGCCAAAGGGTCATGGCCGATTATCTGGCGGGGCTGCTCGCAAAGAGCGTGGCGGCCCTTCCAGCACAATAAAAGACCCGGGGAGCGGCAAGGCCGCGGTGATGACATTGAACAGGAGAAATGCAGCCCATGATCGGATCGGCAGCTATGGGAGAGGAGCTTCCTCGGCCTGACGGCGCGCGCGGGGCAGGACGCCGCGATGCCTGAATACTTGAAAACCTATGTGCGCGCGGTCGACGGATTCAACCGATGCGTCGGCCGAGCGACCATGTATCTGATCTTCGCGATGATGGGCATTCTGCTCTATTCGTCCGTATCGAAGGCCTGGCTGCTGCCGTCGCTCTGGACGCTCGAAATGGCCCAGTTCGTGATGGCGGCGTACTACCTGCTGGGCGGGGCCTATTCGCTCCAGCTGGACAGCCATGTGCGTATGGACCTGGTCTATGGACGCTGGACGGCGCGCACGCGTGCTGCGGTCGATGCGATTACCATCCTCATGCTCTTCGTCTATCTGGGCTTCCTGTTCTATGGGGGCGTTTCCAGCACCGCCTATGCGCTGAAATACGGCGAGACCAGCTATTCGAGCTGGTCGCCCTACATGGCGCCGATCAAGATCGTCATGACGATCGGCGTCGCGCTCACCTTCCTGCAGGCGACGTCCATCTTCATCAAGGACCTCGCCCGGGCGATGGGGAGGCCGATCGCATGAGCTACGAAATGATCGCCTTCATGATGTTCTCGTCCATGATGATGACGATGCTGACCGGGCAGAGGGTCTTCGCGGCGATCGGCGTCGTCGGCGCAGTCTCGGCTGCCTTCCTCTGGGGCAATGGCGGCTTCGAAATGGCCTTCGCCGCCTCGATGAAGCTGATGAAATGGTATCCGCTGCTCACTTTGCCGCTCTTCATTTTCATGGGCTACATGCTTTCGGAGTCCGGAATCGCCGAGGATCTCTACAAGATGTTCCACGTCTGGATGGGCGGCTTGCGCGGCGGGCTTGCGCTCGGCACCATCGGGCTGATGGTCATCATTTCCGCGATGAACGGGCTCAGCGTCGCGGGGATGGCGATCGGCGCGACCATTGCGCTCCCCGAGCTCCTGCGCCGCGGCTATGACAAGACGATGGTTACCGGTGTCATCCAGGCGGGCAGTTCGCTCGGCATCCTGGTGCCGCCGAGCGTGGTGCTGGTGCTCTACGGCATGATCGCGCGTCAGCCGGTAGGCCAGCTCTGGCTGGCAGGTGTGTTTCCGGGGTTGCTGCTGGCACTGCTGTTTTCGATCTATGTGATCGTCCGCTGCAAGATCCAGCCGCATCTGGGGCCGGCGCTTCCGAAGGAGGAGCGCGACATCCCGCTTGCCGAAAAGCTCAAGCTGCTGCGGGCCGGCATCCTGCCCTTCATGATCTTCTTCCTGATGATGGGTCTTTTCGTGATGGGCGTCACAAGCCTCGTCGAGAGCTCGGCCGTGGGGGCGCTTTCCGCGCTCGCTGCGGCCTGGTGGAAGGGACGCCTGACATGGACCGTCTTCGACAAGACGATCGAACAGACGCTCGGAATTTCCTGCATGTTCATGTGGATCATCCTGGCGGCGCTCTGCTTCGGCGCGGTATTCGACGGTCTCGGGGCGGTCAAGGCAATCGAGTACCTGTTCTTGGAGAAGTGGGGGCTTGGCCCTTGGGAAGTGCTGATCCTGATGCAGATTTCCTATCTGATCATGGGCACATTCCTCGACGATACGGCTATGCTGGTCATCGTCGCGCCGCTCTACATACCGCTCGTCGGCAGCCTCGGCTTCGATCTGATCTGGTACGGCGTGCTCTACACGATCACCTGCCAGATCGCCTACATGACCCCGCCCTTCGGCTACAATCTGTTCCTGATGCGTGCGATGGCTCCTCCGGAGATATCGCTGACGGATATCTACAAATCGGTGCTCCCCTTCGTCCTGGTGATGATCGTGGGGCTGGCGATCGTCACGGCGTTCCCGGAGATCGCACTGTGGCTGCCGCATCATGTCTATGTAAGGGGCTGACGGGAGCCGGCGCTTTCGCGCCGCAAGAGGGTACCCCTCCGATGGGGGGCTCCAGAGAAGAAGTACACGTTGAACGAAAACAGAGGGAAACGAACGATGACCAACAGACGCGACTTTCTGAAGAAGGCCGGGCTCGCCGCCGCGGCCGGAACCACTGCGCTTGCTGCCCCGGCAGTACGTGCGCAATCGGGCAAGATCACCTGGCGCCTGCAGACCTATGCCGGCCCGGCGCTCGCCGAGCATGTCATCAAGCCGGCGATCGACGCTTTCAACAAAGCCGCCAACGGCGAGATGCAGATCGACCTTTACACGGCCGACCAGCTCGTGCCGACCGGCGAACTGTTCCGCGCCATGCAGGCCGGCACGATCGACGCAGTCCAGAGCGATGACGACTCGATGGCATCGCCGGTCGACATCAAGGTGTTCGGCGGCTATTTCCCCTTCGCCTCACGCTATAGTCTCGACGTGCCGACGCTGTTCCATCAGTACGGCCTCAACGAGATCTGGGCCGAGGCCTATGGCGAAGTCGAAGGGGTCACGTGGCTCTCGGCCGGATCCTGGGATCCCTGCAACTTCGCAACGGTGAAGCCGATCAAGACGCTTGCGGACCTCAAGGGCCTGCGCATCTTCACCTTCCCGACCGCCGGCAAGTTCCTGACGCGTTTCGGCATCGTCCCGGTCACTCTGCCCTGGGAGGATGTGCAGGTCGCCATGCAGACGGGCGAACTCGACGGCCTCGCCTGGTCGGGGATCACAGAGGACTACACCGTAGGCTGGGCGGACGTCACCAAATACTTCCTGACGAACAATATCTCCGGCGCCTGGTGCGGGTCGTTTTTCGCGAACTCCGCACGGTGGAAGGAGGTGCCCGAGCATCTGCAGACGCTGTTCCGCCTCTGCATCGACTCCTCCCATTACTATCGTCAGCACTGGTATTGGGGAGGTGAGGCAAAGTTGCGCGCCGAGGGCACCAAGCTGGAACTGACGACCATTCCGGACGAGGAATGGAAGACGGTAGAAGCGGAGGCCCTGAAATTCTGGGACGAAATTGCCGCCACGAGCCCGCGCGCGGCGAAGGTCGTAGAGATTTTGAAGAAGTACCGCGAGACGATGGAGAAGGCCGGGCCGCCCTATCGTTACAGCTGATCATTGCCCTGCAACTCACATCCGGGGCTGCAATGCGGCCCCGGATGCGGACGGAACAATTTCTACCGGTACGAGACCGGAACCAGGACCTTCCCATGAGCGCGAACTATACATTCGATGATTTGAAGAGAGACGTGGCTGAGGGCCGGATCGACACGGTGCTCGCCTGCCAGGTCGACATGCAGGGCCGCCTGATGGGCAAGCGCTTTCATGCGGAGTACTTCGTCGAAAGCGCATGGAAGGAAACGCATAGCTGCAACTATCTGCTTGCGACAGACATGGAGATGGAGACCGTTCCCGGCTACAAGGCGACAGGCTGGGAGAAAGGCTACGGCGACTATACGATGAAGCCGGACCTTTCCACGCTCCGGCGCATCCCGTGGCTGGAAGGCACGGCGCTGGTTCTCTGCGACATGCTGGACCACCACACGCATGCGGAAGTGCCGCATTCGCCGCGCGCCATCCTGAAGAAGCAGGTGGCGCGCCTCGAAGCCATGGGCATCAAGGCCCTTATGGCCAGCGAGCTCGAATTCTTCCTCTTCGATCAGTCCTATGACGATGCGAGGCTTTCGGGATATCGCGACCTGCAGCTGGTCAGCGGCTACAACGAGGATTACCACATCTTCCAGACGACCAAGGAAGAGGACGTGATGCGGGCGATCCGCAACGGCCTGCAGGGCGCCGGGATCCCGGTCGAAAATTCCAAGGGGGAGGCGTCCGCCGGCCAGGAGGAGATCAACGTCCGTTATGCCGACGCCGTCACGATGGCGGACCGGCATGCGATCATCAAAAACGGCTGCAAGGAAATCGCCTGGCAGCGCGGCAAGGCGATCACCTTCCTTGCCAAGTGGAACTACTCGGCCGCCGGCTCCTCGTCGCACATCCACCAGTCGCTCTGGAGCAAGGACGGCGAAACGCCGCTGTTCTTCGACAAGAACGGGCAATATGGAATGTCCGATCTCATGCGCCACTATGTGGCGGGCCAGCTCGCCCATGCAAGCGAGGTCACCTATTTCCTGGCGCCCTATATCAACTCCTACAAACGCTTCATGGCCGGTACCTTTGCACCGACCAAGGCGATCTGGAGCAAGGACAACCGCACCGCCGGCTATCGGCTCTGCGGCGAAGGCAGCAAGGCGATCCGGATCGAATGCCGCGTCGGCGGCTCCGATTTGAACCCCTACCTCGCCTTTGCCGCCCTGATCGCGGCGGGCCTCTCGGGCATAGAGAACCAGATGGAACTCGAGGCGCCTTTCGTGGGCGATGCCTATCAGGGCAAGGAAGTGCGCGAGATTCCGCATACGCTGAGAGAGGCGACCCAGGCGCTGTCCGGTTCGAAGATGCTGCGCGCCGCCTTCGGCGAGGAGGTTGTCGATCACTATGTGCACGCCGCGGAATGGGAGCAGCAGGAATACGACCGGCGGGTGACCGACTGGGAGGTGGCGCGCGGTTTCGAACGGGCGTAAACACCCGTCCCCAACCCCTCCCCACAAGGGAAGGGGCTACGTTGCGGCACGCTCCTACCGAAAGCCGATGCCTCCACAAGTGGCATGGCCCAACTGGTGTGCGGAGCGGTGCCGCAGGTTAAGCCCTTCCCCATTTCGGGGAGGAGGTTGGGGAGGGGAATTCATTCTGAATTGAGAACAGGAAGACGATCATGACGATGATCAAATGTATATCGCCGGTCAATGGCGAGGTTTATGCCGAACGCCCGGCAATGCCGCTGGAGTTGGCCAGGCAGGCCGTGGCACATGCGCGCCTCGCGCAGAAGGCCTGGGCCAAGCGCCCGCTCGAGGAGCGCGTGAAGCTGGTGCTTGCCGGCGTCGCTCGCCTTAACGAGATGGTTGACGAGGTCGTGCCGGAACTTGCCTGGCAGATGGGTCGGCCGGTGCGCTATGGCGGCGAATTCAAGGGCTTCAACGAGCGCTCCAATTATGTCGCCTCGATCGCCGCCGATGCGCTGAAGCCGCTCGTCGTGGAGGAGAGTGACCGCTTCGAACGGCGCATCGAGCGCGAGCCGCATGGCGTCGTCTTCGTTATCGCTCCGTGGAACTATCCCTATATGACCGCGATCAACACGGTCGCGCCGGCGCTGATGGCCGGCAATACCGTGATCCTCAAACACGCCAGCCAGACGATCCTCGTCGGCGAGCGCATGGTGCGCGCCTTCATCGAGGCGGGCGTTCCGGCGGACGTTTTCCAGAATCTTTTTCTGGATCACGACACGACGGCGGCGCTGATTGCCGCCAAGAGCTTCGACTTCATCAACTTCACCGGATCGGTCGAAGGCGGCCGGTCGATCGAGCGGGCGGCGGCCGGGACTTTCACCGGCCACGGACTCGAACTCGGCGGCAAGGATCCGGGCTATGTGATGGAGGATGCCGATCTCGACGCGGCCGTCGACACCCTCATGGATGGCGCGACCTACAATTCCGGCCAGTGCTGCTGTGGCATCGAGCGCATCTATGTGCATGAGTCGCTCTATGACGCCTTTGTCGAGAAATCGGTCGCCTGGGTTTCGAATTACAGACTTGGCAACCCCCTCGATCCCGATACGACGCTCGGACCGATGGCAAACAAGCGCTTTGCGGCAACCGTGCGCAATCAGATCGCCGATGCGATCTCCAGGGGTGCCAAGGCGCTGATCGACCCGAAGCTCTTCCCGCAGGACGACGGCGGTGCCTACCTGGCGCCGCAGGTTCTTGTCGATGTCGATCATTCCATGGAGTTCATGCGCGAGGAAACTTTCGGGCCGGCCGTGGGCATCATGAAGGTGAAGAGCGACGCCGAGGCGATCGAGTTGATGAACGACAGCCAGTACGGTCTCACCGTGTCGCTCTGGACGAAGGATGCGGAGCGCGCCGCACAGATCGGTCGTGAGCTCGAAACCGGCACGGTTTTCATGAATCGTGCTGACTATCTCGACCCGGCGCTGTGCTGGACCGGAGTCAAGGAGACCGGCCGGGGCGGCTCGCTCTCGGTGCTCGGCTTCCACAACCTTACCCGCCCGAAATCCTACCACCTGAAGAAAGTGACCGCATGACCATCACCGCCAACTGGAGCTATCCGACCGCCGTCAAGTTCGGCGCCGGCCGGATCAAGGAGCTTGCCGACCACTGCAAGGCGCTCGGCATGAAGAAGCCGATGCTCATCACGGATCGCGGCCTTGCCCCGATGGCGATCACGCAGCAGGCGCTCGATATTCTTGAAGCGGGTGGCCTCGGACGCGCGATCTTCGCGGACGTCGATCCGAACCCGACCGACAGGAACCTCGAAGCCGGCGTGAAAGCGTTCCGTGACGGCGGCCATGACGGCGTCGTCGCCTTCGGTGGCGGCTCGGGCCTCGACCTGGGCAAGTGCGTCGCCTTCATGGCCGGCCAGACGCGGCCGGTCTGGGACTTCGAGGATATCGGCGACTGGTGGACCCGCGCGAGCGTCGACGGCATCGCGCCGATCGTCGCCGTTCCGACAACCGCCGGTACCGGATCCGAAGTGGGGCGCGCCAGCGTCATCACCAATTCGGCAAGCCATGTGAAGAAAGTGATCTTCCATCCGAAGTTTCTGCCTGGCGTCACCATCTGCGATCCGGAACTGACGGTAGGCATGCCTGACGTGATCACCGCCGGCACGGGCATGGATGCCTTTGCCCATTGCCTCGAAGCCTATTCGTCTCCCTTCTATCACCCGATGTCGGCGGGTATCGCGCTCGAAGGCATGCGGCTCGTCAAGGAATACCTGCCGCGTGCATACCGGGACGGAGCGGATCTCGAAGCCCGTGCCCATATGATGAGCGCGGCGGCCATGGGGGCGGTCGCTTTCCAAAAGGGCCTCGGCGCGATCCACTCGCTGTCGCATCCCGTCGGTGCGATCTACAACACCCATCACGGCATGACCAACGCCGTGGTGATGCCCCCGGTCCTGCGATTCAACCGCTCCGCGATCGAGGAGAAGATCGGTCGCGCCGCCGCCTATCTCGGCATTGCGGGCGGCTTCGACGGTTTCTATGACTATGTGCTGCAGCTCCGGGAGGAACTCGGGGTGCCGGACAAGCTTTCCGCACTCGGCGTCGGCACGGACCGTATCGGCGAGATGGCCGAGATGGCGATCGTCGATCCGACGGCCGGCGGCAATCCCGTCGAACTGACGCTCGATGCTGCTAAGAAGCTCTTCGCCGAATGCATTTGACGGGAGCCGTCGTTAATTTTTTCAAGCCCGGAAAACTCATGTTTTCCGGGCTTTTTTACTGCGCCTAAGCAATCAACAGCTAATCCGGTTAACTTTTGGGGGCCAAAAGTTTCCATTTCGTTAACCATGTTCTGCAAGGTTCTATTAAGAAAATCGCGCGCCGGGGATAGCCGGGCGGACCGGAAACGAGCAAGGACGAGGTGAGAGAAATGGCGGTCATCACATTCGCCAATGCAAAGGGCGGTGCGGGAAAGACGACCGCGGCGCTGATCCTGTCGACGGAGCTGGCCAGGCAAGGCAACCGCGTCGTGGTACTCGATGCCGATCCGCAACGCTGGATCACGAGCTGGTCCGAGGCATCGGGCCATGTCGCCAACCTCGAGGTGATATCGCACGTCACACCGGCTTCGCTCCCCTGTCAGATCCGCGAGCTCAAGGGTGAAGCCGATTTCATCGTCATCGATCTCGCCGGCGCCAAGGATGCGATCGTTGCACTGGCACTGGGCCTTTCCGATCACGTGCTGATACCGGTCCAGGGCTGCGCCATGGATGCGCGGGGCGCCGTACAGATACTGGAACTCATCCGCCAGATCGGAGAGAAGGCGAGGGTACGCATCAACCACTCGGTCGTGCTGACCCGCGTCAATTCGCTGGTGACGACGCGGGCGCTGCAGACGATCAAGGCGCTGCTCGCCTCTCGCGGCGTTTCGGTCCTCGATACGCCCATCGTCGAGCGCGTCGCCTATCGCGAAATCTTCGAATGCGGGGGCACCTTGCAGATGATGGACCCGAACCGGGTCAGCAATCTCGACAAGGCGCGCGAAAACGCATACGCGCTTGCCGCCGAGGTGCAAAACCTGCTCCCGGTGACCGCACGCCGCGCCCTGATGTCTCGCCTGCGCTCGGCTCTGCCGCGGGCGGCATGACGTTCGGCGGTTCCTGCGGGGGCCAAATTGGCCTATGCGCAATGTGTCGCAGGACTGCCTCTCGTAAAGCTTCCTTTACCATGGCCCGCTACGCCGAGCGCGGAAAGTAATCAGGCGTCAACCCGTATGTCGAGTTGACGCATGGCCACGATGAATGTGGCTCAAGCTCTCCGGGCAACTTTCATTGCACCGGCTGCGAAACTTCCATGATCCAATCGGGCATATTACGCAGGGAAGTTCGCGGATGAAAACCGAACACGCAGCTCTCGGTGACGAGGATATTGTCGGCCGCCTCAACTTCATGGGTCTGGATGAGCGCGCCAAGGCGAAGCTCCGGGCGCTGAAGCCGATCTTGCAGAGGGAACTCGGGCCGGCGCTTGACCAACTTTACTCCAAGATAAGGCAGACGCCGGAAACCAACGCCTTCTTTCCTTCCGAGGGACAAATGAGCCGGGCGAGGGCCGCCCAGCTCGGTCATTGGGAAAACATCGCTGACGCCGACTTCAACGCCGATTACGGAGCGAAGGTCAGGACGATAGGCCAGGTCCATGCGAAGATCGGCCTCGACCCCCGCTGGTATATCGGTGGTTACGCACTGATCGCCGAACACCTGATCGGCCGGATCGTGCAGGCGCATTGGCCGAAGAGCGCCCTCGCACGCCGGAAGACTTCGGCAGACGAGTTGAGCGCCATGCTTGCGAGCCTCGTCAAGGGCATCTTCCTCGACATGGACCTTTCGATCTCGGTTTATGTGAATGCCTCCGACGTGGCGAAGCAGCGCGCGGTGCAGGAGGAGGTGCTTGCCGGAGAACGCTCCTTGGTCGCCCGTACGTTCGGCGTCGCGCTGGAGAGGATTTCGGCGGGCGATCTCACCGCGCGCATCACCTGCGAACTGCCTGAAGCCTATAACGACCTAGCCGGGAACTTCAATCACGCGATCGCCGAACTCGCGCGTGTGATCGGCGGCATCGGTGCCGGGGCGAACCAGATTCACTTCAGCGCCAAGGAAATCGCCGCCGCCGTGGACGACCTTGCCAAACGCACCGAGCGTCAGGCCGCCAACCTCGAAGAGACGGCAGCTGCGGTGGAGCAAGTGACACGTACCGTGCGCCAGACGGCTGAAGGCGCCGATCAGGCGAATTCCACGGTGACTGCGGCGCGTGCCAACGCGGAACGGAGCGGCCACGTCGTCGAACATGCCATCTCTGTCATGCAGGAGATTCAAGCATCCTCGGCAAACATCGCCCGCATCGTCGACGTGATCGACGAGATCGCCTTTCAGACCAATCTTCTGGCGCTCAATGCCGGCATCGAGGCAGCGCGCGCCGGTGAGGCGGGCAGGGGCTTCGCGGTCGTCGCATCCGAGGTCCGCGCGCTTGCCCAGCGTTGCGCCGATGCGGCCAAGGACATCCAGGCACTGATCGCAAAATCGCGCGGTCAGGTCGATGACGGTGTTGCTTCGGTCAACCAGGTGGCGCAATCGTTGCAGCAGATCGTAGCGCAGGTGATCGAGGTGAGTTCCGTTTTCGGCGTGATACGATCGAGTACCGCCGAGCAAGCGACGGGCCTGAACGAGGTCAATAGGGCAATCAGCCAAATGGATACGATCACGCAGCAGAACGCTGCGATGGTGGAACAGGCCAATGCCTCCAGCCAGGCATTGAATGCGGAAGCTGAACAGATCGCACAGCGCCTCAGCGCTTTCGTAACGGCGGGTCGTGCGCAGGCAAATGCGGCCTCTGGCTATGAAGCCGCGGCTTGACCTGCGCAGCGACTGGAGCGGGATGGGAAACCGTGTGCGGTCTTCCGCCCGCATCCCACTCTAACACTTTGAAACCACGCACTTCCGCCCGGAAAACCGCGACACCCTTCCCGGAAGGGCCCTAGAATCGGTTGTCGATGAAGTGCTTCGCCTGGGCGCCGGCGTGGTAGAAGACGGATTTCAGAGTCCGCCACGGATCCGGAATGATCGGCGTCTCCGCAAGCGGGATCGCGGACGTGTCGCCGGTCACGTGACGGGCAAGAGCGCGGCCGAAGACGGTGCCCGGGGCGATGCCACGGCCGTTGTAGCCGCTTACAGAGACTACGTTGGGAGCGAGCACATGCATGGCCGGCAGGTTGTTGGTCGTCATGCCGATGCGGCCGTCCCACCAGTGTTCGAAGCGGAAGTCCCCGATATAAGGAAAGAGCTTACGCACCGACCGGACGGCGAAGGCCCGGTGTGTGCCTGCGGCGATCGCATCGAGCCTGCCGATCGATCCGAAAATCAGCCGGTTCTGCTTGTCCATGCGGAAGGAGGTCATCACCAGCCCCGTGTCCCAGGCGCCCTGGCGTTCGGGCAATATCCGCGCGGCCACGTTGTCGGGCAGCGGATTGGTCGCGAACTGGAAATAGGGAAGGATCGTGAGTTCCTGCCGGTACTCTTTCCATGGGACATCGCCGACAAGGCCGCCATAGGCATTGGTGGCGAGAATGACGTGACGGGCGGTGACCGTGCCCCGCCCGGTCTTCAGTTTCCAGAGATCGCCTTGGCGGCTGGCTGCAAGGAGGGGGGTGTCGGTGAAGATTTCGGCGCCGGCGGCAATCGCTGCGCCAGCCAGTCCTCGCGCATAGGCGAGCGGCTGTATCGTCCCGGCGCGGCGGTCGAGCAGCGCGCCGGTGAAGCCCTCGGCCCCCGAAAGCGCGTGCGCCTTTTCTGCCGAATGCACTTCAACAGGAGCACCGCGCCTTTTCCATTGCGCCTCGCGCTCTCGGATTTCCTTCAGGCCCCCCGCACCGACAGACATATGCAGCGTGCCGTTCCGCACGGCTTCGCACCGGATTCCATACTTGGCGACAAGATCGTAGACGAGCGACGGGCCGCTGCCGAGCTCGTCGAGGAGCCGGTTGCCCGCTTCTGCTCCAAGCGTTGCGATCAGGTCGTCCGGCTGTACCCACATGCCCGCATTGACGAGGCCGACATTGCGGCCCGAACCGCCGAAGCCGATCATCCGCGCTTCCATGACCGCTGTCCGGACTCCCGTTTCGGCCAGGTGAAGCGCAGCCGAAAGGCCCGTAAAGCCACCGCCGACAATCGCCACCTCGACCGTCAGGTCGCCTGCAAGCGGAGCGGTGTGCGGAGCGGCCGGTGCCGTCGCATGCCAGAGATTGGGGAGAGCACGCTCCGTTGCCATCGCGGACAGTTCCTTCGACCAGGGGTTATTCCGCCTGTGATAAGGCCAATGCAGAAGAGATTTTCATGACAATGTCTCATGACGTGATGAGGCGGCAGGGGCCGCCGCGTCCGGCCCCTGCCGCAGCGGGGGCCAGGCCTTTCAAAGCCTCGTCAGTCGACGAATTCGACCGTGACGCCGGTGCTCACCATCTTGCCGAGTTCGGTCGCATCCCAATTGGTCAGGCGGATACAGCCATGGCTCTGGGTCTTGCCGATCTTCGACGGCTCCGGTGTCCCGTGGATGCCGTAGGTCGGCTTCGACAGCGCGATCCAGACAGTGCCCACCGGACCGTTGGGACCCGGCTGCAACTGGAGGATCCTATCGTTCGCGCCCTGCTGGAAGTTGATCTTTGGGTTGTAGGTGTAACCCGGATCGAAGGCGATACGCTCGACCGTCACCGTACCGGAAGGTGACGGCGTGTCGGCCGACCCGATAGTGGACGGATAGGCGGCGATCAGTTTTCCAGCCTCGTCATAGGCGAGCACCTGCTTGCGGCCCTTGTCCGCGACGATGCGCGACACCTTGCCCTTCTTGTTCGGACCCGGATTGATGACCTTGATGGTGGTGCCGGGAATGGAAAAGTCGACGCCCGGATTGAGCTCCCGCAGATACGCCTCGTCCATGTGGAACTTTTCGCCGAGCATCTCCGTCACGGACGTGAAGGATAGATGCGGAAGCTGCGCCTTGTGGGCGTAATCTTCCGGGATGGAGGCGACGAAGGGGCCGGCGGCGTCCGCGGCGGTGATCGTGTAGGTCGTAATCGGCAAGCCGCCGTTGAAGCGCAGCCGCTCGAGGATGTCCTCGGTATTGTTCGGGTCGAGCGTTTCGCCCGTTGCCTGCTGCCAGGCTTCGATTGCCTTGGTGACGTTGGAGCCCATCTTGCCGTCGATCACGCCGGGCGAAAAGCCCTCGCGGTCGAGGAAGACCTGCAGGGCGGCGATCTCCGCGCTCGACTTTCCCTTCACCGTCATGGCCGGCGGCATCGGCTGCGCCAGCGGGTCGTCGTATTGCGGGTCGTAGGCAGCCTCCTCGCGGTTGGAGAGTGAGGGAAGGCTGTTCGGCAGTTCCTCGCGCTCGACCGGAGCGGGCGCAATATCGCGATAGTCGGGGACGGCGCCTGTGAACTCGCCGGGTTCGGAATAGCCGTAGCCGCGATCGCGGGGATCGGGATAGCCGTCGCGGCCGTATTCGCGGTACCGGTTCCGGCGCCCATAGCCGTCATTCGGCACGACGGTGGCGATGACATTGCCCCAAGGGTCCACGAGCACCGTGCGTCCGCGGCGATCACGCATGGCGTGCGCCTCGGCCTCTCCGGGAATATAGTCGAGAATATCGCCTTCGGGGGTGACGAGCATCACGTCGCCGCCGCCCCAATAGCCACCATAGGCGTCCTGTGCGTTGGCGGGCGCAAGCTCCACGGCAATGAGGGTGAGTGCTGCGAAGAGCGAAAGGCCGGTGCGGGTCGCGGGCGTCACGAGGGAACCTGTCTTCATGGCGGTTGCTTTGCGGCGGTACATACCGATTTGGACGTTAATGTGAAAAAAGTGAATTCATCATGAACAGCCGGTTAAATTAGTTAGGCCAACATACTGCCCATTGCAACGCTCGCCGAAATGGCCCGGTTCCGGGGCTTCGACTATCATCGATTCTCTGCCTGATTCCGGGCTTCTTCTCTGGAGGTGAAATGCGGACGACCTTGAACGCCGCCGGTGACGCGCCGGGCCACCTTCTGTTCGACCCGTCCTCGGCACTCGACGTCGCAGCCTTCGTCGTCGCCGGCGTCGATCTGTCGCCCGGCGCGGCGATCCCCTCGGACGGCGATCCGCGCATCGACCGCGCGCTCGCGGGCTTCCTGTTCACCTGCGGTCCCGAGCACATTCGTCATCCCGAGCCTCTGGAAGGCCGCGCGGGCGAATACTATCCCCTGCATGGTTCTCTCGCCGGCACGCCTGTCAGCAGGACCGAGATGTGCGGTGCAGGCGATCGTTGCGCTGCCGTCACCGAAGTCGATCTCGCCTGCGGCGGCCGGGCGGCTATCGAGCGGCTCTGGCAAGTCGATGCGACAGCGCGCGCCGTGACGCTTTCGGACCGGGTCGTCAACATCGGTTCGTCGGCGTTCGCGCCGATGATGATGTATCACATGAACATCGCGGGCCGGCTGCTCGGCGGGCAAACGCGGATCGAAAGCCCATCGGTCGACGGCGGATCGCTTGCCTGGCGCTTCGGCGAGGGGGAAAGTGCACATTTCTGCCGCCCGGCAGTCGGCCGCGACGGGTGGTCGGAGGTGGCGCTGACCGCGATGCCCTTTCTTCAGGGACGCGCACTTCGCGTGCGGTTCCGGACCGACACACTGCCGTTCCTGCAGATGTGGCGCTGCCAGCGCGGCGGCGCCGATGTCGTCAGCATCGAACCGGCCTCGCATCGCCTGGCGAAGCGGCCGCAGCTTGCCGCAAACGGGGAACTCCCTGCTCTTCAACCCGGCCAGTCGCGCGATTATCGGCTGGCTTTCGCGGTCTCTTGACGGCGCCTTCTCGATTGACGCCGCCCGGTGCCGGGCCTAAATCAAGGCAATGCTTTTCTTGAGGAACGCCACATGGACATTCGCCAGATCAACGATGAGTACTCGGTTTCGGGCCAGATCACCGTCGACGACCTCGACGAGATCAAGGCACTGGGCTTCAAGTCCATCGTCTGTCATCGCCCGGATTTCGAGGCGCCTGATCAGCCGACCTTCGATGCCATCGCCGCGCGTGCCCAGGAACTCGGGCTGGAGATCACCCATATTCCGATCGGTCCGATGGGCGTGACTGCGGATGCGGTGAAGAGCATGGTCGACGCTCTCGACGAATTCCGGCGCCCGATGCTCGGCTATTGCCGCTCCGGCGCGCGCTCCACTGCGGTCTATCAGCAGACATTGCACATTCGGGGCTGAGGCGGGGCCCGGCTGCAGCCGGGCCACCAAATGCACTTACCCCTTACCCCTTCCGGATTTCGCTGAGCGTCCGCGTCGGCGTGATCGCTTCGGGATCGAGCTTGATCTCGATGATGGCCGGCTTGCCGCTCTCACGCGCCCGCAGGAAGGCTTCTGCGAATTCTTCCGTCCGGGCTACTGTCTCACCGTGGCCGCCATAGGCGCGGGCGAGCGCTGCAAAATCCGGGTTCGTCAGATCCGTGGCGCTGACGCGACCGGGATATTCGCGCTCCTGATGCATGCGGATCGTGCCGTAGATACCGTTGTTGACGACGAGGACGATGATGGGAAGTTCGTGGCGGACGGCGGTTGCGAATTCCTGGCCGTGCATCAGGAAACAGCCGTCGCCGGCAAAGCAGATCACCTCGCGATCGGGATGAAGATGTTTGGCCGCGACCGCGGCCGGCAGGCCGTAGCCCATCGAGCCGGAAGCGGGAGCAGCCTGCGTTCCATAACGGCGGAAACGGTGGAAGCGATGGAGCCAGGTGGCGTAGTTTCCGGCGCCGTTGGTGAAGATCGTCTCCGGCCCCGTGTTCGCCTCCAGCCAGTTCACGATGGGGCCCATCTGCACATCGCCTGGCCCCTTTTCCGGCGGCGTCGACCATCTGAGATAGGCCGCATGCATTTCCCTCGTGCGGGCGGACCAGGTGGGCTCGGCCGCAGGCGCAAGGTTCGAGAGCGCCGCGACGAAGTCGCGCGGGCTTGCGGCAATTGCGAGGTCCGGACGGTAGACCCGGCCCAGCTCGCCCGGATCCGGATGGACATGTACCAGGGTCTGCCTGGGGTAGGGCACGTCGATCAGCGTGTAGCCGGAGGAAGGCATCTCCGAGAACCGTCCGCCGACGAGGAGGACGAGGTCAGCCTCCCTGATCTCGCCTGCCAGCGCCGGATTGATGCCGATGCCGACATCGCCCGCGTAGCTCGGATGCAGGTGATCGAAAAGCATCTGACGGCGGAAGGAGCAGCCGACCGGGAGCTGCCAGCGCTCGGCGAAGCCCTGGAACGTGGCCACGGATTCGGCGGACCAGCGCGTACCGCCGAGAATGGCGACCGGCCTTTTTGCGCCAGAGAGAAGCTCTGCGAGGTGAGCGATCTGCCCTGGGCCCGGGTGGCTCTCGACCGGCCGATAGGCGCGGGCGGCCGGGGCCTCGGTGCTCTGCGTCAGCATGTCTTCCGGTAAGGTCAGGACCACCGGGCCGGGGCGGCCGGACGTCGCGACGGCAAAGGCACGCGTGACGAATTCCGGGATGCGTGCAGGGTCGTCTATTTCGCCGACCCATTTTGCCATTTCCGTGAAGGCCCGGCGATACTCGATCTCCTGGAAAGCCTCCCGCTCCCGGGCGTCGCGCTGCACCTGGCCGATGAAGAGGATCATCGGGACAGAATCCTGCCGGGCCACGTGGAGGCCGGCGGAGGCATTGGTTGCGCCGGGGCCGCGGGTGACCATGCAGATGCCGGGTTCGCCCGTCAGCCGGCCCCAGGCATCCGCCATCATTGCCGCCCCGCCCTCCTGCCGGCAGACGACGACCTCGATGTCGGCATCGCAAAGCGCATCGAGCACCGCCAGATAGCTTTCGCCCGGAACGCACGAGATGCGCTTCACTCCGTTTGCGACAAGCGCCTCCACCACCAGTTGTCCGCCCGTTTTCATATATGCACCTCCCAATGCTGTCCTGTTTCGCCGATGTCAGATAGCCGGCGACACCGGCGCGATACCCGCTGTCTTCTGCATCTGCCGCTCGCGCCAGATGATATAGAGTCCTGAACCGATGATAATCGCGATGCCCAGCCATTTCAGCGCGTCGGGCAGGTCGCCGAAGACGAGCCAGCCGAAAATCGTCGCCGACACGATCTCGAGATATTGCAGCGGCGCGAGCACCGATGCGGGCGCCGCCCGATACGCATAGACGCCAAGCACGCCGGAGATCGTCGCGGTGACGCCGACCCCGGCCAGATAATACCAGGCGCGTCCTTCCGGCCAGACCGGATCGAAGACGCTCGATCCGCTGCCCTCGCCGAACCAAAGCAGCGCGAGACAGAAGAGACCGCCCCAGATGCCGGCATGGAATTGCATCGACCAGGGATCCTCGTTCTGCGCGACCATCCGTGTCACGAGCAGGAAAAAGGCGAGGCCGAAGGCGGCGACGATCGGCAGAAGCGCAATCGGGCCGACCTGCTGCATGCTCGGCTGGATGACGAGCAGCGCACCGAGGAAGCCGACGGCGCAGGCCGTATAGCGGCGCCAGCCGATCGTCTCCTTCAGGAATATGCTGCCGAGAATGGTGAGGATGATCGGTTCCACGAAGAAAATGGCGATCGCATCGGCCACCTCCATGACCTTCAGCGTGGTGATGAAGGAAAGCATGGTCACCACGAGAAGGCCGCCGCGCAGCGCATGCAGCGCACTCTTGCGCCATGTGAGATCGAAAAGCGTGCCGCGCAGAAGGACGATCGGCAGGATGAAGACGATCTGCAGGAGGAAGCGGGCCGCCGTGATCTCGGCCGAGGGCACCGTCGCGATGGCGAGCTTCGAGAAGATGTCGATCAGCGGCGAAAGCAACACCGAAAGGACCATCAGCGTCAGACCGTAGGAGATACGGTTGTGGTCGATCGCCGCCTTGGAAAGGGAGAATTCGCTCATGAAGCCTGACGCTTCCCCCGGACTGCCTTGAGGCACCAGGCGGCGAATTCCTCTGTCGCCTTTTCCCGGCCGATCTCGTTGAGCGTTTCGTGGCGCATGCCCTCTTGAATCGCGATCGTGACATCCGTCATGCCCCGCGCTTTCAGGCGGTTCCCCAGCCAGCGAACGGCTTCGCCGTTGAAGGTGGATGGGTCGGCGCTGCCGCCGACGAGGTGGACCGGCAGGCCCGGCGGCAGCCGCGACAGCCGGTCGCGGCGGGCGCCCGCAAAGGCGAAGGCAAAGACGTCGAGCCACAGCGATACGGTCGGGTCGAAGCCGCAGAGCGGATCGGAGATATATCTGGCGACCTCGCCTTCATCGCGCGACAGCCAGTCGAAATCGGTCTTCCGGTCGGTGACACTCGTGCTCCAGGCGCCGAAGGTGAGTCTGGTTACGAGCGGGCTCGGCACGTCCGATCCCTTCAGCATCTTCTCGACCGCCAGCAGCAGCTGGCCCCCCCGTCCGGCAAGACCCGGCCGGAAATTGGAGTTCCAGACAGCAAGCGCGTCGTAGAGTTCCGGATCGGTCTCGGCGGCGTTCAGCGCGATCAGGCCGCCCATCGAATGGCCGAACAGTACGACCGGCAGGCCGGGATGGCCGGCGACCGCCATATGACGGAGCGCGCGGAGGTCCGCGACGACCTTCGCCGCACCTTCGCGCTGCGCAAACGTGGCGAGAGGCGCGTCGGGAGCGCGGCTCGTGCCATGGCCGCGGTGGTCATGAGCGTACACATGGAAACCGTGGGCGGCCATGCTTTCGGCAAAGCGGGCATAGCGGCCGGAATGCTCGGCAAGGCCGTGGCTGATGACGAGAATGCCTTGCGGTTCGCCGGCGGCGCCGACATGGCGCCAGCCGAGCGTCGCGCCGGTCGGGCTTTGATGCGTCCTCACCTGCCCGAACATGCCATGCGCTCTCCCCACTTGCGGATGCCGTGCGGATATCAAATCGATTTGGGTGGGAAAGGCAATCGCAGCTTGTTGCTCGTTGCGCATGAGATCACAACGAATCTGCGGATGCCGATTCAGGGTTGCAGTTTTCCCGTATATGGTGTTATTTGTTCCTGTTTTGTTTCCTTTGGAGGGTTTGGGGCAATGCAGACAAGCGCGATAGTACATCTGATGAGGTTGGCGGCGCTGGCGTTGGGCTTGGCCAGCGCGCCCCTCGCCGTGGCTCAGGAGAGCTCGGCGGGCGAGGCCGAGACGGGCGCGGGAAAGACGGAATATGTCCTCGCTGTCAGCTGGCAGCCGGGATTCTGCGAGACGCGGCCTGATCGCAAGGAGTGTGTCGACCAGACGGCGGAGCGCTTCGACGCGACCAATTTCTCGCTTCACGGCCTGTGGCCGCTCAAGAAAAGCTATTGCGGCGTGGAAGCGGATCTCAAGGCGCGCGACCGCAAGGGCGAATGGCTGGAACTGCCGGAGGTCGCCGTGGGTGACGAGACGGCCAAGCGCCTGCTCGTCGCCATGCCGGGCGTCAAGTCCGGCCTGGACCGTCACCAATGGCTGCGCAACGGGACGTGCCAGACGGCAGACGCCGAGGACTACTTCACGCTGCAGCTCCGGCTTCTGGAGGAGCTCAACCGCTCGGCCGTACGCGCGCTTTTCGCCGATCGGATCGGCGAGGAACTCGACGAAAAGCAGATCAAGCAGGCCTTCGACCGGAGCTTCGGGGCAGGGGCCGGCGACCGGGTGCGCATGCGTTGCCAGTCGGTGAACGGCCGCGACGTGATCACCGGGCTTACGGTCGGGCTTTCGGGCGACCTGTCGGGCAAGGTCGAACTGCGGGATCTGATCCAGGCGGCAGGACCGACGGAGTTCAAATGCGCAAAGGGGATCGCTGACGCTGCCGGCCGGGGCTGATCGGGCACGCGCATTCGGGAGCGGCGGGGAGCGTCGAGGAAAGGGCCTTTGGCGTTGCCCCGCCATCATAATTCGCCTACATAGCGGGCAAAATTCCCTTCCGATGCGGAGCAATCCTTTATGGCACGTCAATTCATCTATCACATGGCCGGGCTCAACAAGGCCTATGGCAGCAAGAAGGTCCTCGAGAACATCCATCTCTCCTTCTATCCGGACGCGAAGATCGGCATTCTCGGCCCGAACGGCGCCGGGAAGTCGACCGTCCTCCGCATCATGGCGGGTCTTGATACCGAATATACCGGCGAAGCCTGGGTCGCCGAAGGTGCGAGGGTCGGCTATCTCGCACAGGAACCGCAGCTCGACCCCCAGAAGAACGTGCTCGACAACGTGATGGAAGGGGTGGCTGCCAAGAAGGCCATCCTCGATCGCTATAACGAGCTGATGATGAACTATTCCGACGAGACGGCGGAAGAAGGCGCCAAGCTCCAGGACGTCATCGACAGCCAGAACCTCTGGGACCTCGACAGCCAGGTGGAAATGGCGATGGAAGCGTTGCGTTGTCCGCCGGGCGATGCCGAGGTCACCAATCTCTCCGGCGGCGAGAAGCGGCGCGTGGCGCTGTGCAAGCTCCTGTTGTCGCAGCCCGAGCTGCTTCTGCTCGACGAGCCGACCAACCATCTCGACGCGGAAACGATCGCCTGGCTCGAGAAGCACCTGCGCGAGTATCCGGGCGCAGTGCTGATGGTCACGCACGATCGCTACTTCCTCGACAACGTCACCGGCTGGATTCTCGAGCTCGACCGCGGCCGGGGCATTCCCTATGAGGGCAACTATTCCGCCTATCTGCAGTCCAAGGCCAAGCGCATGGCGCAGGAAGGACGCGAGGAAGCTGCCCGCCAGAAGGCGATCAGCCGCGAGCAGGAGTGGATCTCCTCGAGCCCGAAGGCTCGCCAGGCGAAGTCAAAGGCCCGTGTCCGCGCCTATGACGAGTTGGTCAAGGCGGCCGCGGACCGGCGCCCGGGCGACGCGCAGATCATCATTCCCGTCGGGGAGCGCCTGGGGCAGGTCGTCATCGAAGCGGAGAATCTTTCCAAGGGCTATGAAGATCAGCTGCTGATCGAAGGCTTGAGCTTCAAGCTGCCGCCGGGCGGCATCGTCGGCGTCATCGGCCCGAACGGCGCCGGCAAGACGACGCTTTTCCGCATGATCACCGGCCAGGAGCAGCCGGACGAGGGTTCTATCCGCATCGGCGACAGCGTGCAGCTCGCCTATGTGGACCAGAGCCGCGATGCGCTCGACGCGAACAAGACGGTCTGGGAGGAAATCTCGGGCGGCAACGATGTCATCAGGCTCGGCAAGCATGAGGTCAATTCGCGAGCCTATTGCTCGGCCTTCAACTTCAAGGGCGGCGATCAGCAGCAGAAGGTCGGCACGCTTTCCGGCGGCCAGCGCAACCGTGTGCACCTCGCCAAGATGCTGAAGTCCGGCGGCAACGTCGTCCTGCTCGACGAACCGACCAACGACCTCGACACCGAGACGCTGGCGGCGCTCGAAGATGCGCTGGAGAACTTCGCGGGCTGCGCGGTCATCATCAGCCACGACCGCATGTTCCTCGACCGCCTTGCCACGCATATCCTCGCCTTCGAGGGCGACAGCCATGTCGAATGGTTCGAAGGCAATTTCGAAGATTATGAAAAGGACAAGATCCGCCGCCTCGGCCCGGACTCGGTCAACCCGAAGCGGGTAACCTACAAACGTCTGACGCGTTAATCGTCATACGATTGCGGCGGCGCATCGCTGAAGGCGTTCTTTGAGTCTGCATATCTGGCGAAGGCGGCTTCTCCGGTCACCATCGCCAGGCTTCACCGCCGTCATCCTCGGGCTTGACCGCAGTCATCCTCGGGCTTGACCCCGGGGGCAAGGCCGAGGAGGTCGACGGGGAGAGCCGACTGGCGAGGCGTTCTGAAATCTCCACAGCCATTTGTCTGCCGGGCGGGCCGCAAGGCCCGCCCGTCTCATATCCTTCAAGCGCCATTCTGTTGCCTTTCTGCGCAAATCTCTTGCGCAGCCGCCGCAAATCACATAAACATATCTTTATGTGTTGATGGGGAAGGCTATGGCTGATCGGGAAACGCTTGGTTTGGATGCGCTGGTCGACGTGCTGAAGGCGGCGGGCGAGCCGACGCGCCTGCGTCTGCTGGCACTGCTCTCGGCCGGCGACCTGACGGTCACCGATCTTACCGAAATCCTCGGACAGTCGCAGCCGCGCATTTCCCGCCATCTGAAATTGCTGGCTGAGGTCGCGCTCATCGATCGCTATCAGGAAGGCGCCTGGGCCTATTTCCGCTTGCGGCAGGAGGGACGTCGCGTTGCTCTGGTCCGCGAGCTTCTCGCGTCGGCCGCAGCCGACGATGCAATTCTGGCCAGGGATGCAATCCGCCTTGCCACATTGAAAAGAACCCGCGCGGAGAAGGCGCAGGCCTATTTCAGCCGGAACGCGGCCGAGTGGGACAAGCTCAGGCGTCTGCATATCGCCGAAGGCGACGTCGAGGCCGCGCTCAAGGCGATGGTCGGCGACGAGCCGGTCGACAGCCTGCTCGACCTTGGCACAGGTACAGGACGTATCCTGCAGCTCTTCGAGGGTATCTACCGGCGCGGCATCGGCGTGGATGCCAGCCGCGACATGCTGGCAGTGGCGCGGTCCAACCTGGACAGGGCCGGCATCACCAAGGCGTCGATCCGCCACGGCGACATCTTCAACCTGCCGCTCGACGGGCAATCCTTCGATCTCGTCACGATCCATCAGGTGCTGCATTATCTGGAGGAGCCGGAAGCGGCGATTGCCGAGGCCGCACGCATGCTCGTACCGGGCGGCCGGCTCGTGATCATCGACTTCGCGCCGCACGGGCTTGAAAATCTGCGTGACGAGCACGCTCATGCGCGCCTCGGCTTCTCGCATCAGACGATGGGCGAGTGGCTGCAGAAGGCGAATCTTTCGCTCGAGAAAACGGCCGATCTTGCGCCGGAAGGCGGGCAGGAGGGGAAACTCACCGTCACCATCTGGCTGGCGCGCGATCAGCGCGCGGTCGAAACTGTTGCCGACAGGCCGCGCCAGCGTCTTCATGCAGGGGGAGTTTGAGAATGAACGGACGGACGCTTAATCCGGTGGACTGTAGCGCGCTTAGATTTTCCTTCGAGTATTTCCCTCCGAAGAACGACGAGATGGAGGTGCAGCTTTTCCAGACGGTCACGGCTCTCTCCGTCTTTGCGCCTGCCTTCGTCACCGTGACCTACGGAGCCGGCGGGTCGACCAAGGCGCGCTCCCTGACGGCAGTCAAGCGGATGATCGGGGAGATGGAGATCAGGAATACGGCTGCGCATCTCACCTGCGTCGGCGCGACGAAGGCGGAGGTGGATGCGGTCATCGAGGAGTTCCTGGCCTGCGGCGTCAGGCATTTCGTGGCGTTGAGGGGAGATCCGCAAGGCGGTATCGGCAGCGTCTACGAGCCCTTTCCGGGCGGTTACGAGAATGCGGCCGCCCTCGTCAAGGCCCTGCGGGCGCGCGGCGATTTCGAGATCTCCGTCTCAGCCTATCCGGAAAAGCATCCGGAAAGCCCCGACGTCGCTGCAGACATAGACATGTTGAAGCGCAAGGTCGACAATGGCGCAACGCGCGCGCTCACGCAGTTCTTCTTCGACAATGACGACTTCGAGCGCTATCTCGAACGCGTGCGGCGCGCCGGCATCGGAATACCGATCGTGCCGGGAATACTTCCGATCAACAATCTCACACAGGCTCAGAAGTTCGCCGGTCTTTGCGGCGCCAGAGTTCCGGAGTCGCTCATTTCGCGGCTTAGCCCTCTTGACGATCAGCCGGAGGAGCGCTTCAGGGAGGCAGCACATATCGCGGCCGAGCAGATCGTCGACCTCGTCCGCCGCGGCGTCAGCGACGTTCATCTCTACACGATGAACCGCCCGCAGCTCATCACCGCCGTTTGCGAGTTGATAGGCTATGGTCCTGAACTCGCGCCGACTCGCTCGGTCGACACGGGCCGCTCCGTTCGGGCGGTCGTGAGTGCGTGACGCTCGAAAGCCCATGAACGCCGCTGCATTCATGGGCTTTCGGAATGTTGCAGCCTGTCTAATTGCGCCCGAGCGGCCTGTCAGACATCCTTTGCTGCAAAATGGATTTTCCGGAAATTAAAGTCCCGTTTCGGCTGGACTGTCGCTGGCCCTGGCTCACACGAAAAGCATTACGGCCACGAATGCGAACGCTGCACTGATCATAAGGACGTTCAACGAGTGTGTAAGTCCCATAAGCTGATCCTCCCTGCGTTGACGGGTAAAACATAGGGCGAAAAAGCGGCGTACGAAAGCGAAACTTGTGCTGCACTGCGAAACTGCAGACGCCGAATTTTCTGATGGAAGCATCTAAATTGCTGAAAGTACCCGGTAATTTCGAATGCCACATTTTATTCACAATTCCTGCCGGGACGTTAATGTAAACATCTGTAATGCTGCGTGAGGGCGTGAAAGACGATGAATCAGTGCATCGGCGCCCACTGTGCGGGGGCGCGCAGCGCCTGCGGAGCGGTTACCTTCCGGCGGAATATCCGAGCTTCAGGATACGTCCATCCAGGATCGCCAGGCCGGCTGCGATGAGAAGCATGCCGCCGACGTCGGCCGCCTGCAGCGTTTCTCCCAGGAAGAGATAACCGAGCAGGATCGCGCTTGGCGGGACCAACAGCGTTACCAGCGACGTGTTGGTAGCGCCCGCTTCGGCCATGATTCGGAAGAACAGGATATAGCCATAGGCGGTGGACACCAGCGCCAGTCCGAGGATCGCGAGCACGGTCGTGAGCGGCGGCACCGGCATGGTCCATGGCATGTCGACAAGGATCGCGACCGGCAGCATGACGAGCGTCGATGCGGTCAATTGTCCCGCGGCGGTCACCGGCGGCGCGAGACTGCGGAAGCGCTTGCCATAGGTTGCGGACAAGCCGTAGCTGATCGCTGCCAGGACCGGCAGGACGAGCGCCCAGAGCGGCACGTCGCGGGCGGCGCCGAAGAGACCGGCGAGTGCACTCGGCCCTATGAGCACGATGGTACCGGCAAGGCCGAGCAGACAGCCGCTGAACTTCGCGGTGCTCAGCTTTTCATCCTCGGTCGCGACATTGGCGATGAGTACTGTCCAGACCGGCGTTGTGGCGTTGAGGATGGCAGCGAGACCGGCGCCGATATGCGTCTGGCCGAGAAAGATGAAAGCATGCGGAATGGCGTTGTTGATGAGTCCCATCAGCAGAAATTCGCGCCAGCGTCTTGCGAGCGCAGGATAGATGCCGTGGCGGCCGCGCAGATACAGATGCAGTGCAAGAGCGGCGAGGCCGAGGCGCAAAAGCACGAGTGTAAAAGGCGGCACATGGGCAACGGCCACCCGGGCGAAGAAGAAGGAGCCGCCCCAGATGAGGCCGAGCAGCCCGAGCATCGCCCAAAGGCGCATGGTCATGTGGGTGCTGATGGAATTTGCGGTTGAAACCATATCTTGCCTGCGCAGCAGCTTAGCCGGGATAGAGGGCCCGACAATTCAGAATTGTGCAAGCAATATCGCAAGACGCGGGTGTTGCCACCCGCTTCTTGCGTCGCTCCGCGGAGGAGAGAGATTCGGGCGCCTGACTCCGGACGGAACCGCTTCGCAGGGAAATCGCGCTCAGAGCGCCTCCAGCAGACCCGGCGTCGCCCAGCCGTCGGCGGGAAGCCCGAGCTTCAGCTGCTCCTTCTGCAGCGCTGCCCGCGTACCCGAGCCGAGAATGCCGTCGATCTTGCCGACGTCATGACCGAGCGCCTGCAATCTGGTCTGCAGGGCCTTCATCTCGGCGTCGCCGAGCCCCGGTTCCGGGTTGCCCTGCTGATAGGGCGGCGCACCGGCGAGCCGGGTCGCGAAATAGGCGGCCGACGTCGTGTAGATGAAGGACTGATTCCACTCGAGATAGATCTTGAAGTTCGGATAGGTCAGGAAGGCAGCGCCTTTGCGGCCCTGGGGGAGCACCAGCGAGGTTTCGAGCCCACTGTTGGCGGTGTTGCCGTCACGCGGCGTGACGCCGAGGGCGAACCAGTCGCCAGCCGTCATGCCGGACTGCAGGCCCGTCTTTTCCCACGGCAGCTGGTCCGGAACGCTGACCTCCTGAATCCACGGTTCGCCGGCTTTGAAACCCAGGCTCTGGATGAATTTCGCCGCCGTCATGATGGCGTCGGGAGAACTCTTCTTGAGATTGACGTGGCCGTCGCCGTCGCCATCGACGCCATAGGCGATGATGTCTTCCGGCAGCATCTGGACCTGGCCGATCTCGCCAGCCCATGCGCCGGTCGTCGTCGCGGGATCGAGATCACCGTGCTGCACCATCTCTATCGCGGCGAGCAGTTGCGGCCGGAACATTTCCGGCCGGCGGCAGTCGTGCGCCAGCGTCACCAGCGCGTTGCGGGTGTTGAAGTCGCCCTGCACTGCGCCGAAGTCGGTCTCCATCGCCCAGAATGCCGTGATCACGGGCGCCGGAACGCCGAATTCCTGCTCGGCCCGGGCGAAGACATCGGCATATTCCCGCATCTTCTGCGTACCGATGTCGAGGCGCGACTTGCTGACGGTCCGTTTCGAGAACTCGGTGAAGGTCTGCTTGAACACGCCCTGCGTGCGGTCGCGGCTGAGCACCTTCTGATCGATTGCGGTACCTGCAAGAGCCCGGTCGGCGACCTCTGCGGGAATGCCCTTTGCGACCGCTTCGGCCCTGACGCCTTCGAGGAAAGCGCCGAGCTCGCCGCCGCACGCAGCGGCCGGATTCTCTGGCTGAGCCGGGGCTTGCGCCAGAGCCGGCGCGCCCGCAATCGCGAGTAATCCAAAGGAGAGAAGGGCTTTGCGGGCTGTGCCTGTCATTACAATTCCTTTCCATGGCCGGCCGAACAGGAATGCCGCCGGGCCTGAAGCCTGTCGAAGACGAAATCTATCGATGCTCTCTCAAAGCATTATGACCGAATGAAGAAAATGCGGACCATGCCGCGCGGTCGTCTGGTCTACCTTGTCTGCGAAACGGTCGCGACCCACTTCTGCCAGTTCCTTGAGGAACCGGCGAAGGCGTTGATATCGGTGCTGCCCTGGATGCCGGGGATCACGCCGGTGCTGGTATATTGCCAGAAGGCCCAGCGGCGATCGACGTAGATGTCCTTCGGGTGCTTGGCGACCGAGCGCACCCAGAAATGATAGTCGTTGAAGGCGCCGACCAGATTGTCGCGGTGGAAGTCGACGGACGTGTAGATGATCGGCCGTTTGCCGTAGTGGGCCTCGAGCCGGTCCATGAACCGCTTCATTTCGGACCGCACGGTTTCGGGCGAGGGCCGGTGGCGGCAGGTCTTGGATTCGCCATTCCATTCGACGTCCAGGACGGGCGGCAGATGGACGGCGCTCTTCGGTACGTTGGCAATGAACCAGTCGGCCTGGGCGTCGGCGGTGGAGCAGAAATAAAAGAAATGATAGGGCGCATAGGCGAGACCGACGGCACGCGCCTGCTGCCAGTATTCGTGGAAGCGCGTGTCGAGCCGGTCCTTGCCCTCGGTCGCCTTGATGAATGCGAAGGATACGCCGGAACTCTTCACCTTGCGCCAATCGATGTCGCCATTCCACTTGGAGACGTCGATCCCGTGGACACTGTGATGGTGCGGCGTGCGGTCGCCGAAGTCCTGCGGATCGGTATCGTGGAAGCGCGGCTGTATGGAAGCCGTCTTGACGAGGTCGTAATCGGTGGAGGTGCAGGAGGAGAGAATGGTGGCGATGGGCAACAAAGCCAGGAGAAGCCGGCGCATGGGGGTTCCGTTTGGAGACGAACGACGATCCTGCCTCACGCGATGGTTTCCATGATTGATGATGTCCCCCAGGGAGGCGTGACCTCCTTTTCACCATATCATCGTAAAAATTGCGTTAGCTCAAGTGTGAATTGCACCGGACGCTCTCCTCCGTCGCCCCTAAAGCGCTGCGCTGCGATAGACTGCGAGCCAGGCATAACCACGTCCCAGCGATCTGACCTCGAGCGCAGCTCCATTTCTCTCGGCCTTTTCGTGCATCACGTCGAAGAGCGATTCGCGCGGGGTGACGTGGAAACGTCCGAGCCAAGTCTGGAGGAGGCGGCGGAAGCCGGCCGGCCAACCTTCCTGCTGGCCGAAGTCGGCAACATGCAGCGAGCCGCCCGGCGTAAGAGCGGCGATCGCTGCATCGATCGCTTTTTCCCATTCGGGAACCATCGACAGGGCGTAGGAGATGACGATCCGGTCGAACCCATCCTGGTCGAAGGATGCGGCCGTGAAGTTGGTCGCGTCCGCGACGCGCAATACGGCGTCCGTCCGGCCCTGCCTCCGGAGCTTGGTCCTGGCGGTCGCCAGCATCTCGGCCGAGATATCGAGGCCGAAGAGGCGTGCACCGGGGTAGAGATTCCCGATCATGGCGAGATTGCGGCCCGTGCCGCAGCCGACTTCAAGCACGGATGCACCCGGCGGCGGGCTCAATTCACGGATCAGCGTGTCGCGGCCGAAGAGATAGTATTTGCGCGTGATATCATAGATGTATCGCTGGTAGCGATACATGCGATCCATGAGGTGGGCGTGGCCTTCATCCGCGGTCTGCACGGCGTTCAGGCCTTCTTCCGGTAAATGTGGAAGCCGCCATAAATTGCCGAACGGTCCTCAGCACCGAGCCGGGCAGAAGACTCGGCATCATAGTGCCACTGATCGAGCAGGGCGGTGGAGAGGCGCCCTGGCAGGATGCTCGCCTCTGCCGCCGTGCGGAAGATCACGGCGGCTCCGGCGTCGGCGGTGCGGGTGATCTCGGTCCAGAGGTCGTTCAATTGTTGATCGCTCATCCAGTCCTGCGCGTCGAGAAGCACGTAGCGGTCGACGGAGGCGGCGGGCTTGCCGGCGAGAAGCTCGGTGAAGCTTGCATGGTGGACCTCGACGCGCTCCGCGTTGCTGCGAATTGCTTCGTATCGCGAAGCCTGAAGATAGGGCGGCAAGTCGCCCTCGTCCGGCCGCGGATAACGCCGCGCGAAGGCTTGCCAGGCGAAATAGTTTTCGCGCAAGGGAAAATGACAGGTCAGCTTTTCCAGCCGGTGGCGCAGCACCGCGGCGACGGATTTCTCCCGGCTCAGGCTCGCGAGTTCGTCGAATTGCTGCGGCGGGATGCCGAGGCCGAAGAGCGAGCTCTTCCGGCAAGTGATCCAGCGGATCACCGGCCGCTCGAAGAGCGGAGCGAGCTTATCGTCGAAGAACTGCCGCTGTTCGCGCATGGAGCGCGCTTTTACGAAGTCTTCCGGGTTGATTCCATGCAGCCGTGCGAGAAGATGGCTTGCGGCAATGAACCGGCCGAGCAGGCCGGTGCGGTAGATGTTGCGCGTGAAGACGCCGATGCGCCGGCGGCCGGCGAGATCGCGGCCGTTCCAGTAGGCGCGGGTTGCCGGATCGAGCTTCGGCGCCAAGAACACGTCGTAGGCCTGGCTGTTCGAGCGCGTTCCTTCGACGGCGAGGAACCGCACCACGTCCTTGTGGCTCGGCAGGTGGCGAAAGGCCGCGAGCTTCAGCCGGTTCAGCGCAATATGATGGGGATTGAGATCGACCACGTCGATCCGGGCCGGCCCGGCGGAGAGATAGGTCAGCACGTTGCAGCCGCCGGAACCGATTGTCACGATGCGATGTCCAGGACGGATCCGCATCGCCTCCATGTCGACGATCGGGTCTTCCCAAATCTGCGGATAGACGAGCCCGGAAAAGAGCAGTCCGAACAGGCGTTCGGAGAGACCGGCGAGGGAGAGAGCTTTATGCTGCAGGAGCGCGCTCTTCAGTTTCGGGTTCTTCTTGCCGAAGCCGGCATCTGGGGCGAAGTCGGTCATCTTGCCTGTCGTCCAGTTGAAACTGAGCCGCTTCTAAGGTGACTCCGCTACACTTTGATGACGAGGTTTCGCACAGGCTGCGCACGTTTCGACCGCCCCCCATCGGCCGCGCCGCATCCATTGGGGGCTTTTTCTTTCGATCGAATTCTGTTTCCTTCTACAGACCCGGGCGTTGTCGGTTGTGGGGTGGCAGGGCTTCTCATGCCATCGTTATCGCTACGACGGGCACGGGAACGAGAGTGGAAAAAGCGTGCGCCAGATCCAATATGCAATTGTCTTGTGCAGCGGTCGCGCGAAGCTGCTGTAGCACTTCGATCGGCTGCATGTTTCGTCGCAGGGACACGCAATCGGAAGCAGGAGGGCGGGAATGAAGGGTCTGCTGAAGACGCTCGGCGGCTTGGCGGTTGCGGCAGTTGCTGGCTTCGTCGGCTGGCTGGCGCTGTTTCCGCCCGAACTCCTCAAGGTGGGCGACGGCTACGCCGCCAAAATTGTCTGCTCCAATGTATTCCTTGCGCGGCGGGATCCGCAGGAGGTTCTGGCGGAAGATGTCCAGGCGCCCGGGCATCCGCTGCTCAAGCTCGTGCGCGTTTCCGTCGACCGCGAAGGGCAGAGCGTTACCGCGCGTATGCTGGGCTTTGCCGCACCCGCTCGGGCCGTCTACCGTCCCGGCCGGGGATGCGCCAATGTGAGCGGAGGCAGCGCCGAGGCGATCGCGGGAACGCGCGGGACGGGGGCTGCAACGGCGCCTCTCGCCGTCGATCCGAACGTCAACTGGCCGGACGGGGGCAAGTCTCAGATCGATCCGAGCATCCAAATGCTGATCGAAGACCCGGCCCTGGCGGGGCCGGGTCTGCGCGCGATCGCAGTCGTCAGGGACGGCAGGCTGGTCGCCGAAACCTATGCGCCAGGATTCGACCGGAACACACCCTTGCTCGGCTGGTCGATGACGAAGTCCGTGACGGCGGCCATCATCGGCCTGCGCATTGCCGATGGGCGGATGGATCTGGCCCGGACCAATCTGATGGCCGAATGGAGCGGCGACGCGCGGGCCCGCATCAAGCTTGCCGATCTTCTCGCGATGCAGAGCGGCCTCGCATTCAACGAGGATTATGGCGACGTCACGGACGTGACGCGCATGCTCTATCTGGAAAGCGACATGGCCGGCTTCGTCGCCTCGAAGTCGCTGGCAGCGCCTCCGGGCACAAAATTCGCCTATTCGAGCGGCACGAGCAATCTTCTGTCCCGCCTCTGGATGCAGACATTCGACGATCCGGCCGAGGCGCTCTCCTACCCGCGCGAGGCGCTCTTCGCCCCGCTTGGGATGACGAGCGCCGTGATGGAGACGGATGCGAGCGGTACCTTCGTGGGCTCCTCCTACATGTATGCGTCGGCGCAGGATTGGGCGCGATTTGCCGAATTTCTGCTGCAGGACGGGAGCTGGAAGGGGAGGCGGCTCCTGCCGGAAGGTTACGTGTCCTTTATGCGCACGCCCTCGTCGGCTTCCGGCGGCGACTACGGCTCCGGCCAGGTCTGGCTCCAGGAAAATGGTACTCGCGCCGGAACGGCAAACTTTCCGCCCGACACGTTCTGGATGCTTGGGCATGACGGGCAGGCGATCATGCTCGTCCCCTCGCTTCGTCTGGCGGTCGTACGCCTGGGGCTGACACCGTCGCGCCTCGGCTACGACGTGCAGAAGCTGAATGCGAGGATAATCGATGCGCTCGACTGAGTGAGGTCATGGACCCACCGCTCTTTGCGCTCACCTCATATTCAGCTCGTCCAGCATCCCCTTGCGTTTGGCATGGTAATAGTAGCCGCTGGCATAGAGCTTCACCGCGCCGTCGTGATGGTTGTCGGCAACCATCCACGCGCCGCGCAGGTATTTGGTCGCGTATTTCAGGTTGGTTTCCGCATCGAAGAGGCCTTCGGCCGGCCCGTCGTAGCCGAGGCCTCTGGCGGTGTTGTAGCGAATCTGCATCAACCCGTAATTGCCTTTGCTATAGGCGCGCGGATTGTAATTGCTCTCGCGCTTGACCACCCGATGTACGAGCTCCAGGGGAAGACCGTTCAGATCTGCATAATATTTGATCAGCCGGTCCAGCTCGGGCCGCGAGCTCGTCGGTGTTTTTGACGGCTTCAGCGAATCGGGGATGACGCTTGCGACGGCGCCGACTGCCGTGCCGATCATACCTGTCTTCGGGCGCTCCGTCGGAACGATCATGCGCTTGGCGACAAGCGTCTCGAGACCGACCGGCTCGCCGGTGTCGAAATCCGACTCCCAAGAGGCGGCGACCCCGATGACGGGGGCGGCCTGTTCGGCAGCCGTCTCAGGAGCTGGCGACGCGGCTGCCCGGGAGAGATCTGCCGAGGCGGGTGCCGCCATGGCCACGTCGAAGGCCTGGGCGGGCTTGGCCGCCGGTACGGCTACCGACTGGGGTGCGGCGAAGGCAAGGGTCGTGTCTGTCGCCGGTGTCACCGCTTGGGAATTCGACGCTGCGGCGGCACCTGCCGGCACCGCCGACGCACTCTGCGCCGCCAGCGCAGCCGACGTGCTTTCCGTTGCACCGATCGGTGCGGGCAGCGCATAGGCCGTCGTTTCCGTTCCGGGCTTCGGCAGGGGCGTGACCGTCTGCACGGCCGTTAACTCCGCAAGCGAGGTATGCTCGACCGTAGAACATCCGGAAGCAACGGCCAGGGACATAAGGGACACGGCGGCAAGTGCCCGCTTCGAAAGGGGAGTACGGAAATTCGCCATGCTGTCACTTTCGTGCTTCTGGGCCCCGTAGCCCCTGCAAATCAGCGGTTGCCACCCGCTGCGCTTGAATCTCCATTAACCTATGCCGCCGGTTGCGGCAAGCGCGCGAGCGGCATTTCAGGAAGGGTGTTTCACGAAGCGGCGCGCTTGAGTCCGGCCGTCAGCAGGCCGGCACCGATGAGCAGCGATCCCCCGGTACGGTTGACGATGCGCCGTATCTTCGGCTTGCGGATCGTGCTTCCGGCAGCGGCGGCGAGCCAGGCATAGAGTGTCGCGTTGATGGTTGCGAGTATCAGAAACGTTGCCTCGAAGATCGCCATCTGCGCGAAAAGCGGCCGCGAGAGGTCGAGGAATTGCGGCAGGAAGGCCACGAAGAAGAGAATGCTTTTCGGGTTGAGTGCGGTCACCGCATAAGTGTGGATGAAGATCCGCAGCGGTCTTTCTGCCGGGCTCGTTTCAAGGGTGCTCCCGCTGTCGCTGCCGACGGGCGCCTTCCAGAGCTTGATGCCGAGCCAGACGAGATAGGCGGCGCCGATCCACTTCAGCACGGTGAAGATCGCCGCCGAGGTCGCGAGCAGGGCGCCGAGGCCGAGCATCGACGCGGTCATTGCGGTGAAATCGCCAAGAGCGACACCGGCTACGGTCGCGCCTGCGATCCTGCGCCCGTGGCCGAGCGCGTAGGAGATGACGAGAAGGATCGTGGGTCCGGGAATCGCAAGCAGCACCGCCGACGCGGCGGCGAAGGCGAACCAATGTTCGAAGGACATGAGGGCTCCGCGGTTGAATGGCTTCTGAAGAGGAGGGAGCCACGGCGGAGCGCGGCCGTCAACTGCTGTCGAGGCCGAAGCAACGGGGAACGGTCCGCCGTTTCAGGAAACTGCGAACCGTCCCACGTGATTCGTCAGTCGGCGGTCTGCCATTTCTGGCCGACGACTTCCATGACCTCGCCGAACCACTTCACGGACGTGTCGAAATGCTTTCCACCCTTGATGCGCGGGAACTCGATCGTGCGCAGCCGCCCGCCCTGGTCCTCGTCGTGACCTGTCACGCCGGAGGTCTTGCTGAGCGCGCTCTCGACCGCCAGGTCGACCATGCTCTGGATGAGACGCAGATCGTCGGCATTGGCGGGTGCGGAGCGGGCATAGTAGCCGGACTTCTGCACCATGGAGCGCTCGGCGCCGAGGAGTGCCGCAAACTGCTTGGAGAACCAGTTGCCGACGTTGATCGTATCGATCTTCACGTGTCCGAACGCGTCGCGCTTGACCGTTTCGCCGGCGGCCTCCCGTTCGGCGACGATAGCGTCGAGGCACGCGCCTTCGCTGACGAACAGTGTGACGAAGCCGGCGCGATCCATCACTTCGCGCAGACGCTCGGCTTCAGCCTCGAGATCGAACTTCATCTCGGGGAGGTAGAGGCCGTCGATGTTCTTCAGCTGTGCGTTCATCATGAAGCCGTCGACATATTCCTTGTTGCCGGCCAGCTGGATATAGGCGCGCGCGGTTGCCGCAGTCAGCCAGCCGCAGTGGCGGCCCATGACCTCGTGAACCACAAGGGTGCGCGGCGCGGCGCTCTGCTCATTGCTGACATGGTCGAAGAAGCGCGCGCCGTATTCGGCCGCCGTCCAGGCGCCGAGCGTCTGGCGTATGGGCACCACGTCATTATCGACCGTCTTCGGCAGGCCGACGACCGTCAGGTCGTAGCCGTTGGCGCCGAGATAGGCCGCGAGATCGGCCGCGGTGGTGTTGGTATCGTCGCCGCCGATCGTGTGCAGGATGCTGATGCCGTCGGCCGCGAGCCTCTCGGCCGCGACGCGCAGCGGATTCTCGCCTTCCTTGACCAGGCCGCGCTTCACGCAATCGGCGGTGTTGGTGAGCTTCACGCGGCTGTTGCCGATCGGCGATCCGCCGTGGCGGTGGAGCACATGCGCCTTTTCGCGCATGGCCGGGGTGATTTCGATCCGGTCGGCGAGAAGCAGGCCTTGATAGCCGGAACGATAGGCCACGAGCTCATAATCCGGCGCGATGTCCGTGTAGCGTTCGATCAGGCCGCCGACAGCGGATGAAAGGCACGGCGCGAGCCCGCCCGCCGTCAGCATTGCGACTTTCTTCTTGGCCATGGGTCCTCCTCGGGATTTTCGGCACGACGCGATCGTCTTGGGAACAATCGCGTTCTAAAATCCTTGCCTTAGATCAAAGATAACCGTGGTCTAACGCAATTCCGATGGAAATTAAATGACACGCCTGTGGATGGCCAAAAAGTCGCAAGCCGCTTGCGGCAGCTGGAATGCGCAGGCATAGCTGCGAAGGTCATATAGCCTCCTCCAGGAATTCGATTGAGATTTGCGGCGATATGAATTATTGAGGGGCCATCACAAATTCGTCATCCATGACGATTGATGCGGCTCTGCCGCTTGCAAATCGCCACCACATAAGATCATGCTCGCGTGGTGGACAGGGAACAATCGCACTCATGTCATTTTGGGACAGCCTTCTCAAAATCGTCACGACCACGGGTAATGCGCTTACAGGAGTGGTCGAGGCGGTCCGGACGCTCTTCGAAGGAGATCCGGAAACCCGGCGAAAAGTCGCCTTTTCGGTCGCCATGATCGCCCTTTCGGCGAAAATGGCGAAGGCCGACGGCATCGTCAATGAGGCCGAGGTGAGCGCCTTTCGCGACATCTTCAAGTTTCCGGCGGACCAGGCGAGGAACGTCGCCCGTCTCTACAATCTCGCCCGCCAGGATGTGGCGGGATACGAGGCCTATGCGGAGAAAATGGCTTCGCTCTGCTCCTCCTGCGAACGAAATTGCCCGATTCTCGAAGATATCGTCGACGGGCTCTTCCATATCGCCAAGTCCGACGGGGCCGTGCACGAGAAGGAACTTGCATTCCTGCGGCGGGTGGCCGAGATCTTCAGGATGGACGACGAACATTTCGGGCGCATCATGGCGCGCCACGTTCACGACGACGATCGCGATCCGTACCAGGTCCTCGGCGTCTCGCCCAAAGATGACTTTTCCGCGATCCGCAGGCGCTATCGCGTTCTCGTTTCCGAGAATCATCCCGATATGCTGGTGGCGCGGGGCGTGCCGGAGGAGTTCCACGCGATCGCCAACGACCGCATGGCCGTGCTCAACGCCGCCTATGAGGCCATCGAAAGGGAACGCCGCGCGGCATGACGTCGAAGACCTGCGATTTTCCCGGCGCTCGGTTCGTGCCTTCGCCCAATCACGGCGAGCGTGCCGGCGGGCGCGGGCCGGACATGATCATCCTTCATTATACCGGTATGCAGACTGCGGCTTCCGCGCTCGACTGGCTTTGCCGCGAGGAAAGCCAGGTCTCCTGCCATTATTTCGTCGACGAAGAGGGGCGCATCGCCCAGCTGGTGCCGGAAGAACGGCGGGCCTGGCACGCGGGCAAAGGTGTCTGGAAAGGCGAGACGGATGTCAATTCCAGCTCTATCGGGATCGAGATTGCCAATCCCGGTCATCCGGGCGGCCTTCCGGACTTCCCTGACGCGCAGATCGACGCGGTCGCCGAATTGTGTCTCAATTGTGGCGAACGCTGGCAAATCGCCCCCGAAAGGGTGCTTGCCCACAGCGATATTGCGCCGATTCGCAAGGTTGATCCTGGAGAAAATTTTCCTTGGGATGTGCTTTTTCGTCGCGGGGTCGGGCACTGGGTGGAGCCGGCGCCCGTAAGGGGCGGCCGCTTCTTTCAGCGCGGTGACCGCGGCCAGCCCGTGGAAGCACTCCAGTCCATGCTTTTTCTTTATGGTTATGGAATTGAAATAACAGGCGATTTCTGCCCCAGGACGGAAGGGGTGGTTGCCGCATTTCAGCGTCATTTCCGACAATCGCGAGTGGACGGCATCGCCGACGCTTCTACTATCGATACGCTGCACCGTCTGCTCTCAGCGCTGCCAAATCTCAACGCCTGAACGGCGATTTTTCTCCGCCCTAAATTAGCGCCCGGTTGTTTTTTGCGCACGATTTTGTCGCCCTGCCACATGTTTACCATGATGCGCCGGTCATTTCCGCAGCATCAACTGCAGGAGATGTGGCCTCGAGCGCGGCACTCTTGTCAATGAAAACGATCGGGAAATTCGATCGTCGCGGTGGGGTGCGCCGCGCGATCGGTTCCCCAGACCGGAGACTTCAAACTAAATGAGAATAGCGTCTGTTGCTGCGGTGGCGGCATGCCTTGGCATGTTCTTCGCCGGGATGGGTACGTCGTATGCGGGGGGCATCGACAAAACCGTCAAGACTTCTGCGATTCCGTCGGTGACCAGAACGACGGGCTATCCGAAACCGGACCTCAAATTGCCGCGCGGCTCCCAATTCACGATCCTCATCCAGTCCTATGCCAAGCAATACGGCGTTCCGGTCGATCTGGCCCACGCCATCGTCGAAGTCGAGAGCAACTTCGATGCCAAGGCGCGCGGCAGTGCCGGCGAAGTCGGCCTGATGCAGATCAAACCGGCCACGGCCCGGATGATGGGCTATTCCGGCTCGATCAAAGACCTCTACGATCCTGAGACCAATATCAAATTCGGCATGAAATACCTGGCGAAGGCGCAGGAGCTTTCCGACGGCACCACCTGCGGCACCATCCTCAAATACAATGCCGGCCATGGCGCCAAGCGAATGAATCCCGTTTCGAAGCGCTATTGCGGCAAAGTCAAGAACATCCTGGATTGGTTGTAATCCAGAAAGTGTGCCGGATGGGTCTCGCGTTCCGGCATATTGTTGATTATTGAAAGGAATTCGGTGCGGCAGCCAAAACGGCATGCTATTCCGGTTGCAATGCGAACGACCGGAGATAGTTATGTCGGAAAGCGTTGACGTCGTCATCGTTGGCAAGGGCATGATGGGCGCGGCGGCGGCTCGTCACCTTGCAAGGGCAGGCGCCGATGTCGCTCTCATCGGCCCCGATGAACCGGAGGACTGGGCGAACCACGGCGGCGTTTTCGCGAGCCATTACGACAATGCCCGAATCACCCGCACCATCGACGACGATCCGTGTTGGGCGCGTCTGGCTCGTCGCTCGATCGATCGCTATCCGGAAATTGCACAGGAGAGCGGCATCGAGTTCCATTTCCCCGTCGGCTGCCTGATCGCGGCTCCCGTTCCGGGCGGCACGTTCGATTATCTCGAGAATGTCGAGCGTGCCCGGAACAGGCTCGGCGTCGAGGCGCCTCTGCTCCTTGGCGAGGAACTTGCCGGGCGGTTTCCCTGGTTCTGCTTCCCGCAAGGCTATGCCGGGATCCACGAGGCAGGCGGCGCAGGCTACATAAATGCACGTTTGCTCGTCCGGGCGCAGACGATCGCCGCCGAGAAATCCGGTGCGAGGGTGATCCGCTCGGAGGTGGTCTCGGTCGAAGACGGTTCCGATCACGTCGTGGTGAGGACGATCGACGGGCACCTGGTTCGGGCCGGTCGCGCCCTGGTGGCCGCGGGCGGCTTCTCGCTTTCGCAGGCGCTTCTCCCACGGCCGATCGATCTCACAGTGAAGGCGCGCACCGTGCTTTTTGCCGAAGTCGGCGCGGACGATCTCCCCTCCTATGCGGGCATGCCGTCGCTGATCGGCGCCGCGCCGGAGCAGGAGAGAAGCTATTATCTGTTGCCGCCGGTTGCCTATGCCGATGGCAAACACTACATAAAGATCGGCGGCGATCCGATCGACCGGATCCTTGCCAGCGAGCCGGCGATCAGGGACTGGTTCCGAAGCAGCGCCAACGCCGAAGCAGCCGAGCACTTGCGCGCACTGCTCGCCGAGACGATACCGGAGCTGAAACCCGTTTCGATGCATTATTCGCCTTGCGTCACGGCGTTTACGCGGCACGGCTATCCTTACATAGGCTTCGCAAGCGACCGCATCGCCGTGCTCACCGGCGGCAATGGCCAGGCTGCCAAGAGCTCCGACGAGATCGGCAGGCTCGGCGCTGTGCTGGTGGCGGGCGGTCGGCTCGAGGCGGACGAGTACGAAACGGACTTCGCGGTCGCGTATCGCTAAGTAACCGCAGGACCGTGCGGCAGCGCCGATTTCTCTGGCGCTTGCTGCCCCGGTCGTTTAATGAGCCTCTGCCAGTTGGCCGGGCAGCCGCGCCTCGCAAGTGCCGAAAGGCCGCGGGGGGAGGAAAGTCCGGGCTCCACGGAAACACGGTGCCGGATAACGTCCGGCGGGGGTGACCCCAGGGAAAGTGCCACAGAAAGCAGACCGCTCCGCTTGCGGAGTAAGGGTGAAAGGGTGGGGTAAGAGCCCACCGCGGCCATGGCAACATGGACGGCACGGCAAACCCCACCGGGAGCAAGACCGAATAGGGACGACACGGGTGCGCAAGCGCCCAGCCGGTTTCCAGGCGCGTCGTCCGGGTGGGTTGCACGAGGCTGCGCGCAAGCGCAGTCCCAGATGAATGGCTGCCACGTTTCGTCTCCTCGGAGGCGAAGCCATACAGAACCCGGCTTACAGGCCAACTGGCTCTTTTCTTTGCCGCTTTCGTCACTTCGGCGGAGCACATCTCCTGAATCCCTCCGCTCCTGCGAATCATTCGCCGAGGCTGGCCGGCCCTTGCCGGCGCGGCTCGTTTTCGCGCGCGATTCCAAGGCATTAGGGTTCGGATCGTAACCCTTTGTTAAACTTAACAACCTATCAATATTTGATCATCCGCAAGGCTGCTGACGAGCTTCTCCCATTGACGCCCATTTGGTCCCATGTTATCCCATAATGGTACTGCGCAAGGGCCATGCAATGGCCCGCCATCGCGAAATTCGAGGCTTCCGTCGATGGAAGGATCAGGCGGACACGCATGTGTCCGGCGGGGGATCCGTGCGCGGTGCGAGTGTATGTACGGGCCGATGATGATGGTCCGTCAGTCGGGGGCGGCCGTTTCGCGTCATGAACCGCTTCTTGTCAAATGTTACGAACCGGATCGATGCCAAGGGGCGGGTCTCCGTCCCTTCGGCCTTTCGTGCCGCGCTTTCGGAGGCGGGGGTGCGGGAGTTATACTGTTTTCAGGACTTCGTCTTTCCGGCGATCAGCGTCGGCGGGCCGGAGCTTCTGGACCGGTTCGAGAAGCAGATGGCCGCCGAGGATCCGTTTTCGGATGCGGCCAACGAGATGTCGCTCCTCGTGCACGGCGGCGGCGTCTATGTGAAGCTCGACCCGGAGGGCCGGCTGATGGTGACGGATTTCATCCGCGACTACACCGGCATCTCGAACGACGTGACCTTCGTCGGGCGGGGCGATCATTTTCAGCTCTGGGAGCCGCAGGCGTTTGCAAGGGCGCAGGCGGAGGCCAGGGAGGGGCGCAAGCGACGGGGGCTGCGTTCGCAATAGAGTGGAGAGGCGGAATGGTGACGGATCAAGGCGGCGGAACTTCTGAAGCCGACGGCGGACCGGTTCGTCACATTCCCGTCCTCTTGACGGAAGTTCTCGCAGCGCTCGATCCGGCTCCCGGAAAGATCATTCTTGACGGTACCTTCGGGGCGGGCGGTTACACATCCGCCATTCTCGACGCAGGTGCCGACGTCATCGCGCTCGACCGCGATCCGACGGCGATCGCCGCGGGGCAACCCATGGCGAGTGCCAGCGGCGGGAGGCTCAGGCTCGTTCATTCCCGTTTTTCCGAGCTGGCCGAGCAAGCTCCTGCAGAAGGACTGGACGGCGTCGTGCTCGACATCGGCGTCTCTTCGATGCAGATTGACGAGGCGGAGCGTGGCTTTTCCTTCCAGAAGAAGGGGCCGCTCGACATGCGCATGTCGGCCACCGGGGTCTCCGCCGCCGATGTCATCAATCGCGCGAAGGTTTCGGACCTCATTCGCATCTTCGGCTTTCTCGGGGAGGAGAAGCAGGCCGGGCGTATCGCGCGCGCCATCGAGAAGCGCCGGGCCGAGGCTCCTTTCGAGACCACGCGCGATCTCGCCAATCTCATCGAGACGGTGACGCCGCGCAAGGCCAAGGACAAGATTCACCCCGCAACGCGCGTCTTCCAGGCGCTGCGCATCTTCGTCAATGACGAACTGACCGAGCTCGCCAATGCGCTTTTTGCGGCCGAACGGACCCTGAAGCCTGGTGGCCGGCTTGTCGTCGTCACCTTTCATTCGCTCGAGGACCGGATCGTAAAGACGTTTTTCCAGGACCGCTCCGGCAAGGCGGGCGGTTCCCGGCATCTGCCGCTGGTGACGGCGCGCGCCGCAACCTTCACGCCAGCCGGCAAGCCTATGGTCGCTGCGAGCGAGGAAGAGGCGTCCCGCAATCCTCGGGCCCGGTCCGCGAAGCTGAGAGCCGGCATCCGTACCGAGGCTCCCGCGCCGGGCGCCGACCTTTCGATTTTCAATCTGCCGGAACTGGCGAGTCTTGCAAGGCTGGGGGGCTAGGAGACGATGCTCAGAACGCTCGATATTGTCCTGATCGTCATCATGACGGCGGCCGCGACCGTCACCTACACGATCAAGCATAAGGCAGAGAACAAGCTCGAAGAGGTGCGCAGGCTCGACGCGGCGATAAAGCTCGAAGAGGACACCATCGATCTGCTCAAGGCCGACTGGGCGCTTCTGACGCAGCCGAACCGGCTGGAGAGGCTTGTGACTGTCTTTGCCGCCGACCTGCAGCTTGCGCCGACCCCATCGACGCAGCTTGCGCGACCGGAGGAGCTGCCGATGCTGAAGGCCGATCTGCCTCCGTCGGAAGAGGATAAGAAGGCCAAGGACAAGAAGGCGGTCGACAATATCGCTGCGGTCATCGAGGCCGATAAAATCGCAACAGGTTCGGTGGCGCGCTGATGTCGTTTCTTTCTCGTATCATGGTGCTGAAGAGCAAGGCGCATTTCTCGGCCGGCGGCAATAATCGCCCCGCCGATAGCGGGCTCAACGTCACTTTCGAAGGAACGCGCAAGAAGAGCGCGAGCCGGGCGAAGAGCCGGGTCGCGATCATCATCGCCAGTTTCGGCGTCGTTTATGCGGTCATCGGAGGACGCCTCGTCCAATACGGTCTCGCGCAGCCGGAAACGGTTTCCTCGATCGGCCGCGCCGATAGTCTCATGGCGTCGCGCCCGGATATTCTCGACCGCAACGGCGAAGTTCTCGCGACCGATATTCGGACCGTCTCGCTCTACGCGGAGCCCCACAAGATCGTCGATGCCGACGAGGCGGTGGAGCGATTGGCAACGGTGCTCCCCGATCTCAACGCGCGCGAAATCTACAACAAGCTCAAGTCGAATTCGCGCTTTCAATGGCTGCGCCGTCAGCTGACTCCGAAGCAGCAGAGCGACATCCTCGCGCTCGGCATTCCCGGCATCGGCTTCCGCCCGGAGAAGCGGCGCTTTTACCCGGGCGGGCCGACCGCCGCCCACATTCTCGGTCACGTCAATATCGACAACCGCGGCGTCGCCGGCATGGAACGCTATATCGACGATCAGGGGCTCGCCGACCTTGCCGCCATCGGCATGACCAGCGATGCCAAGCTGGAGCCGGTCAGGCTTTCGATCGACGTGCGCGTGCAGAACATTGTGCGCGACGTCATCGACGCGGGCATGAAGAACTACCAGGCGATCGCCGCCGGCGCCGTCGTGCTCGACGTCCATACCGGCGAAGTTCTGGCGATGGCCTCCGTCCCGGACTACGATCCGAACAGACCTGCGGAAGGCGCCGAAGAGGGCTGGATGAACCGCATGTCGAACGGCACGTTCGAGATGGGCTCCACCTTCAAGACCTTTACAATCGCCATGGGCCTCGATTCCGGAAAGGTGACGCTCAACGACAGTTTCGATGCGACCGCGCCGATCCGCATCGGCGGCTTCACCATCAAGGACTTCCACGGCAAGCGCCGCGTGCTGACGGTGCCGGAAATCTTTCAGTACTCCTCGAATATCGGCACCGCCAAGATCGCCGACCTGATCGGCATTCCGGGCCACAAGGAATTCCTCACCCGAATAGGCCTGCTGACGCGGCTTCCGACCGAGCTGCCGGAAGTCAAGGCGCCAAGCCAGCCGCGCGAGTGGAAGAAGATCAACTCGATCACGATCTCCTTCGGCCACGGCGTCTCGACCACGCCGCTGCAGACGGCGGTGGCAGGCGCTGCGCTGGTCAATGGCGGCAAACTCATCCCTCCCACCTTCCTGCCGCGCAGCGAGGAGGAGGCGAGCGAACTCGCAAGCGCGGTGGTCAAGAAAAGCACCAGCGACGACATGCGCTATCTGCTTCGCTGGAACGGCATCGCCGGTTCGGGCAAGCGGGCGCTCGTTCCGGGCTTCAATGTCGGCGGCAAGACCGGCACGGCCGACAAGGTCGTCAATGGCCGCTATGCCAGCGACTTGAACTTCAATGCCTTCCTTGCGGCGTTCCCGATCGACGATCCCAAATACATGGTCCTCACCTTTATCGATGCGCCGAAAACCGGCGAGGGTGGGGGGCGCACCGCCGGCTCGAATGCCGCTCCGATGGTCCGCGACATCATCAGCCGCTCCGCTCCGCTGCTCGGCGTCGAGCCAAAATTCGGAGAAGACGGTTCTGCCTTGCTTGTGTCTTATTGACCGTGAAATGAAAGTGCGGACGATTCGCGATTCCGCTGCATGGCTCCCTGAACCGGAGTGGATACAAGGACGAGACCATGCTGCATTCAATTTGTTGCAGCGACCTTTATGCGTCTGAAAAGACGCGCGGCGCTGTTAGATCATATCGATGTGAGACGTGCAGTTCATGAAAATCACGGACCTGGCGGGATCGAATTTCCCAGAACTTTCGGCGCAGCTGAAGGGCGGTGCCGCGACTATCGAGATCGGCGGCATTACGGCCGATAGCCGGCAGGTCAAGCCCGGCGATCTCTTCGTCGCGGTCGCCGGATCGAAGACGGACGGGGCTGCTTACATAGCAGACGCGCTGTCTCGCGGCGCTTCGGCGGTCGTCGCCGGGGCCGGCGTCCAGGCAGAGGCGGGTACGCCTGTCTTTTCGATTTCCGAGCCGCGCCGGTTTCTGGCAAAGGCGGCGTCCAGCTTTTACGGACGCCAGCCGGAGACGATGGTGGCGGTCACGGGTACGGCGGGAAAGACATCCGTCGCCTCCTTCACCCGGCAGATATGGGCGCATAGCGGCTTCTCGGCGGCGATGATCGGCACGACGGGCGTGGTGGCGCCCGGCCGCACCGAATACGGCTCGCTGACGACCCCTGACCCGGTTTCCCTGCATAAGCTGCTGGCCGACCTCGCCGACGAAGGCGTGACCCATGCGGCAATGGAGGCTTCGAGCCACGGCCTGGACCAGAGGCGGCTGGACGGGGTCAAGCTCGCCGCCGCCGCCTTTACCAATCTCGGCCGCGACCACATGGATTACCATCCGACCGTCGACCATTACATGGCCTCGAAAATGCGCCTTTTCGGAGCGCTCCTGCCGAAGGGTTCGCCGGCGGTGATCTTCGCGGACGACCAGTGGTCCGCCGAAGCGGTCGCCGCCGCTCGCAGGGCGGGCCACGATGTGCGCACCGTCGGGCGCAACGGCGATTTCATCTCCCTGAAACGTGTCGAGCATTTCCGCCACAAGCAGTCGGCGGAAGTTCATGTCGGCGACGACATCTACGAAGTTCACGTGCCGCTGGCCGGTGATTTCCAGATCGCCAACGCGCTTGTTGCCGCCGGGCTCGCAATGTCCACCGGGATCACCGCGAAGGCGGCTTTCTCGGCCCTGGAGAGGCTGCAGGGGGCCTCCGGCCGGCTCGAACTCGTGGGACAGACGAAGGATGGCGCGCTTGCCTATGTGGATTACGCCCACAAACCGGACGCACTCGCAAACGTGCTGGAATCGGTGCGTCCCTTTACCACCGGCCGTGTCGTGGTGGTTTTCGGATGCGGCGGCGACCGGGACAAGGGCAAGCGCCCGATCATGGGCGAGATCGCCAGCCGCCTTGCGGATGTCGTCATCGTCACCGACGATAACCCGCGCTCGGAAGTGCCGGAAGTGATCCGTGCCGAAATCATGGCAGCGGCCAAGGGGGCCACGGAAATCGGGGATCGCGCCGAGGCGATCCGCGCGGCCGTTGGCATGCTGAAGACCGGCGATACGCTGATCGTCGCCGGAAAGGGGCATGAAGAGGGGCAGACGATCGGATCCGTGACGCTGCCTTTCTCCGACCACGCGGAGGTCCGCAAGGCACTGGGAGGTCTTTGATTTGAACTGGCTCTGGACAAGCAGCGACCTTCTGGCCGCGATGAACGGCCGCCCGGTCGGGAACCTGCCGGAAGGTATCACCGGCATTTCGATCGACAGCCGGACGATCGGCGATGGTGAGGCCTTTTTTGCGATCAGGGGCGATCGCGTCGACGGTCACGATTATGCCGGCATCGCGCTTGCAAACGGAGCCGCGCTCCTTGTCGTCAGCGAAGCGAAGCTGCCGGCGCTCGGGCGGCTGATCGCCCCGATGATCGTCGTCGACGACGTGCTGGAGGCGATGATCCGGCTCGGTTGCGCGGCACGCGATCGCAGCGCGGCGAAAATCATTGCCGTCACGGGTTCGGTGGGCAAGACCACCACGAAAGAGATGCTGAGGCACGTGCTGTCGCCGCTCGGCCGGGTCCACGCCTCCGTCGCGTCCTTCAACAATCACTGGGGCGTTCCGCTGACGCTTGCGCGCATGCCGGAGACGACGGACTACGGGGTCTTTGAGATCGGTATGAACCATGCGGGCGAAATTCGGCCGCTGACACGCATGGTTCGTCCGCATGTGGCGGTTGTGACCAGCATTGCCGCCGCCCACCTCGGCAACTTCTCGAGCCTGGACGAGATCGCGGCGGCCAAGGCCGAAATTTTCGAGGGAGTCGTCAGCGGCGGCCATGCGGTCATCAATCGAGACAGTGCGCAGTACGAACTCCTCGAAAAGGCGGCTGCGGCGGCAGGGGTCAGCCATGTTCATTCCTTCGGCGCAAATCCGAGATCGGAATTCCGCCTGGCGGAGTTCGCCGGTGGAGCGGAAGGCTCGGTGCTCTGGGCCGGCGTCGGAGGCAGGACCCTTGAAATCGCGATTGGGGCACCCGGGCGCCACATTGCCGAGAACGCTTTGGCGGCGATAGCCGCGGCGACGCTGGCAGGCGCGGATACCGATCGCGTGATCGCGTCATTTGCGACCATGCGGCCGGAAAAGGGCCGGGGGCTGCGGCATCGACTCGGGATCGGCGGCGGGCACCTGACGCTGATCGACGAGAGCTATAACGCCAATCCCGCCTCGATGCGGGCGGCGATCTCCCTTCTCCGCGATGCCGAGCCGTCGCGCGGCGGGCGCCGCATCGCCGTTCTCGGCGACATGCTGGAGATGGGCGAACATTCGGCCGCGGTACATGCGGCGCTGGCGAGGCCCATTGTCGAGGCGGGTATTGCCGATGTCTGGCTGGCGGGACCCGAAATGGCGCATTTGCGCGAAGCTCTGCCGCCGGAGGTATCCGTCGTCCATCGAGACCGGGTGGACGATCTCACGGCCTACGCCGTTGGCGCGGTTGCGCCCGGCGACGTCGTGATGGTCAAGTCTTCGAAAAGCACCGGCTGCGCAAAGATCGTCCAGGCGCTGCTCGACGCTTATCCGCAGGAGACGGCCGGAGCGGGGGAAGTATAGGGGCGTCGCCACCGCTGCAGTTGCCCTGAACCGGAACCGATTTGGGGAAGACCGTGCGGCAACGGAAAGTGCAGCGGCCGCTTTTGTGCGCGCGAAAGGGCGCAAAGCGCGGCAGTGCCGGTGGATACGGCCTTCGGCCAGGGGAAATGGCCTAACATAGTCGAACGCAAGCGGGTATCTTCTGGCAGATGATTCTGTTGGACGACGTCCTGTTATAAACTTCTGGGGGAAAGGTCCCTTATGCTGATCTGGCTTGTGGAACTGGCGGACCACTTTCAATTCTTCAACCTCTTTCGCTACATCACCTTCCGCACGGGTGCGGCTCTCTTCACCTCTGCCTTGATCGTGTTCCTGTTCGGCCCCGCCATGATCGCCTCGTTGCGCATCCGCCAGGGCAAGGGTCAGCCGATACGCGCCGACGGCCCCCAGACGCACTTCAAGAAGGCCGGGACGCCGACCATGGGCGGGTTGATGATCCTGACCGGCATCGTGGTGTCGTCGCTGCTCTGGGCGGATCTATCCAGCATCTATGTCGTATCGACGCTTCTGGTGACGCTCGGTTTCGGCGCCATCGGCTTCTACGACGACTATCTCAAGGTGACGAAACAGTCGGACAAGGGCTTCTCCGGCAAGGCACGGCTCGGCATAGAGTTCGTGATCGCCGCCGTCGCCGTCTTCTTCATGATGCGGGCGGCGCTTTCCGCAGGGGCGGCCGGCTCCACCTTCGGCTCGTCGGTGACCTTTCCCTTCTTCAAGGACCTGATGCTCAATCTTGGCTATTTCTTCGTGCTGTTCGGCGGTTTCGTCATCGTCGGCGCAGGAAATTCCGTAAACCTGACCGACGGTCTCGACGGGCTCGCGATCGTGCCTGTCATGATCGCCTCGGCCGCCTTCGGCCTGATCTCCTATCTCGCGGGCAATGCGGTCTTCGCCAACTACCTGCAGATCCATTTCGTGCCCGGCACCGGCGAACTCGCGGTGATTCTCGGCGCCGTGATCGGCGCGGGGCTCGGCTTTCTCTGGTTCAATGCACCGCCCGCCGCAATTTTCATGGGCGATACGGGTTCGCTTGCGCTCGGCGGTCTGATCGGCACCGTAGCCGTCGCGACCAAGCACGAGATCGTGATGGTCATCATCGGCGGGCTCTTCGTCATCGAAACGCTGTCGGTCATCATCCAGGTCTTCTGGTTCAAGCGCACCGGGCATCGCGTGTTCCTGATGGCGCCGATCCACCATCACTTCGAGAAGAAGGGCTGGACGGAAAGCCAGGTGGTGATCCGTTTCTGGATCATCGCAGTCATCCTTGCGATGGTCGGCCTCTCCACGCTGAAGCTGCGGTGAGCCGCGATGATCCCGGTCACCTCATTCAAGGGCAGGAAGGTCGCACTCTTCGGGCTTGGCGGTTCGGGACTCGCGACGGCTCAGGCGCTCGTTTCGGGCGGAGCCGATGTCGTGGCGTGGGACGACAACCCTGACAGCATCGCCAAGGCTGCCGCGGCCGGAATAGCCACCGCTGATTTGCGCGGCGTGGACTGGCATGCCTTTGGCGCCTTCGTGCTTTCCCCCGGTGTCCCGCTGACGCATCCGAAGCCGCACTGGAGCGTCGATCTCGCGCATCAGGCCGGCGTCGAGATCATCGGTGACGTGGAGCTCTTCGTGCGTGAGCGGCGCAAACACGCGCCCGATTGCCCCTTCATCGCCATCACCGGCACCAACGGCAAGTCGACGACGACGGCGCTGATCGCCCATATCCTCAGGACAAGCGGGCGGGACACGCAGCTCGGCGGCAATATCGGCACCGCGGTGCTGACGCTGGACCCGCCGCAAGCGGGGCGCTTCTATGTCGTCGAATGCTCATCCTACCAGATCGACCTTGCGCCCACGCTCGACCCGACGGCCGGGATACTGCTCAACCTGACGCCGGACCACCTGGATCGCCACGGCACGATGCAGCACTATGCGGACATCAAGGAGCGCCTGGTGGCGGGGAGCGGAACGGCGGTGGTTGGCGTCGACGACAGCCTATCGAGCCTGATCGCGGATCGGGTGGAGCGGGCGGGAACAAAGGTCGTGCGTATCTCGCGCCGCCACCCGCTTGCCGAAGGCATCTATGCCGAAGGATCGGTGCTGATGCGTGCGGAAGACGGGGCATCGTCGCTGTTTACCGATCTCGCGGGCATCCAGACGCTGCGCGGCGGGCACAATGCCCAGAATGCCGCGGCTGCGATCGCCGCCTGCCTGGCGGTCGGCATTTCCGAGAAAGATATCGTGGACGGGCTCCGAAGCTTTCCGGGGCTCAAGCACCGGATGCAGCCGATCGCGAAGAAAGGCGAGGTCGTCTTCGTCAACGACAGCAAGGCGACCAATGCCGAGGCCGCAGGCCCGGCGCTTTCGAGCTACGACCGCATCTACTGGATCGCCGGCGGCTTGCCGAAGGAGGGCGGCATCGCGTCGCTGGCGCCGTTCTTCCCGAAGATCGTCAAGGCTTACCTGATCGGAGAGGCGGCGCCCTCCTTCGCGGCGACGCTCGGCGAGGCGGTGCCTTACGAAATCTCCGGTACTTTGGAAAAGGCGGTTGCGCACGCGGCAGCGGATGCGGCGCGGGACTTGCAGGGTCCTGCGGCCGTGATGCTTTCCCCGGCTTGCGCAAGCTTCGACCAGTACAAGAACTTCGAGGTGCGCGGAGATGCCTTCGTCGGCCATGTGGCGGCCCTCGAGGGCGTGAGCATGCTCATCTGACGGCTTCGACCGGGTAGTGGACGTTGGCGCGGTACGCGCCGGGAAAGGGGACAGACTGATGGTAAGCCGAGCCGAACGTGGCCCCGTGGCCGACTGGTTCTGGACGATCGACAGGTTTTTTCTCGCCGCCTTCATCCTGCTGATGGGCGTCGGCTTCATGCTGTCCTTCGCCGCAAGCCCGCCGGTCGCCGAGCGGCTCGGGCTCGACAGCTTCCATTTCGTCAAGCGCCATGCACTCTTCCTCCTGCCGTCGCTGGTGGTGATGGTCGGCATCTCCTTTCTTTCGCCGCGGCAGGTGCGGCGTACGGCGATCATCCTGCTCGTCATCTCGGTCGGGATGATGGTGCTCGCCCTGTTCTTCGGCCAGGAGGTCAAGGGTTCACGGCGCTGGCTGTCGCTCGCCGGCATTTCGATCCAGCCCTCGGAATTCATGAAGCCGGCCTTTGTCGTGGTCTGTGCCTGGCTTTTCGCCGAACATGCACGGCAGCCGGAAATTCCCGGCAATCTGCTTTCGATCCTCCTCTTTGGCATCGTCGGGGCGCTCCTCGTTGCCCAGCCCGACCTCGGCCAGACGATCCTTACGACCGTGGTCTGGGGCGGCATGTTCTTCATGGCGGGCATGCCATGGCTCTGGATCATCGTGCTCGCGTCGGTGGCCGTAGGCGGGTTCTTCGCCGCCTATTCCGTCCTGCCCCACGTCGCAGGCCGCATCGACCGGTTCCTGACCGGCGAGGGCGATACGTTCCAGGTGGACACAGCCCGCGAGGCGATCATTCGAGGCGACTGGTTCGGCCGCGGCCCGGGTGAGGGCGTGGTGAAGCGCATCATTCCGGACAGCCATACGGACTTCATCTTCTCCGTCGCCGCGGAGGAGTTCGGCATCGTCTTCTGCATGGTCATCGTCGTGATCTTCGCCTTCGTGGTGATGCGCGGCCTCAATCATGCCTTCCGCGAGCGCAATGACTTCAACCGGTTCGCCGTTGCCGGGCTCGTTCTGCAGATCGGTATCCAGTCGATGATCAATATCGGCGTGAATCTCGAACTGCTTCCGGCGAAAGGCATGACGCTGCCGCTGATTTCCTATGGCGGTTCGTCGATGGTGGCGATCTGCGTGACGGCGGGTTTCATTCTGGCACTGACGCGTCATCGGCCGGAGAAACGGGCCGTCGAGCGCAGCCTCTTTCGTTCGGGTGTCGGGGTGCCGGCGGAGTAAGACATGGATAAAGGCATCATTCTTCTTGCCGCCGGAGGCACCGGCGGGCACCTCTTTCCAGCCGAGGCGCTGGCCCATGAGCTGAAAGCGTCGGGCTATTCCGTTCATCTGGTGACGGACAGCCGTGCCGAACGCTTCGCGGGCAAGTTTCCCGCCGACGAGATACATGTGGTGCCGTCGGCGACGATCGGTTCGAAGAATCCGGTGAAACTCGCCCGGTCGATGTGGAAGCTATGGACGGGCCTGAGAGCGGCCCGGCGGCTGATTGCAGGGCTTAAGCCCAGAGCCGTCGTCGGCTTCGGCGGCTATCCGACGGTGCCGCCTCTGCTCGCCGCGACGGGCATGGGCGTTCCGTCGATCATCCACGAACAGAACGCAGTCATGGGCCGTGCCAACAAAATGCTTGCGTCGCGCGTTCAGGCCGTAGCCGGCGGTTTTCTTCCGGAAGGCGCCGGAGCCTTCGCTGCAAAGACCGTGGCGACCGGAAACCCCGTGCGTCCCGCGGTGTTGGAAGCGGCCGGGCTTCCCTATGCGCCGGCCGCCGCCGATGCGCCCTTTCACCTCGTGGTCTTCGGCGGCAGTCAGGGCGCGCAATTTTTCTCGAAAACGGTGCCGCAGGCGGTCTGCAGGCTGGACGACGCGCTGCGTCAGCGGCTGAAGGTGACGCAGCAGGCCCGGCCCGAGGACCGGGAAGGCGTCATCGCGACCTACGAGAAGCTCGGCGTTCCCGCGGAGGTATCCCCCTTCTTCACCGATATGGCGGGGCGGATCGCTTCGGCGCAGCTCGTCATCTGCCGCTCGGGCGCTTCCACCGTTTCGGAAATCGCGGTCATCGGCCGGCCGGCGATCCTGGTTCCGTATCCCTACGCTCTCGACCACGATCAGGCAGCCAATGCGGCGGCACTCGCCGCAAGGGGCGGGGCGCGCGTGATCGCCCAGGCGGAGCTCGGCGCCGAGCGCCTCGCAGGCATCCTTGCGGATGCGATGAGCAATCCGGATGCACTGACGCAGATGGCGGCCGGTGCCCGCCAGACCGGCAAGCCGGATGCCGCGCGCTTGCTTGCCTTGCTGGTAGAGGCTATTGCCAGCGGCTCCACAGTCGCCAAGTTCAAGGAAACACGCTCATGAAGATGCCGAAGACGATCGGGCTCGTACATTTCATTGGTATCGGCGGCATCGGCATGAGCGGTATTGCCGAGGTACTGCACAATCTCGGCCATCGCGTGCAGGGTTCCGATCAGGCCGACAGCGCCAATGTGCAGCGCCTGCGGGAAAAGGGCATCAGCGTCTTCGTCGGGCACAAAGCGGAGAATCTCGGCGACGCCGAGGTGGTCGTCGTCTCGACGGCGATCAAGAAGGACAATCCCGAGCTCATCGCCGCGCGCGAGAAATTCCTGCCGGTCGTGCGCCGGGCCGAGATGCTTGCCGAGCTCATGCGTTTCCGCAATGCGATCGCGATCGGCGGCACTCATGGCAAGACGACGACGACCTCGATGGTCGCCGCCCTGCTCGATGCCGGCGGCCTCGACCCGACTGTCATCAACGGCGGCATCATCAACGCTTACGGTACCAATGCGCGCATGGGTGCGGGCGAATGGATGGTGGTCGAGGCGGACGAATCCGACGGAACGTTCCTGAAGCTGCCGGCCGACATCGCGGTCGTCACCAATATCGATCCCGAACATCTTGACCATTACGGCAGTTTCGACGCGGTGCGCTCGGCTTTCCGGCAGTTCGTCGAGAACGTGCCCTTTTACGGTTTTGGCGTGCTGTGTCTCGATCATCCGGAAGTCCAGTCCATGGTCGGCAAGATCGAGGACAGGAAAGTCGTCACCTACGGCGAAAACCCGCAGGCGGACGTGCGCTTTCACAATATCCGCATGGACGGTGCGACCTCCGTCTTCGATATCGAGATCCGCCGCCGCCGGACGGGCCAGGTGATCGAGATCAGGGATCTCAGGCTGCCGATGCCCGGTCGCCACAACGTCTCGAATGCCACGGCCGCCGTGGCGGTCGCGCAGCGTCTCGGCATTAAGCCCGAGGACATTGCGAGGGGCCTTGCCTCGTTCGGCGGCGTCAAACGCCGTTTCACACTGACGGGCGAATGGAACGGCGCGCGCATCTTCGACGATTACGGTCATCATCCGGTCGAGATCAAGGCGGTCCTGAGGGCGGCGCGGGAGGCTTGCCAGGGGCGGATCGTCGCGGTCCACCAGCCGCATCGCTACTCGCGCCTGTCGAGCCTCTTCGAGGACTTCACTTCCTGCTTCAACGACGCCGATACGATCCTGCTTGCCCCGGTCTATGCGGCCGGCGAGGAAGCGATAGAGGGCGTCAATTCCGAAGCGCTTGTCGACCGCATCAAGGCCGCCGGCCATCGCGATGCGCGCCATGTCCCGGGACAGGAGGCACTTGCGCCCGTTATCGCCAAGATTGCACAGCCGGGCGATTTTGTGGTTCTCTTGGGAGCTGGCAGCATCACCTATTGGGCCGCGGCCTTGCCCGAGCAGCTCGCGGAAATTTCAGGAAGTCGAGCATGAAACAGGTCAATGGTCTAAAACTTCTCGATTCGCTCGGAGACGGCGTCGGGGCAATCCGCGGCCGTATCACGCCCGATGCTCCGATGGATCGCGTCACCTGGTTTCGTGCGGGCGGTCTCGCCGAGCTCATGTTCCAGCCGCACGATACCGACGATCTCGTCGCCTTCCTGAAGCTCGTGCCCGAAGAGGTGCCGGTTATGGTCGTCGGCGTGGGCTCCAACCTGCTCGTACGCGACGGCGGTATTCCCGGCGTCGTCATCCGGCTTTCGGCAAAGGGCTTCGGCGATCTCGAACTCGCCGGTGAAAACCGCATCAAGGCGGGCGCGATCTGCCCGGACAAGAATATCGCCGCCATGGCGCTCGACCACGGCATAGGCGGTTTCTATTTCTACTACGGCATTCCCGGTTCGATCGGCGGCGCACTCCGCATGAATGCCGGCGCCAACAGCGGCGAAACCAGCGAGCGCGTCGTCGAAGTCCATGCCGTCGACCGCAAGGGCAACAGGCATGTCCTCAGCAAAGCGGAAATGGGCTATGGCTATCGCCACTCCGACGCGGCAAAGGATCTGATTTTCACGCATGCGATCTTCGAGGGCTACGCGGAAGACAAGACCAAGATCCGCAACGATATGGATGCCGTGCGCCAGCATCGCGAAACGGTGCAGCCGATCCGGGAGAAGACCGGCGGCTCCACTTTCAAGAACCCCGAGGGCCATTCCGCCTGGAAACTGATCGACGAGGCCGGCTGCCGCGGGATGATGATCGGCAATGCCCAGATGTCGCCGCTTCACTGCAATTTCATGATCAATACCGGACAGGCGACGGGTTACGAGCTCGAATATCTCGGCGAGACCGTGCGCCAGCGGGTGATGGAGCATTCCGGTGTCAAGCTGGAATGGGAGATCAAGCGGGTCGGCAATTTCATGCCGGGCTACGAGATCAAGGATTTCCTCGGCCGGGCCGCGGCCTGAGCCGAAAACGAGGATCAAAAGGAAGGCCGCGGCGGAAGACCGTCGCGGCCTTTTTCAGTATCCTGCCTGCTCAGGCCGAGACTTCTTCTTCGCTCGAAAGCAAGAGGCAGGCGAGCGTTATCAGCGCCGCCGCAAGCAGGTAGTAGCCGACATGGCCGAGGCTGTAATTGGTCGCGAGCCAGGTGGCGATATAGGGCGCCAGTGACGCACCGAAGATGCCGGCGAGATTGAAGGTCATCGAGGCGCCGGTATAGCGCACTGCCGTCGGGAAGGGCGCTGCCAGTGCCGCGCCGATCGGCCCGTAGGTGAGGCCCATCAGCCCCAGGCCGACGATGGAGAACACGAAGGCTCCGCCGAGACCGGACGACAGGAGCGGCGCCATGAAGAGACCGAAAACGCCGATGCCGATCGTCGTCAGCACGAGGACGAGCCGGCGGCCGAAGCGGTCCGAGAGGATGCCGGAAACCGGAATCATCAGGCCGAAGAAAACGACGCCAGTCATCTGCACGACCAGAAACTGTTCGCGCGAGTAGCCGAGCTTCGTGGTACCCCAGGAGAGCGAGAAGACCGTCATCAGATAGAACAGGACGAAGGTCGCGAGCGCAACGAAGGTGCCGAGCACGAGGCTTCGCTTGTGCGAGCGGAAGATCGCCGCTACCGGCACCTCAACCCGCTCGTGCTTGTCGATCGCCTTCTGGAATTCCGGCGTTTCGGCGATCTTCAGGCGGACATAGAGACCGACGATCACGAGCAGCACGCTGGCGATGAAGGGAACGCGCCAGCCCCAGGCGAGGAAGGCTTCTTCGCTCATGACCTCGCCGAGGATGAGGAAGGTTCCGGCCGACAGGATGAAGCCGATCGGCGCGCCGAGTTGCGGGAACATGGCATACCAGCTCCGCTTGCCCTCCGGCGCATTCTCGGTAGCAAGCAACACCGCGCCGCCCCATTCGCCGCCGAGGCCGAGGCCCTGGCCGAAGCGGCAGAGAGCAAGGAGCAGCGGTGCCACGACGCCGATCGTCGAATAGGTGGGCAGCAGGCCGATGACGACCGTCGAAATGCCCATGGTCATCAGCGCGGCGACGAGCGTCGCCTTCCGGCCGATCCTGTCGCCGAAATGGCCGAAGATCACGGCGCCGAGGGGGCGGGCGAAGAAGGCGATCGAGAAGGTGGCGAGGGACTGCAGCATTGCCGAGGTCGGATCGGCTGCCGGGAAGAAGAGGTGCGGAAAGATGATTACCGCTGCGGTCGCATAGACATAGAAGTCGAAGAATTCGATCGTCGTGCCGACGAGGCTGGCGAACAGCACCCGGGCAGGGGAGTTCACGGCCTGCCGATGCAACGCACCATCCTGCGGCGACAGCGAGGTTGTCGCGTCTGTCATTGGTTCGTTCCTGGAGCAATTCCCGGGAAAGCGGGTCCCCCGTCCGGAATTGCGTAGTTTCAGAGGGTTAGATCAGTTCGCTGTCCCATGGACATGAGGAAACGATCTGGCGGTTATGCCGTCTTGGGAGGAGGGCGGCCGGTTCTTAGCGCAAGTTTTCACATCGAGAAAGACCGATTTCGTAAGAAATGCGAACTAAATAGGTTCGTACGAGAAGCAATATTCCACCGGCGTGTCGCTTCCTGTTCGTTCGGGCGGCCGGCACTCCGCTTACGCGGATTTTTTGTGCTTCCCGTATTGCGGGCATCGCCCGCAAATACATCTCCTGCTTGACGAGAATCGAATACTGTCGAACTCTCACCCGCGAAGCGTTTTGCTTCGGTTTTGGGGGAAGTTCATGTCCAAGAAGCTTTTTGTGGAATTTCTCGGCACTTTCTGGCTCGTCCTGGGAGGGTGCGGCAGCGCTGTGCTTGCCGCCGCCTTTCCGGAGGTCGGCATCGGTCTGCTTGGCGTCTCCTTTGCCTTCGGTCTTACCGTCCTGACGATGGCCTATGCCGTCGGTGGCATTTCGGGCGGGCATTTCAATCCGGCGGTGTCCCTCGGGCTTGCAGTCGCAGGCCGATTTCCGGCGGCGAGCCTGCTCGGTTACGTCATCGTCCAGGTCGTGGGGGCGATCGCGGCGGCTGCGGTGCTCTATCTCGTCGCCAGCGGCAAAGCCGATTTCCAGCTCGGCGGCTTTGCCGCCAATGGTTACGGCGAGCACTCGCCGGGCGGCTACTCCTTGACGGCGGCGCTCGTCACCGAAGTCGTCATGACTGCCTTTTTCCTGCTTATCATTCTTGGATCCACGCATGGCCGCGTGCCTGTGGGCTTCGCGCCCATCGCCATCGGTCTGGCGCTGACCTTGATTCACCTCGTCTCGATCCCGGTAACCAACACTTCCGTCAATCCGGCTCGATCGACCGGGCAGGCGCTGTTCGTCGGCGATTGGGCGATTTCTCAGCTCTGGCTCTTCTGGGTCGCACCGCTGATCGGTGCAGCCATCGCCGGAATCGTATGGAAGATCGTCGGCGACGAAGCATAAATCACGAGCGGGTCGTCCACGCAGTTTTTCATCCGGCGCCACCCGAAAGGGGCTGGAGCGCCTGCTCATAATCATACAGAGCCCGCCTGCGCGCGCAGGCGGGCTCGATCTTTCTTGAGATTATTTCCCTTGCAAGCCACAGAAAGCTCTGATTCAGCTAGGAAATCTTGTCTTTGTTTGATTCTTGGCGGGTGTCGCCAAAGCGCGTTTCGCGGCGAGAGTTAACCAAAGTAAACACTTCATTAACCATAATGTCGTTGTAGTGGTTCTACGCGGCGGTCTCGCGAATCGAGGCTTCGAAATCAGCCAGGTGCAAGCAAGCTTCGCGATAGTGGCGTATTGTTTGGGGGTTTGAATGAGCAGCAAGCATGTTGCTGTCCTGTTGGGCGGATTTTCCTCGGAGAGGCCGGTGAGCCTGTCTTCGGGGACGGCTTGCGCGGATGCCCTGGAGGCCGAAGGCTATCGCGTCACGCGCCTCGATGTCGGCCGCGACGTCGCAGCGGTTCTTCAGGATTTGCGCCCCGATGTCGTCTTCAACGCGCTTCACGGACCATTCGGCGAGGACGGGACGATCCAGGGCATTCTCGAGTATCTCGAGATTCCCTATACCCATTCGGGCGTTCTGGCCTCGGCCCTGGCGATGGACAAGGCGCTGGCAAAGCATGTCGCCGAGGCTGCCGGCATTCCGGTTGCCGAGGCGGTGGTCATGGACCGGCGCAGCTTCGGCAATCAGCATCCGATGAAGCCGCCTTACGTGGTGAAGCCGGTCCGTGAGGGATCGAGCTTCGGCGTGGTGATCGTCAAGGAGGACCAGCCCCATCCGCCTCAGGTGATCACCTCCAGCGAATGGCGCTACGGCGATCGCGTCATGGTCGAGCGTTATGTTGCCGGCCGCGAATTCACCTGCGGTGTCATGGGCGATGTCGCCCTCGGTGTCACCGAGATCATTCCGCAGGGGCATGCCTTCTACGATTACGACTCGAAATACGTAAAAGGCGGTTCGAAACACGTCATTCCGGCACAGGTTTCACCAAATATTTACCAAAGAATACAAACACTCGCGTTGAAGGCGCATCAGGCGATCGGTTGCCGCGGCGTCAGCCGGTCCGACTTTCGTTTCGACGATCGCGGAAATGGTGAGGGCGAGTTGATCTGGCTCGAGATCAACACCCAGCCCGGCATGACCCCAACATCCCTGGTGCCCGAAATGGCGCAGCATGCGGGCCTTCAGTTCGGTGAATTTCTCAGGTGGATGGTGGAGGACGCGTCGTGCTTGCGTTGAGGGGCAGAAGGGGCAAGAGGGTTCGTTACCCGGCCGGCGGTGTCGCCGAGGCGGATGAAGCGTTCGTCCTGCCGCGGCCGCTGCGCAAGGGCGTACGATTTCTCGTCAGCCTGGGCGCCGGTCGAATCCGCTTTCCGAATCATACCGGAACGGTGTCCGCTGCAGCCTTTCTGCTGGCGACGGGTCTTTACGGAATGTCGCTCGGCGGCCACACCCAGAGCTTCGCGCAAGTCTCGACGACTGCCGCCGGATTCGCAATCGAGGACGTCCGCGTCTCCGGCAATGCGCAGACCTCCGAGATCGACATCCTCCAGCAGCTCGGTCTGGACGGCACGACGTCTTTGGTGGCGCTCGACATCGAGGAAGCGCGCCGGCTGATAGGCGAGCTGCCCTGGGTCGAGACCGTCACGGTGCGCAAGATTTATCCGGGCACGATCGAGGTCGTTCTCAAGGAGCGCGAAGCCTTCGGCATCTGGCAGCATGGATCGGATCTCTCCCTCATAGAGCGCAGCGGCAGCGTCATCGCGCCGCTCAGGGACAACAAGTTCGCCAGCCTGCCGCTTTTCGTCGGCCGGGACGCCGAGACGGCTGCGGCCGCATTTTACGATGAATTTTCCCGCTGGCCGGAGTTTCGCTCCCGCGTCAAGGCCTTCTTGCGCGTGGCTGGGCGCCGCTGGGACCTGCGCCTCCACAACGGCGTCGTCGTGAAGCTTCCGGAAAAGAATGTCGCTCGCGCGATGAGCGTGCTTGCCGGCATGGAAGATGCGCATCAGTTGCTCGAGCGCGATATTGCTGCTGTCGATCTCAGGCTCGAAGACCGCACGACCGTACAGCTGACCCCGGACGCGGTGAAGCGCCGGGAAGTCGCGCTCAAGGCGAGGGAGAAGATGCTGAAAGCCCAGGAGAAGCGGATATGAGTCTGTTCGGTTCCGCCAATTTCGGCCTTCCGCGTCTGAAGCCCGTGCCCTCCAAGCGGTCGCACGTCGTTTCGGTGCTCGATATCGGCTCGACGAAGGTGGTATGCATGATCGGCCGCCTGACGCCGCGCGCCGAGAGCCAGATCCTGCCCGGACGCACGCACAATATCGAGGTGATCGGCATCGGCCACCAGAAGTCGCGCGGCGTCAAGAACGGCGTCATCGCCGACCTCGACGCGGTCGAAAGCGTCGTCCGGCTTGCGGTCGATGCGGCCGAGCGCATGGCGGGACTGACGATCGACAGCCTTATCGTGAATGTTTCCGCCGGCCGCCTGCAAAGCGACGTCTACACCGCCACGATCGATCTCGGGGGGCAGGAGGTCGAGGCGAACGATCTGAAGAAGGTGCTCGCTGCCGCGGGTCATCAGTCGCTGCGTACCGATCGGGCCATCCTGCACTCTCTGCCGACCGGCTTCTCGCTCGACGGCGAGCGCGGCATTCGCGACCCCCTGGCCATGTTCGGTGACGTGCTCGGCGTCGACATGCATGTGCTGACGGCAGAGCGGCCCGCGCTGAAGAACCTCGAACTGTGCGTCAATCGCGCCCACCTTTCGGTCGAGGGCATGGTTGCGACCCCCTATGCCAGCGGCCTTGCTGCATTGGTGGACGACGAGGTCGAGCTCGGATGCGCTGCGATCGACATGGGCGGCGGTACGACGACCATCTCGGTTTTCGCCGAAGGCAGGCTCGTCCATGCGGACGCGGTCGGCCTTGGCGGCCACCATGTTACCACCGACCTTGCGCGCGGCCTGTCCACCCGCATCGAGGATGCCGAGCGCCTGAAGGTCGTGCACGGTTCGGCGCTCCCGAACAGCGCCGACGAGCGCGATATCATTTCGGTTCCACCGATCGGCGAGGATGATCGCGACCAGCCGACACACGTGCCGCGCGCGCTGGTCTCGCGCATCGTGCGCGCTCGCATCGAGGAGACGCTGGAGCTCATTCGCGACCGGATCCAGCGGTCCGGCTTCAGCCCGATCGTCGGCAAGCGCATCGTTTTGACGGGGGGCGCCAGCCAATTGACGGGACTGCCGGAAGCGGCGCGGCGCATTCTTGCGCGCAATGTCCGCATCGGCCGTCCGCTCGGCGTATCCGGGCTGCCGGCCGCCGCCAAGGGCCCGGCCTTCTCCACGGCCGTCGGACTGATGATCTACCCTCAGGTCGCCGACCTCGAGACGCATGCGGCCGGTAGCGGCATGTTCTCCGCGCTCGGCGCCAACAGCCGTTTTGCCCGGATGGGGCAATGGCTGAAAGAAAGTTTCTAGATCGCTCGGCATCGCCGAACGAGACAGGTGTTCGAGTTTGAAGGAATTGGCCGGCTCGGCAAGGCGGCCAGGGAAAGAGAAGGAACAGGACTATGGCCATCAACTTGCAGAAGCCGGACATTACCGAGCTGAAGCCGCGTATCACGGTCTTCGGCGTCGGCGGCGGCGGCGGCAACGCCGTCAACAACATGATCACCGCCGGGCTCCAGGGCGTCGATTTCGTCGTCGCCAATACGGATGCCCAGGCACTGACCATGACCAAGGCCGAGCGGATCATCCAGATGGGTGTCGCCGTCACCGAAGGTCTTGGTGCAGGCTCGCAGCCGGAAGTCGGCCGTGCGGCGGCTGAAGAATGCATCGACGAGATCATCGACCACCTGCAGGGCACGCATATGTGCTTCGTCACCGCCGGTATGGGCGGCGGCACCGGCACGGGTGCCGCTCCGATCGTCGCTCAAGCCGCCCGCAACAAGGGTATTCTCACGGTCGGCGTCGTCACCAAGCCCTTCCATTTCGAAGGCGGACGCCGCATGCGCATCGCCGATCAGGGCATCGCCGATCTGCAGAAGTCGGTCGACACCCTGATCGTCATCCCGAACCAGAATCTCTTCCGCATCGCCAACGACAAGACGACGTTCGCGGACGCCTTCGCCATGGCCGATCAGGTTCTTTATTCGGGCGTCGCCTGCATCACCGACCTCATGGTAAAGGAAGGCCTCATCAATCTCGATTTCGCCGACGTCCGCTCGGTGATGCGCGAAATGGGCCGCGCGATGATGGGTACGGGCGAAGCCTCCGGCGAAGGCCGTGCAATGGCCGCTGCGGAAGCGGCGATCGCCAACCCGCTCCTCGACGAAACTTCGATGAAGGGCGCTCAAGGTCTGCTCATCTCCATCACCGGCGGTCGCGACCTCACGCTCTTCGAAGTGGATGAGGCTGCGACGCGTATCCGCGAGGAGGTCGACCCGGACGCCAACATCATCCTCGGCGCGACCTTCGACGAAGAGCTCGAAGGCCTCATTCGGGTTTCCGTCGTCGCCACCGGTATCGACCGCACGGCCGCGGAGGTGGCTGGCCGCTCCGCCGACTTTCGTCCGGTAGCGCAGAAGCCGATCGTCCGTCCGTCCGCCGCTGTCCCGGTCCAGCCGCAGCCGATCGTATCCCAGCAGCCGGCTCCGCAGCCGCAGCCGGTGCAGCAGGCGGTCCAGCAGCAGAATGTCGACCACATCGCGCTTGCGATCCGCGAGGCCGAAATGGAGCGCGAGCTCGACATTGCTGCGCGCGCCCAGGTCGCCGCACCGGCGCCGCAGCCGCAGCCGCAACTGCAGGAAGAGACCTTCCGGCCGCAGAGCAAGCTCTTCGCCGGCGTTGCTCCCGCCGAAGCCGCTCCGGTCATGCGGCCCGCGCAGCCGGCACCGCGTCCGGTCGAGATGCAGGCGCCTGTCCAGCCGCAGATGCAGGCCCAGCCGCTCCGGCAGGAGCCCGCCCCGGTCGTGCGCCAGCAGGCCGAGCCGGTACGCATGCCGAAGGTCGAGGATTTTCCACCGGTCGTGAAGGCTGAAATGGATCACCGCACGCAGCCGGCGCCCATGCATCAGGATGAGCGCGGACCGAGGCGTCTCCTGGACAAGATCACGAGTTCGCTCGGGCTGCGCGAGCGGGAAGGGACGAATGTGTCGTCCGACATGACCGCCGCAGCGCCAAGCGCTGCCTCGCAACAGCGTCGGCCGCTGTCGCCGGAAGCCAGTCTCTATGCGCCGCGTCGCGGCCAGCTCGACGATCACGGTCGCGCTGCGCCGCAGATGCGGTCGCACGAAGACGATCAACTCGAAATCCCGGCGTTCCTGCGCCGCCAGTCGAGCTGATACCTGCAGCGCCGTGCGTCCAATCAGACGCGCAACTTTGCTGTAGTACTTTCAGCCGCTGCAGATTTTTCTTGAGCCGGCTTCGACTCAGGAAGACATGCAGAGGCTGTTCCTTCACCTTGCCGATGCCCGGGCGCCAGCCCGGGCATTTTTAGATTTTCGATGTGATTTCAGTGGATTGGGATTTGTGTTGTGCGCATATGAATTGCGTAACAAAACGAAACGAACAGTGATTTGGAATGGTGCCTCCAACCTTTTATTTTCAGCATCGGAATTGGGGACGCATACGATTCGATCGGGCGCTGTTAGTTCGAAGACGAGGTTTCGGCCTGCTGGCGCGAGATCCCGGTACTTCGCTTTGTGTCTTGAGTACCGTTGCGCCCTTCAGGAATTTGGCCGAAGGCCGCCTTGATTGAAAGTGACGAGAATGGGAATCGAACTGCTCGGGTTTCAGACGACGATTGCAAACCCGATAGCCCTCAAGGGAATTGGCGTTCACTCCGGTACGGAGGTCGAGATCACCTTCCATCCGGCCGATGCCGATGCGGGGATCGTGTTCCAGCGGGTGCTTGCCGGCGGACGGGTCAGCGAATTCCGGGCCGTCTCGTCGCAGGTCGGCAATACCGATCTCTGCACCGTCCTCGGTCTCTCGCCTGCGACCTCGATCGCGACGATCGAGCATGTCATGGCGGCGGTCTATGCGCTTGGTCTTGATAACCTGCTGATCGAGGTGCATGGCGCTGAAATGCCTATTATGGATGGCAGCTCCGCGCCCTTTATCGAAGCGATCGAGCAGGCGGGCATTCATTCGCTTGCGGAGAAGCGCCGCTATATCCGCATCCTCAAGCCGGTACGCATCGAATCCGGTGCCTCGTGGTCGGAGTTCACGCCCTATGACGGCATGCGCTTCGAAGTCGAGATCGACTTCGACTGCCCGCTGATCGGTCGCCAGGCCTGGAAGGGCGACATGACGCCTTCCGTTTTCAAGCGGGAGCTGTCGCGGGCGCGCACCTTCGGCTTCATGCGCGACGTGGAGCGGCTCTGGGCGGGCGGATTCGCGCTCGGCTCGTCGCTCGATAACTCCGTGGTGATCTCGGACGACAACGCGGTCATTAACGTCGAGGGTCTGCGTTATACGGACGAGTTCGTGCGGCACAAGACGCTCGATGCCGTCGGCGATCTTTCCTTGGCCGGCGCGCCTTTCCTTGGCTGCTACCGCTCCTATCGCGGCGGGCACCGGATGAATGCTAATGCCCTCAAGGCATTGCTCAGCGATCCGACCGCCTATGAGGTGGTGGAAACGGCAACGCCGCGCCAGCGTACGCGTTCGCGGGATATGGTGGCGGTTGCCGCTGCGGACTTCGCGCCCTGGTCTGCATGACAACAGTGAAGATATTCCTTCTCCAGTCGCCGGCCGAAAGGCCGGCTTTTTCAAGCTGATTCGATAATAGCCCGGGCAGCGCGTGTTCTTCGGTACCGATTTCGTGGTGCGAGAGGCGCATTACACATCGGAAATGGGGTGCAGTGCTGCAGGGCGCCACAAATTTGCATGAATTGCCGATCATGACGTTGCGGTCTTGAGGTAACTTGCTCTAAAACGCGCAAGTCTGGCGGGATGCTAGCCGCTGAGTGAAACGGGAATATCCGATGGTTCTTGCAGTTTCTGTCGACATAAGAAAATCAGCGCGCGTCGCCGCGGTCGTCCTGGCGGCCGTCGCCGGCTCCAGTCTGATCACGGCCTGCCAGAACGATCCGGATATCGACATCACCAAACTCGCGGCCGAGACCGATCCGCCGGATGTGCTGTACAATCAAGGCCTCGCAAACCTGAATGCCGGGAAGACGACCGAAGCGGCGCGGAAGTTCGAGGCGATCGACAAGCAGCACCCGTTCTCCGAATATGCCCGAAAAGCGCTGGTGATGAATGCATTCGTTTCCTATCGCAACGGCCAGTATCAGGACGCGATCAACTCGACCAACCGCTACCTGAACCTTTATCCGCAGTCGGAAGATGCGGCCTACGCGCAATATATCCAGGGCCTCGCCTACACGAAGCAGATTCCGTCGGTGACGCAGGATCAACGGCCGGCCGCACGTGCGATCGAGGCGATGCAGACCGTCGTCGACAAGTATCCGGACTCGGAATATGTCGAGGATGCTCAGGCCAAGATCCGCTTCGCGCGCGACCAGCTCGCCGGCAAGGAGATGCAGGTCGGCCGCTATTATCTCGAGCGCAAGGAATACCTTGCCGCCATTTCGCGCTTCCGGACCGTCGTCGAGCGCTATCCGACCACCAATCAGGTCGAAGAGGCGCTCGCCCGTCTCGTCGAAGCCTATTACGCGATGGGCGTGACTGGCGAAGCTCAGACGGCGGCAGCGGTTCTCGGACATAACTACCCTGACAGCCAATGGTATGCCGACTCATACAAGCTGCTGCAATCCGGCGGGCTTGAGCCGCGCGAAACCGGTACGTCCTGGATCGCTCGCGCGGGCAAGAACCTAATCGGCGCGTGATTTCCCGGCGCCTGACAACGAAGATATGAAACCGGATGCTCGCCCAGCTCGCGATCCGCGATATCGTCCTGATCGAACGGCTTGACCTCAGCTTCGATGCCGGGCTTTCGGTGCTGACCGGCGAAACCGGCGCGGGCAAATCCATTCTTCTCGACAGTCTGTCGCTCGCGCTGGGGGGGCGCGGCGACGGTTCGCTGGTGCGCCACGGCGAGGACAGGGGTCAGGTTACCGCTGTATTCGACGTCCCGGCCGGCCATGCGGCGCGGCTATTCCTGCGGGAGAACGGCATCGATGACGATGGCGATCTGATCTTCCGCCGCGTGCAGTCGGCGGACGGCCGTACCAAGGCCTTCATAAACGACCAGCCGGTGAGCGTGCAGCTGATGCGGCAGGTCGGCCAGGCACTCGTCGAAATTCATGGTCAGCATGACGATCGGGCGCTTGTCGACACCGATGCTCACCGGACGCTGCTCGACGCGTTCGGCGGCACGACGGAAGCGGCTCAAGAGGTTGCAACCCTCTACCGCACCTGGAAGGAGGCCGAGCGAGGCCTGAGGAAGCATCGGGAAAAGGTAGAGGCGGCAGCCCGCGAAGCGGACTATCTGCGTTCCTCCGTAGAGGAGCTCGAAACGCTTTCGCCGCGCGACGGCGAAGAGGAGGAACTTGCCGAGGCCCGGGCCCGGATGATGAAGGTCGAGCGGATCGCCGGCGACATCAGCGAGGCATCCGAATTTCTGAACGGCAACGCCTCGCCGGTACCGCTCATTGCGTCGCTGGTCCGGCGGCTCGAGCGCAAGAGCCATGAGGCGCCCGGTCTGCTCGAAGAGACGGTCGAACTACTGGACGGCGCTCTGAACCAGCTTGCGGATGCCCAGATGGCGGTCGAGCGCGCGCTCCGCAACACCGAATTCGATCCGAAGGAACTCGAGCGCGTCGAGGAGCGGCTTTTTGCGCTGCGCGCCGCGAGCCGCAAATATTCGGTTCCCGTGACCGAACTGCCGGCGCTCGCCGTGCGGATGATCGCCGATCTTGCCGATCTCGACGCCGGCGAAGAAAAGCTGAAGCAACTCGAAATACAGGTCGCAGAAGCCAGGGCCGCTTTCGACCTTGCAGCCCGGTCGCTTTCCGAGAAGCGCCACAATACGGCTGCCGCACTTTCCGCAGCCGTCATGGAAGAACTGCCGGCACTGAAGCTCGAACGCGCCCGCTTCATGGTGGAGGTGACGAGCGACCCGGCGTCGCCGACGCCCGACGGGATCGATGCGGTCGAGTTTCACGTCCAGACCAATCCCGGCACCAGACCGGGGCCGATCATGAAGGTCGCTTCGGGTGGCGAGCTTTCGCGCTTCCTGCTCGCCCTGAAAGTGGCGCTCGCCGATCGCGGTTCCGCGCCGACGCTCGTCTTCGACGAGATCGATACCGGCGTCGGCGGTGCCGTGGCGGATGCGATCGGCCAGCGCTTGAAGCGTCTTTCGAAAACCGTTCAGGTGCTTTCGGTCACCCATGCGCCGCAGGTCGCGGCGCGTGCGGCGACGCATCTCCTGATCTCGAAGGGGCCGTCCGCGGAAAAGACCGAGATGATCGCGACCCGTGTCGCCCGCATGGACGACGCGGCACGTACCGAGGAGATCGCCCGCATGCTCGCCGGCGCCTCGATCACCGAGGAGGCGAGGGCGGCGGCAGCGCGGTTGCTCGCCGGCAACGGCTGATAACCCCCGCTTTTCTTTCGCGGCGCTGCAGCACTTGGAACCGCTGCATGATTCCTCAAATCGATTCCGATTTGAGGAATCATGCAGTAAAAAGCGATTCCAGAGTTCCGGAGTCGCGTCCATGTTGAATCAAAGAAAACCCGTCGAGCAATTGACCGAAACGGAAGCTGCCGAGGAGCTCGCTTCCCTGGCGGCGGAGCTTGCCCGCCACGACACGCTCTATCACGGCAAGGATGCTCCGGAGATTTCGGATGCGGACTACGATGCGCTGAAGCGGCGGAACGACCGCATCGAGGAGCGCTTTCCTGCGCTTGTTCGTGAGGACAGCCCCTCCCGGAAAGTCGGTGCCGCACCTTCGCTGACCTTCGCGCCGGTCGTTCATGCGCGGCCGATGCTTTCTCTCGACAACACTTTCTCGGACGAAGATGCCCGGGCGTTCGTCGCCGGAGTCTACCGCTTCCTCGGCCGGCTTCCGGACGGCTCGATCGCCTTCACGGCCGAGCCAAAGATCGACGGGTTGTCCATGTCGCTGCGCTACGAAAACCGGCGACTCGTCACGGCTGCGACCCGCGGCGACGGCACGACCGGCGAGAACGTGACGGCGAATGTCCGCACCATCGGCATGATCCCGCAGACGCTTCCTGCGGGAGCGCCCGATGTCGTGGAGATCCGCGGCGAGATCTATATGGCGAAATCGGACTTCGCTGCGCTCAATGCCGAAATGGCGGCACAGGGCAGGCCCCTCTATGTCAACCCGCGCAATACGGCATCCGGTTCACTCCGCCAGCTCGACGCCAAGGTGACCGCGAGCCGCAAGCTGCGCTTCTTCGCCTATGCCTGGGGCGAGATGTCGGCGATGCCGGCGGATACGCAGCTTGGCATGGTGGAGACTTTCAAGACCTGGGGATTCCCGGTCAATCCGCTGATGCAGCGCTTCTTCTCCGCCGACGAGCTTCTGGAGCATTATCACCAGATCGAGCGGGAACGTCCGGACCTCGACTACGATATCGACGGCGTCGTCTACAAGGTCGACCGGCTCGATCTGCAGGCCAGGCTCGGCTTCCGCTCGCGCAGCCCGCGTTGGGCGACGGCGCACAAATTTCCGGCCGAGCAGGCTTTCACGCGCCTCAAGGGCATCGACATCCAGGTCGGCCGTACCGGCGCGCTGACGCCCGTCGCGCGGCTGGAACCGATCACCGTCGGCGGCGTCGTCGTAACCAATGCGACGCTGCACAACGAGGACTATATCCGGGGCATCGGCAATACCGGCGAAGCGATCCGCGAGGGGCGCGACATCCGCATCGGCGATATGGTTATCGTTCAGCGGGCGGGTGACGTGATCCCCCAGATCGTCGACGTGGTGATGGACGAGCGGCCGGAAGACGCCGAACCCTACAGGTTTCCGACGACGTGCCCGATCTGCGGCAGTCACGCGGTGCGCGACATCAACGAGAAGACGGGCAAGGTGGACGCCGTACGCCGCTGCACGGGCGGTTTCGTCTGCCGTGCGCAGGCGGTCGAGCATCTGAAGCATTTCGTCTCGCGCAATGCTTTCGACGTCGAAGGCCTCGGCTCCAAGCAGATCGAATTCTTCTTCGAAAGCGAGGACGAGAACCTGAGGATCCGCACCGCCCCTGAGATCTTCACGCTCGAACGCCGCCAGGAGGCATCGCTCAACAAGCTCGAAAACATCGACGGCTTCGGCAGGGTAAGCGTCCGCAAACTCTACGACGCGATCAATGCCCGCCGCTCGATAGCGCTTCACCGCTTGATCTACGCGCTCGGCATCCGCCATGTGGGCGAGACGACGGCCAAGCTGCTTGCGCGCTCCTATGGAAGCTACGAACACTTCGGCGCGGCCATGATCGAGGCGGGCGGCCTTTCGGGAGATGCCTGGAACGAACTGAACAGCATCGACGGCATCGGCGAGGTGGTCGCTCGCGCCATTGTCGAATTCTACAAGGAGCCGCGCAACCTGAAGGTCGTTTCCGAGTTGCTGGAGGAGGTTACGCCCGAGAGCGCGGACTTGCCCGTGGCGACCGACAGTCCCGTTGCCGGCAAAACGGTGGTCTTCACCGGCTCGCTCGAAAAGATGACGCGCGAGGAGGCGAAGGCGAAAGCGGAGAGCCTCGGCGCCAAGGTTGCGGGCTCGGTCTCGAAGAAGACCGACATCGTCGTCGCAGGCCCCGGCGCCGGCTCGAAGCTCGACAAAGCCCGCGAACTCGGCGTTCAGACGATGGACGAGGACGAGTGGCTGGCGCTGATTGGCGGATAATGTGTTCGGTTGGCCGCATCCGCCGGCAGGCGGACGCGGGTAACCGCGTGAGGCTTAAATCGTCAGGCCTGTTGCTGCGCCGCCATGTCCATCCACATGAATTCCCAGACGTGGCCGTCGAGGTCCTGAAAGCTGATGCCGTACATGAAGCCATAGTCGATCGCCGGCTTCCACGGCTTGGCTCCCGCGGCAATCGCCTTGTCGAACATGTCGTCGCATTCGGCACGGCTCGCGGCGGAGAGCGCAGTGATGACCTCCGTGCCCTTCGCCGTATCGCTGATCTCGCCGACGATGAAGTTGCGGAACTTCGGCTCCGTCAGGAGCATGGCGAAGATGTTGTCGTCGATGACCATACAGGCGGCGGTCTCGTCGGAGAACTGCTCGTTGAATGTGAAGCCCAAAGCGGAGAAAAAAGACCGGGAGGCTTTCAGATCCTTGACCGGCAGGTTGACGAAAATCATGCGCATCGGATGCTCCTTGTTGAAGATGATCTTGCTTCGATGAACCCAAGGACGCAGGTGTTGGCCGCATGCCGACGGGTCCCGTCGAATTTTTTTCTATCCCGTCGTCGACGTCCGGCTGTGCCGATCGGCAGCCTGCCATTCGAATTGCGGAACCCCATTTCCGTTTGTATTTTTGCGCTGCACAAGATAGATCTTGCAGCCAAAATTTGTGCAATTGCCTTTTCGCGGGGCCGGCGCCTGCAGCCGCGCGTCACATCGGACGTGCAAGTGTCGCTGTAGCATTTTGACGATGCAGGAGCCATATCAGCGAAGCGGGGCGCGTCTTTCGTCCCGGCGGATTGGAGGGTCCGGAATGAGAACCATCACCACCATCGCCGAACTGCGCGAAGCGCTTGCGGAGCATCGGCGCGCGGGCAGGTCCGTCGGTCTGGTCCCCACTATGGGCTATCTTCATGTCGGCCATATGGAGCTCGTCCGCCGCGCCCGCAGCGAGAACGAGGTGGTCGTTGCCAGCATTTTTGTCAACCCGCTGCAGTTCGGCGCCAACGAGGATCTTGGCAGATACCCGCGCGACCTCGCCCGCGATCAGGCACTGCTGACGGATGGCGGCGTCGATTTCCTTTTCGCCCCCGGGGTTGCCGACATGTATCCGCGGCCGATGGAAACAGTGGTCGACGTGCCGAAGCTCGGCTCCGAGCTCGAAGGCGCGGTGAGGCCGGGCCATTTCGCGGGTGTCGCGACCGTCGTCACCAAGCTCTTCAATATCGTCCAGCCGGATCGCGCCTATTTCGGCGAAAAGGACTTCCAGCAGCTCCAGATCATCCGCCGCATGGTCGAGGATCTGGCGCAGCCGGTTGCGGTCGTCGGCGTGCCGACGGTGCGCGAGGAGGACGGGCTCGCCTGTTCGTCGCGCAATGTTTATCTGACGGCGGAAGAGCGGCTTGCAGCCGCGATCGTGCCGAAGGCGCTGGATGAGGCCGAACGACTGATCGCAAGCGGTATCACCGAACCGGCCGAGGTCGAGAAGCGTGTCGCGGAGTTTCTCGCGAGCGAGCCGCTGGCGCGGCCCGAAGTGGTGGCGCTGCGCGATCCGGAAACGCTTGAGCCGGTCAGCGACATCGAAGAAAAGCCGGTCCTGCTCCTGCTCTTCGTCCGCTTCGGCACGACGAAGCTGCTCGACAACCGCGTCATCGCCCCGAAATCCGCCCGTTTTGCAAAGGTAGCCTGAGAATGAGCGTCCAGACCACGAAACGGCGGCTTAGCCCCGCCAGCATCGAAGCCCTGAAGGGGGAGCGCCCGATCGTCAGCCTGACGGCCTATACGACGCCGATCGCACGGCTTCTCGATCCTCATGTGGACTTCCTCCTTGTCGGCGATTCGCTCGGCATGGTGCTTTACGGCCTCGACACGACCGTCGGCGTCACGCTCGACATGATGATCGCGCATGGACAGGCGGTCATGCGGGGTTCGGAGCGCTGTTGCGTCGTCGTCGACCTTCCTTTCGGCTCCTACCAGGAATCCAAGGAGCAGGCCTTCCGCAGTGCGGCGCGCATCCTGAAGGAAACGGGCTGCAGCGCCGTGAAGCTCGAGGGTGGAGCCGAGATGGCCGAGACGGTCGATTTCCTCGTCAGCCGTGGCATCCCCGTGCTGGGCCATGTCGGCTTGATGCCGCAGCTCGTCAACACGACCGGTGGCTATCGCTCGGTCGGCCGCAACGAGAAGGAAGTAGCAAAAATCCGCCGCGATGCAAAAGCGATCGACGATGCCGGCGCATTCGCCATCGTGGTTGAGGGGACGGTGGAGCCGGTTGCCCGCGAGATCACCTCCACGCTGCGCTCGCCGACCATCGGTATCGGTGCTTCGCCGGCATGTGATGGCCAGATCCTTGTGTCGGACGACATGCTGGGCCTCTTCAACGATTTCAAGCCACGCTTCGTCAAGCATTTCGCCGAGCTCGCGCCGGCCATCTCGAAGGCGGTTGAAGCCTATGCCAACGAGGTGAAGGCGCGTACCTTCCCCGGCATCGAGCACACGTTTCAGGTAAAGCGCTGATCCGGCCCGGGCGGGCGCTCTGCGTCCGCCCGCCCACTCTACCTATTAGAATCGACCACGTTCATGAATTCGGGTCGACCCGACCTAAACTCACGCAAACCATCAGAAAATTCAATCGCCGCATCAGCGTAATTGAATTGTCGCCGTGCGCGTCAGCCCCTATCTGTCCCGGCAGGCAATCTGCCGGCGTGCTCGTTATGAGCGGCCCCGCGGGAGAATTTCATGAGCAGAGGCGATTTCCGGGAAGGGCTGCGCGGCGGCTTTCCAATCATGCTGGCGGCATCCCCCTTCGGGGCGCTCTTCGGGGCGCTTGCGGTGGACAACGGTTTTTCGATCGCCGATGCGGTCTTCATGAGTGCCACCGTCTATGCGGGCGCGAGCCAGATGGTCGGCATCGAACTCTTCGGAAGCAACGTGCAGCCCTGGCTCGTGGTGCTCTCGGTCTTTGCGGTCAACTTCCGCCACGTGCTCTATTCCGCTTCTCTCGCCAGGCACATCCGCCATTTCAGCTTCGTTCAGAAGCTGATCGCCTTTTTCCTGCTCGTGGATCCGCAATATGCAGAGACCGAACAGCGCGGCCAGCGCGGATTGCCCGTCACTTTCGCCTGGTATGCGGGCTTCGGCATCGTGATCTATGTTCCCTGGATCATCAACACGCTGATCGGCGCGATCTTCGGGCAGCTGATCGGCGATCCCAAGGCGATCGGCCTCGATGTGCTCCTCCCGGTCTATTTCCTGGGGCTGGTGATGAGTTTCCGCACACGCGACCGCTTCCTGCCGATCGTGGCCGTGAGCGCCGTCGCTTCCGTTGCGGGGATGCATTTCGTCGGCTCTCCCTGGCATGTCAGCATCGGCGCACTTGCCGGCATTCTGCTTGCGGCCTGTCTGCCGCCGAAGCGGCCGGCGGTGCAGGTGCATGCCGCGGAAAAGGAGGCCTGATCCTTGGACGCGCAACATCTCAATCTGCTTTACCTCATCGTTGCAGCGGCGGTCGCCACGTATGTCACGCGCTTCGGCGGCTATGTGCTCATCACGCAGTTGAAGAACATACCGCCGCGGCTCGGGTCTGCGTTGAACGCCGTGCCGGCGGCCGTCCTGACAACGCTGGTGGCGCCGGCTTTCGTCTATGGCGGCATGGACGTCGCCGCGGCGATGCTCGTGGCCTTCGTGATCGGCCTGCGCTTCTCGACGCTTCGGATGCTGCTCGTCGGCTGGATCGCGGTGATGGCGATCCGACACCTGATTCTGTAGGCTTCTGACGCGGGAGCATGCGGATCGGCTGTCCGGATTGGCGTCGCGTCGGTTCTGGACTATCATCCACCCGTTGCCGGGGAGGCAGCCGCCCTCCGGCCCGCGGAGGAGCGACCATGATTACCAGAATTTCTGTTGCGCTGTTTCTCGCACTTGCACCTGTCACGGCGCTTGCCAACCAGTGTCCCGCCATGATGCAGGCAATCGACGCGGCCATGCCCAATGCCTCGCTGTCCGAGGCAGATATGGCAAAGGTCAAACAGTTGCGCCAGCAGGGCGAAGACCTGCACAAGGCCGGCGATCATGCCGGCTCCGAAGCAGCGCTCGGCCAAGCCAAGACGATGCTCGGTATCTGAACGAGAAGACGGGCCCGCGCCTGCTGTCAGGCCGCAGGACCGGCGAACGGCTACCGACAACGAAAAATCCGCGCCTGGGGCACGTCCAGCAAAGTGTGCAACGGCTTCCGCACGGACATGCATATATCAAAGGGTAGAGCGTTTCAGCGTAACATTGAAACGCCCTACCGGCGCGCGACGTCGGGGCGCGCCTGAAATAAAATACAGTAGAATTCTCGGGTTACGCAGGAGCGTCGGCCCCAATATAACGGTGTCGTTGGTTGAGAAAATCGACCCTCCCAACGGAGGCCCGGCGGTACCCCAGCCCCAGCCCAACCGCCGGGCCACCCCCGTTCCCGGTCTATCGGACGATTGCTTCCGTGGCGCTGGTCAACCAGTCACGCGTGTCCCGGTCCGCCAGCAGTGGCATCAGCTTTTCCCGCGTTTCCGCATGATAGGCATTCAGCCAGTCAAGCTCGTCGTCCGTCAGCAGGGCAGGAAGAACGAGCCGGCGGTCGATCGGGCAGAAGGTCAGCGTGTCGAAAGACAGCATAGGCTGATCGCCGCCCTCGATTTCCGCAGGTTCGCGCGTGACGACCAGGTTCTCGATGCGGATTCCGAAGGCGCCGGGGCGATAGTAGCCGGGTTCGTTGGAAAGAATCATGCCGGGCAGCAATTCCTGGGTCGCGAGCCGGGCAATGCGCTGCGGCCCTTCATGAACAGAAAGATAGGAACCGACGCCGTGGCCGGTTCCGTGAGCGTAATCGGCACCGGCCTTCCACAGGGCGATCCGGGCGAGCGGATCGAGGTCGACGCCACGTGACCCCTTCGGGAAGCGCGCCGTGCTGATTGCGATCATGCCCTTCAGCACGAGCGTGAAAAACCGCTTCTGTTCTTCCGGCACCGCACCGATCGCGACCGTACGGGTGATGTCGGTCGTTCCGTTGATGTATTGCGCACCGGAGTCGATCAGAAACATGGTGCCCGCCTCGATCGCCCGATCTGTTTCGTTCGTGACCCGGTAATGCATGATTGCAGCATGCGAGCCGGCACCGGCGATGGTGTCGAAAGAGATGTCCTTCAGGGGGTTCTGCATACGCTCCCCGACGGCCGCGCGCGCCGCTTCCAGCTGCCTGGTTGCGCCGATTTCGGTCACGCTTCCGGGCTCTCTCCCGTCCAGCCACGCGAGAAACTCGACCATCGCCGCACCGTCCTGCAGGTGCGCCCGGGTCGATCCGGCGATCTCGGCGGCATTCTTGCAGGCGCGGGGGAGGCGGGCGGGATCGACGGCTTCGACGACGGAGCCTTCTTTGCTGCGGATCAGTTCGCCGATCGCGAAGGGGGCGAGATCCGGATCGATCATGATCGCTGCGCCCGTAGAGGCGAGGGCGGCGAGCCGATCGTCGAAGGTCGCCGGCGCCATTATGTCGGCAAGCTGGGTCAGGTAGGCCTCCTGCTCGATGCCGGTTTTGCGTTTGTCGAGGAAGAGTTCCGCGCAGCCGTCCGCATGGATGATGGCACGCGCCAGCGGGTGGGGAGTGTGGGGAACGTCACTGCCACGTATGTTGAAGGACCAGGCGACCGAGGAGGGATCCGTCAGAACGACGGCCGCGGCCCGCGCCTTTGCCACGCCCGCCGCGATCGTCGCAATCTTGTCCTTCGCCAATTGCCCTGCATGCTCGACCGGCTGGATCGTCACCGGGCCGAGCGGTGCTGAGGGCCGATCGACCCAGAGCCGGTCGAGCGGATTGTGATTGAGAAAGACGATGCTGCCGCCGATCGCGGCGAGCGCCTTTTCAAGCCGGCGAACTTCCGCCGCCGTGTGCAGCCAGGGATCGATGCCGAGGCGGAACCCCTTGGGTCCATGGCGCTCCAGCCAGACATGCGGCGGTTCACCGATGAGATCGCCGAGGGTGAAGACGCTGCCATCCACCTGTTCCTTGAGCTGGGTCACGTAACGGCCGTCGACGAAGACGATCGCTTCGCGCTGCGTGACGAGCGCTATGCCGGCCGAACCGGTGAAGCCGGTCAGCCACGACAACCGCTCGGAACAGCGGGGCACGTATTCTCCTTGAAATTCGTCGGCACGCGGCACGAGAAAGCCATCGGCGCCGAGGGTTGCGAGGGCGGCACGCAGGGCGGTGGTTCGCTCCTTGCCGAACTGGGGCGCGGAGGTGACTTCGAAGGATTGGAACATGGACTTTCCCGGTAAGCTTGGCGGAGAACCGCAGGTGAGATGGGCCATGTTAATGCATGTGGCCCGAAAGTGTGCAGCGGTTTTGGGATAACCACATGCATAAATAACAACTCAGACCCCGGCCGAAGGAAGAGGCGAGACTCCTCCGCGCGAAGGACATTTGCTCATTTGTCATACATATGCGCGCGGCGCATGGCACCCATGCCGGAATGCATCTTTCTCTATCAAAATTATAGTTTATAAGCGCGGTCAACGAACACGGACGAACGTCCGCCGGTTCAAAAGACTGCAGTTCCGAGAATGGTTGGCCATCTGTTCTCCTCCTCCCTCAGGGTGGTCAGCTTCGGAACGGTAGAGCCCGCTTGAGCGCTCCTCCTCCTCAAGCTCGCGGGTATGGTCGGTCAAAAGCCGACCAGCAGGCGATGCTTCGGCATCGCCTTTGTTTCGAAAAGGCCGCCCGTCATGATGGACTGGGCGGCCTTTTCGGCATTCCGGGGTCTCACTTCGGTCGACACTCATTCTATCGTCATCCCAGGAGCGGCCGTACTGCCTCGGATGCCGCGATCGGACGCGTCTGTGATAAGCGCGAGCTTATCTGGTCAGATGAATGGTAACCCAGCCATTGCGCCAGAGGGTGCGCGCATGCTTGAGGTTCTGGCCGTTATAGGCCGCGAGCACCTTCCAGCGCTGTTCGGCGAGAATGCCTGAAAGAATGACCGAACCGCCCGGAGCGAGATTGGCCGCAAGCTGCGGCGCCATCTTCATCAGCGGCCGCGCCAGAATGTTGGCGATGATGAGGTCGAAGGGACCGCTGGCGCTGAAGGTGGTCGAATGGAAGCCCGGCGCAGTGGCGAAGGTCAAGCCGTTGACGACGCCGTTGCGACGCGCGTTGTCGGCCGCGACGCGGGTTGCGACCGGATCGATGTCGGTTGCGAGCACCGGGACGTGCAGGAGCTTCCAGGCGGCGATCGCCAGCACGCCGCTTCCCGTCCCGAGGTCGAGCGCGTTGCGAACCGGCCGGACCCGGGCGACGGAGGCAAGCATTTCGAGGCAGCCGGCCGTCGTGCCGTGATGGCCGGTGCCGAAGGCCTGGCCGGCATCGATCTCAATGGCAATCTCACCCGGCTTCACCTTGTCGCGATCATGCGAGCCGTGGATGACGAATCGGCCCGCGCGCACGGGGGCGAGGCCTTCCAGCGACTTGGCGATCCAGTCCACATCCGGGAGCACTTCGCGCTCGATCGAAAGATGCGCAAAATCGCCTTCGAGCGCCCGGGCGAGGCGCGATTTCACGCTCTCCTCTTCATCCGTCATCATATAGACGGAGGCCTCCCAGACATCCCGCTTCTCGTCGATCTCCATGGTCGCGATCGCATAATCGTCCTCTTCGAAGATTGCGCTCATGACGTCGAGGACGGCTGCCGCCTGCTTCTCGGTAGTGGTGACGAAAAGTCGTATCTCGCTCACGGTGCTTTCCTTCGGCATGCAGCCATTCAAAGGGGCCACAGTGATTTCGGCGCGTCCGAGCGGATGCGCGACGCTGTGGGCGGTCCGCCGCTATCATGAATGAGGTACAAAGGCAAAGCGCCGGGTTTCCCGGCGCCTGCAGAATACATGGGCAAACGTTTTAGCCGCGCGCGAGGTTTTCCAGCTTCTTCACGGCCGTTTCGGGATTTTCGCCATAGGAGATCGTTCCGCTGAACCGGCCGTTGGCATCTAGCAGAAAGACCGATGCGGTATGATCCATCGTGTAGTCGCCGTCCGGCTTTGCCTCGTCTGTCGGGACCTTCTTGTAATAGACGCGGTAACCCTTGACCATTTCCAGCACTTTGTCAGGCGGACCGGAGATGCCGGTGATGCGCTTGGACACGTTTGAAACATACTGGCCGAGCACCTCGGGTGTATCGCGCTCGGGATCGACGGTGATGAAGTAGGCCTGCAGCCTGTTTCCGTCGGGGTCGACCTTTTCGAGCCAGCCGTTCAGCTCGAACAGCGTGGTCGGGCAAACTTCCGGGCAATGGGTGAAGCCGAAGAAGAGCGCTGTCGGCTTGCCGGTGAACGCCCTCTCGGTGATGGGTTCGCCATTCTGCGCGACCAGGGAAAAGGGCACGCCGAAAGAGCCGGATGCGGCCTGCTGTTTCGACTGGGTCATGTCGTAGGTGAGCCACCCGAGAACGGCCACCATGACCAGAATGGCTGTCCAGAGAAGGATGCGTATGGATTTCATCATTGCCACCAGTCTGTTGCTGCCCGATACGCGTTTGAACAGGCGCGCGGCGTCATAGGGCACTCAGGAATGTAGAGCGTTGATACCGCTTCGGACACATTGGTGCAAAGGGGACAATTGCCGCAGGCAGGTTCCGGCCGGCCCGTTCCGTCTCATATGCACCAGGCAAGACCACTTTGCGCCAGCGACAGGAAGATGTCGGCGCCATTCGTGATCCAGCCTCGGAAGGCAAGCAGAAAGACGAGGGCGAGCCCGCCGGCGACGACGGCGAAGATCAGTGGAGAGAGCGACTTCTTGGTTTCCGAGCGCATGAAGCGATCATAGCATCGCAAGGCGGAAGGAAAAGGGCGGCTGCGGCTGAAACGCGTGATCTTGTGCAAAGCCGCGGCGGGTGTTTTAGCAATTGTTTAAGGTCTGTTTGCCACTGTCCGCCGACGCGGAGAAGTGCACCACTTCGATATGACATGAGGTCATCCGGTTTGATCGAGCCCGGTTTTCCGCATCGATCGCAACGGAGGACCCCGCCTGCCGCCGGCGGGTCCAGCTAGGACTGCCATGTCGATGAACACCCTTCCATCCGTCAAGCGCAAGCTTTCCGTCAGCCAACGCCTTGCGACGCTCGCGGGCGCAGCTTTTCTCGGCTTCGGGTCCATTCTTGCCGTCGGCATGTATGAGCAAGGCAACTCGGAGCTGGCGCTCGAAAACGCGGCTGTCGCTCAGCGCGGCATGGGAATGCTCGAGGAAATGCGCCTTGCCCGCGTGGAACTCGTGCTTGCGGCGATGGACACGATCGTCGACCGCAGCGAAGGCGGGATACAGCCGGAACGTGCGGCTCAGATCCGGTCCTCGCTGGAGATGATCGAGGGCAAGCTAGCCGATGTCGAGGCGCTTGCGCGACTGCTCGGAAAGCCGGAGGTCCTTGCCGGCTTCGAAGCGGATTTCGCCGAACTACGCAAGGCAGTCGAGCAGGACCTGAAGACGCTCGTTGAGGCCGGAGCACCGGCCGATGAATTCGCCCGCATCGACGATGTCATCGACGGGGCCGGCGGGCGCCTTGGCGCGTCCCTTGCGCAACTGGCAGATTCAGCAGCCAACCTGGCCTCGGCGCGCATCGCCGACGTCCACACCAGCGGGCAACATGCGCTCATGCTCCAGAGCGCTGCCTGTTTGCTGGCGATGGCGACCCTGATCGGGCTGATCTGGTTCCATGGGGCCGTCTTGCGCCAGGGAATCCTCGGGCTGCGCGACAGCATGCGACGAATACATTCGGGCGACCTTGCGGCTGGTGTGGCGGGGCTCGAACGCGGCGACGAAATCGGCGAGATGGCCCGCTCGGTGGAGCTTTTCCGGGCATCGGCAATAGAGAAACGTTCGCTCGAGGAAGGAGCGCGGGCGAGCCGGCAGGAAATCGAAGCGGAGCGCGAGCGCCAGGAGACGGAGCGGGAGCAGGCGGTTCAGCTGATCAAAGCTGCGGTCGAAACCCTCGGCCGGGCGCTCAACCAGCTTGCAGAGGGCAACCTGGCGGTTGCAATTCAGGAGCCGTTCGAAGGCGGGCTCGACGCCTTGCGCCGCGACTTCAACAATACGGTGGAACGGCTGAGCCATGTCCTGTCGACCGTCAAGGACAATACCGCTTCTATCGAATCGAACGGGCGGCAGATGCGCAGCGCCGCCGATGATCTGGCACGGCGGACGGAAAAACAGGCGGCGTCGCTGGAGCAGACTTCGGCCGCGCTCGAGGAAATCACCGTAACGGTGAAGACCGCGACAGAGCGCGCCGAGGAGGCGAGCCATATGGTCGACGAGACGCGCATAAATGCCGAGGAGTCCGGCCGCATCGTCGGAGAGGCGATCGCCGCCATGGCCCGTATAGAGGGTGCTTCCAGCGAGATCGGCAAGATCATCAACGTGATCGACGAGATTGCGTTCCAGACCAATCTGCTGGCGCTCAATGCCGGCGTCGAGGCCGCGCGGGCAGGGGAGTCCGGCAAAGGCTTTGCCGTCGTCGCCCAGGAGGTGAGGGAGCTTGCCCAGCGCGCCGCCGGTGCCGCGAAGGATATCAAGGTTCTCGTGAGCCGCTCGGGCAACGAGGTAAAGACCGGCGTAAGGCTGGTGCAGGAGACCGGCGACGCGCTTGGCCGCATCGGTGAGAAGGTCGCGCGCATCAACGAACATATGAGCTCGATCGTCATGGCGGCGCGCGAGCAATCGACCGGCCTGCACGAAATCAACACAGCCGTCGCTCAACTCGATCAGATGACGCAGCAGAATGCCGCTATGGTCGAGCAGACGAATGCGGCGAGCCATACGCTTGCGCAGGATACCGAGAAGCTCGGTGAACTCATCGGTCAATTTCGCCACGGACGGGCGCGCGAAACGGCGATCCGTACGGCCGCTCTCCAGCCGTCGGGCATGGCAGGCTCGGGCACGGCAATCGCTCCGGCGCGGGCGGCAACTGCCGCTGCCGCCACGCCCGGCTCGTTTCGCAAGCCCGCGGTCGTGCAATCATCCACGCGTCCAGCCCCGTCTCCAGCAAAGGCATTGATGGGGCAACTGGCTGGCGCATTCGGCAACAGTCCGGGGTCAACGCCGTCGGTAACGGCGTCCGGTGAAAATTGGGAAGAGTTCTGATCATGAGCAACGCAATCAAGCAGTCGGGCGCCTATCTCGAAATCGTCTCATTTCACCTCGGTGAACAGGAATTCTGTATAGACATCATGGCGATCCGGGAAATTCGCGGCTGGGCGCCGGTGACGCCTATGCCGCACACGCCCCCCTATGTTCTCGGCCTCATCAACCTGCGCGGTGCCGTTATTCCGGTCATCGACATGGCCTGCCGCCTCGGCATGAAGATGACCGAACCGTCGGAGCGTTCCGCCATCATCGTCACCGACATCAACGGCAAGCTCGTCGGTCTGCTGGTCGAACAGGTATCGGATATGATGACGATCCGCAGCGAAGACCTGCAGCCCGCGCCGGAGATCATCCCGGAAGCACAGCGCGCCTTCTGCCGCGGCATCGTCGCGCTTGAGAAGTCGATGGTCTGCTTCCTCAACCTCGACACCGTGATCGCCGAGGAATTGGCGCAGGCGGCATAGAACGCTTCCGGGACGAAGAGACGAGACCCGCGACAGCGATCCTTTTTGCAAGAGCCTTCGGTCGTGCAGCAACGCAGATGCGCGGCGGCAGGGGCCGCCTTGGGCTCCCGCACAAGGCGATCCGCATCACGGCGGCATGAGCAAATGTGAAAACGTACCGGTCGCGCGTAAGGAACCCCTGCACGCGCAACGAGTTATGAAAAGGCAGCATTTGGCGAGAAGCCCTCTGCTGGTGATTACAGCCTCCGCGTTTGGAAGCTGATGTGAAAACAGACAGGAGCAACGCCATGAAAGTCACTTTCAGAACATCGCTCGCTGCATTTGCCCTCTCATCGGCGCTTGCCGGCGTCGCGGCGCCGGCCATTGCAGACAGTTATTATCCGGGGATCGACCCGCATAATCCTCCCGGGACCCAGAATGCAGGGTCGGTAATGGTACCCGTACCGGCACGTCCCTACTACGTCGATCCCGCACCGACCGGCACCGTCTATGTGGACCCCGCCCCGACGGGCAGCGTTTACGTCGATCCGGCCCCGACCGGCAGCATCTACGTAGAACCGGCGCCGGGCAGCAGAGCGAGCAACGCGCCGGGCCGCGTGCGAGAGCACTATACGAATGAGTATCAGGGACCCGGCGAGGGCGATTATTATCAGGGCCTCACGCCGCCGGCACCCCGTCCCTAGGCGCCTTTAAAGCATTCCGCTTTCTCCGAATCGCGGAACCGTGGAGCCCTTTGTCTGCCGCAATTCCGGAGGGAAAACCGCTGGAATTGCGGTGACCCTTCGGGAGCGCGCTCTCTCGCGGACCGCCTCTAGGCGAGGGTCCGCTGCTGAACTCAGAGCCGGTGAGAGGACGTACCTGGCGCAGCCTTCCGGTGGCAGGCCGGACTTTCACACGCGATGCTGCACTTACGGCGCTCTAGCGGGCGTCAAGTTACAGTTGCGTAATGCGCATCACTCTTGAATGAGCAAAAGTGACAAAACGTCAAACGCGCTCGACGGGTGCCGGGTGTTATGTTGGTAACCGCAGCATTCGTTGGAGGCTCGTATGCTGAACAACAGCATCCGTTGGGAGGTCGGATGCCTAACGGACATAGGAGTTAATGCCATGAGAGTTTCTCTGAGAACATCATTTGCTGCATTTGTCCTGTCATCCGCCTTGGCCGGTGCCGCTGTGCCGGCCTTTGCGGACAGCTACTATCAGGGTCTCGACCCGCACAACCCTCCGGGAACGCAGAACCAGGTGCGCATGCCGACGTCGCGCAACCTGCCTCCCTCTTCGGTTGACCCGACCGCAACGGGCAGTATCGACGGCGTTCGTATGATGTCTCCGAGTCGTACCTACCAGGAGAGATATGATCCGGGTGAGGGCGACTACTATCGGGGCGTCGTGCCGCCTAAACCGTAAGGCGCGAAATCAGCGACTGCATGTTTCCTCGAGGCGCACCAGCTCAAGAAACAATGTGTGCGGCGTAAACTGCGAACGTTCAGTGTGATAGAAAACGCGACGCTGCAGCTCGGAAGGGGAGTGCGAAACCCGTGCTCGCCTTCCGATCGTTTTGATCTGCTGCGTTCGCCGGATCGTGCGCCTATTCCGGCCGGCCTTTCTTCCAGGTGACCGACTGACCATAGAGCGGGACCGTGGTGATCGACATCTTGGCCGATCCGTCCGTCAACTGCCGCGAATGCGCGAGATAGATCAGCGTGTCGTTGGCCTTGTCGTAGATGCGCGTCACCAGCAGGTTCTTCCAGATGAGCGACAGTCCGGAACGGAAGACTTCCTCTCCCTCCTGCGACAGGTCGATATCGTCGATGGTGATCGGGCCGGTCTGGCGGCAGGCAATGGAGTTGTTCGACGGATCCTCGAACCAGTTGCCGTTCTTCAGGCGGTCGATGACACTGCGATCGAAATAGGTAACGTGGCAGGTAACCCCGCTCACCTTCGGGTCGCTTACGGCATCGATCTTGATGTCGTTGCCAAGCCAGTCGACCCCGACCTCGCCAACGGTTTCAGCGTGAACGGGCGAAACCGCCGCGGCCGAGACGGTGAGGCCGGCGATAAGCAAGGCGCGGATGCGGCGTAGCATGTGTATCCTCCAATGAACTGCACCGTTCAGATAGGCGGCGGATACTGCAATGCAAGCACCGGCCGCCACGTCGGTCGGCATGCAGTATCCGTTGTGGGAGAAGTCACGCCGAGTGGCGGAGCTCCTGCCGCCCGGCACGCGCTTCGCGCAACTGCGCGGCGGCTGCCGCAAGGGCGCGGGCGCTGGAGTCCACGCGGCGATCCCTTGCAATCGAGCAACGGTCGCGGCCGTCAGCCTTGGAGTCGTAGAGGGCGAGGTCAGCGCGGATCATGACGTCCGTAATCGTCTCGCCCGCGATGGCGGCTGCGATCCCGATGCTGACGGTCAGACGGATACGCTGATGCGAGCGGCCGGCAGGCGTCTCGCGCACGACGTGGCAGATGTCCTCGGCAAGCGCCTTTGCCTGCTCTTCCGTGTGGTCCGGCAGGACGATGCCGAATTCCTCGCCGCCGATCCGCCCGAGGACGCCCCGTCCGGCGAGGAAATTGGAGACGGTCTCGGCAAAATGCGCGAGCGTCATGTCGCCGCAGGCATGTCCGTATTGATCGTTGATCTGTTTGAAGAAATCCAGGTCGAGCAGCAGGAAGGCAGCCGGCCTCTGGCGCGCCAGGCATTCGACTAGGATCCGCTCGCCCTCCTCGATAAGCGCCCCGCGCGACAGCGAACCCGTCAGACCGTCGCGTGCGATAGCGGCTCTCAATTCGCCGATGATTCTGGCCTGCATCGCAACGATCAGGGCGAAGAAGAGGAGGGGAAGGCACAGCACCCGCATGGCAACGGCCAGCAAATCGAACAGGATCGATGCGGGCGAGTCCGGTGCCGGCAAGGCGTGCGACGATGGACCAAGCACATGAGCAAGGGCGGTGAAGGTCACGAGAGCGGAGCCGACGACAACAGCCTGGAGCGACGGCCGCTCGTTCGGCCAGCGGTTGGCCGCGGCCAGACCAAGAACGAGAATCGGAACGGCGACCACGCCCGCGACGACGATTGCGGCGGCGGCCGGGCTGTCATTGCCGCCAAGCGCAATGACGAAGCCGAGCACGCCGCTCGAGAAGGCCAGTACCAGGCAAAGCGAAGTGGGCAGCCACAATACGAGGAACCGGCGGAGGCCCTCGAGGACGAAGAAGAGGGAAACGGCGAGGCTCGCATAGCCGAACATTGCCGCGATCGGCGCCTGCAACGCCGCCGCAACCGTCAGGGCGCATGCCGATGCTGCCGAGAGCGCACAGCCCGCGGAGAACTCTCGAACGCCTGCAACGGGCATGCGCCGCAAGGAAGCGAGAACGGGCAGCATGGCAAGAAGCGCGATAACGGGTATGGCGGAGAGAAAGCTCATTTCGAAACGGCCTGTCGTGCTAAAATAAAGTGCGGCTTGCGTTCCAGCCATTATGCAAGGCCAATTGGTAACGGCGGCGCATTAACGAAAGCTGGCGAAATTCGCTGCAATTTGAGCGATCACTCTCTCCATGGTTGTGGCGATCGGTCGCGGGCTTTTCAGGGAGTAGATATCATGGCCCAGGAAGGCATACCCCTTGCAGACATGCCCTTTGCAGACAGGGCCGACGCCGGCCGAAGGCTTGCCCATGCCATCGAAGCTGATGTCGTCCAAAAGGAGGACTTCGCCGATCCGCTGGTCATGGCATTGCCGCGCGGCGGCGTACCGGTCGCCTTCGAGGTGGCAAGAATCCTCGGCGCGCCCCTCGAACTCCTTATCGTTCGCAAGATCGGCGCCCCCGGTCATTCCGAATTCGGTCTTGGAGCGCTCGTCGACAGTGACGAGCCGCAGGTCGTGTTCAATGCCGAGGCGATGCACATCGTGAATCCATCAGAAAAGTACGTCCAGGCGGAGACCGAGCGGCAGATGCTGGAACTCGCCCGTCGCCGCGCCCTCTATCTCGGCGATCAGACGCGGATTTCCTCACAAGGGCGCAACGTCATCATTGTCGATGACGGAATTGCCACGGGCGGCACGGCCAAAGCTGCGGCGAAAGCCTTGCGGCAGGCGGGCGCAGCGGCGCTGATGCTCGCCGTGCCGGTCGCGCCGAAGAGCGCGATCGTCAGCCTGCGGGACGAGGTGGACCGGCTCGTCTGCCTCGCCACCCCCAGCCCGTTCCATGCGGTCAGCATCTATTACGACGACTTCGAGCAGACTACGGATGCCGAAGTGATCGCGCTGTTGAGGCAAGCGAGAGGAGAATCCGAAAGCGGATAACCGATCGGGACCTTGCGGCCGGGACGATGACACAGGCCTTTGACAAGGATAGTCGTAGTGTGTCGGAACTTGGAACAAGGATTGAAAATGACGGAAAATCTTGCCATTCGCCCGGTGACACGCCTCGACTACGGGCAGTGGCTGCCGCTTTGGACCGGCTACAACGCCTTCTACGGCCGCGCCGGCGAAACGGCGCTGCATCCCGACGTCACCCGAATGACCTGGTCGCGCTTTTTCGACGCCTATGAGCCGATGCATGCGCTGGTCGCGGAAAGCGAGGGTCGGCTCATAGGCCTGACGCATTACATTTTCCACCGCAGCACGACGTCGATCCAGCCGAATTGTTATCTGCAGGATCTGTTCACCGAGGAAACCGCCCGGGGCAGGGGCACCGGCCGGGCGCTCATCACCGGCGTCTACGAAGCGGCGAAACGTGCGGGGTCGCCGCGTGTCTACTGGCTGACCCACGAGACGAATCAAACGGCGATGCAACTCTATGACCGGATTGCCGAGAAGTCGGGCTTCGTGATGTACCGAAAGATGTTCTGAGGCCGAGAACAGATCGGAGCGTTTCGCAATTTCATCGAAACGGTAAAACGCTGCGTCACGCCCGCTCCACAAACCCGTCCAGAACGCGCTTCTGCCCGGCGCGGTCGAAATCGATCGTCAGCTTGTTGCCCTCGATCGCCGCGATGTTGCCGTTGCCGAACTTGATGTGGAAGACCCGGTCTCCGACATTGAAGCGGGACGGCTCGGCGCTTGTCGATTTGGCGACGAGCTCGCCTTCGATGGTGCGCGTGCGGGGGCCGGATTCGCCGTAGCCGATGCGCTCGATGGCGTGGCCGGAGCGGGTGCCCCAATTATCGCGGGTGGCGTCCGAGCGGTGCTGCTGGGCACGCTTCCAGCCGGGCGTCTGGTAACTGTTCTCGAAGGGATCGGCCTTGTCGAAGCGCGACTGGCCGTAACCGCCGCGACCATAGCCGCCATAGGAGACCTCCTGTTCGGCGACCTCTACGTGGGCTATCGGCAGCTCGTCGAGGAAGCGCGAGGGGAGCGTCGATTGCCAGAGGCCATGGATGCGCCGATTCGACACGAACCAGATGTGACAGCGGCGCTTGGCGCGGGTGATGCCGACATAGGCGAGCCGGCGTTCCTCCTCCAGGCCGGCGCGGCCGCCCTCGTCGAGGGCACGCTGATGCGGGAAAAGCCCTTCTTCCCAGCCGGGCAGGAAGACGGTGTCGAATTCCAGCCCCTTGGCCGAATGCAGCGTCATGATGGAGACTGCGTCCATATCCTCGTTCTGCTCGGCGTCCATCACCAGTGCGACGTGCTCGAGAAAGCCGCGCATGGACTCGAAGGCCTCCATCGACCGGATGAGCTCCTTGAGGTTTTCGAGGCGTCCGGGCGCTTCCGCCGATTTGTCGGCCTGCCACATGGCGGTATAGCCGCTTTCGTCGAGAATCTGCTCCGCAAGTTCGGTATGCGGCGTCGTCTCGAGCAATGTCTGCCAGCGGCGGAAATCGGCGACGACGTCGAATAGACCCTTGCGCGCCTTCGGCTTCAGCTCGTCCGTGTCGACGATCTCGCTTGCCGCGGCCAGCATCGGGATGTCGCGGGCGCGGGCATAGTCGTGCAGGGTGCGGACGGTCGTCTCGCCCAGACCGCGCTTCGGCGTGTTGACGATCCGCTCGAAGGCGAGGTCGTCGGCCGGCTGGCAGACGAGGCGGAAATAGGCCATGGCATCGCGGATTTCGAGCCGCTCATAGAAGCGAGGGCCGCCGATGACGCGGTAGTTGAGGCCAAGCGTGACGAAGCGGTCCTCGAATTCGCGCATCTGGAAGGAGGCGCGCACGAGGATCGATATGTCGTTCAGATTGTGTTTCTTGCGCTGGAGCTGCTCGATCTCCTCGCCGATCGCGCGAGCCTCCTCTTCGGAGTCCCAGGCGGCATGAACATGCACCTTCTCGTCGTCGGGGTTCGTGCGCTCGGTAAAGAGCGTCTTGCCGAGCCTGCCCTCGTTATGGGCGATCAGATGCGCCGCCGCGCCGAGGATATGCTCGGTCGAGCGGTAGTTGCGCTCCAGCTTGATGACCTTGGCACCGGGGAAATCCTTCTCGAAGCGGAGAATGTTGTCCACCTCGGCGCCGCGCCAGCCGTAGATCGACTGGTCGTCGTCGCCGACGCAGCAGATGTTGACGGTGGGCTTTCTCTCTTCGGCGCCAGGGGAATGCCGCTCCCCCTTGTGGAGAGGGGTTGGGGAGGGGGTGTTCTTCGCGGAACCCTGCGTCCGCTGGGCCAGCAGCCGCAGCCACATATATTGCGCCGTGTTGGTATCCTGATACTCGTCGACGAGAATGTAGCGGAACTTGCCGTGATACTCCTTGAGCACGTCCGGATTGGCGCGGAACATGCGGATCGGGTGCAGCAGCAGATCGCCGAAGTCGCAGGCGTTCAGGGTCAGCAGCCGGTTCTGATAGGCGGCGTAGAGCTCGCGGCCCTTGCCGTTGGCAAAGGCGCGGGCATCGCCTTCCGGAATCTGCGAAGGGTCCAGCCCTTTGTTCTTCCAGGTGTCGATCATCCCGGCGAATTGCTTGGCGGGCCAGCGCTTATCGTCGAGTCCCTCCGCCTGAATGAGCTGTTTGATGAGGCGAACAACGTCGTCAGTGTCGAGGATCGTGAAGTCGGATCTAAGACCCACGAGCTCGGCATGGCGGCGGAGGAGTTTGACCCCGATCGAGTGGAAGGTCCCGAGCCAGGGCATGCCTTCGACGGCGTGGCCGACGAGCACGCCAATGCGCTCCTTCATCTCCCGCGCTGCCTTGTTGGTGAAGGTGACGGCGAGAATCTGCGAGGGATAGGCGCGGCCGGTCGAAAGGATATGCGCGATCCGTGTCGTCAGAACGCGCGTCTTGCCGGTGCCGGCGCCGGCGAGCACGAGCACGGGGCCGTCCAGCGCTTCGACAGCCTCCCGCTGTTCCGGATTGAGGCCGGAAAGATAGTCCGGTCGCTGCGCCTTGTCGCGGGCGGCCATGGCGCGCGCGGCGATGCCTCCGGCGGCGGCCGCAGCTTGCCGCGGCGCGGGCTCCTCGTCGAAGAAGGGAATATCGTCAAAACCTTTGCTCATGCGGCCCAATGTAGTGATTCGGGACCGAAAGGCCAGAAAGGATGTTCTTCTTTTATTCCGGAACCTTCACCGATTCGGGCATGCCTGTGGAAAGACTGAGGTTTTCAGCCCGGCATTCTGAAGCATCGAACGCCGGATCGACCGGCACCTGCAGGGCAGTCGCCAGCTGGTTGGTCCTGGCGGCGAGCGAAATGACGCGCAGAAGATCCGCGTGCTCGGCATCCGTCATCCCTTTCGCCTTCGCGGCGGCGGTGTGGGAATGAATGCAGTAGCCGCAGCCGTTGGTTACGGAAACGGCGATATAGAGCATCTCCTTCACCAACGGGTCGAGCGGCGAAGGCGTCGCCATCACCGCCTTGACCTCCGCCCAGGTTCGCTCCAGCAGATCGGGGTCGAAGGCGAGCCAGAGCCACATATTGTTGATGAAGTCCGATTTCCGCGTTGCGCGGATGTCGTCGAAAACGGCCTTGATACGGGGATCGGCCTCGGGACCGGATGGCGGCGCCACGGTGCTCATGCTTCCTCCTTGCGTTTCAAACGAGGGCGAAGACGCGCGCCGGGCCGCCGGTGCCGCCGCGATGCTTCGGCGCGCCGAGGACGATCGTCGCGCCCTTCGCAGGCAGCTTGTCCAGATTGGCGGCCGCTTCGAGCCCCCAGCGGCCTTCCGGCAGCCAGGCATAATGGGTGGCGAAATCGGGCGAGACGCCGTGATCCAGCGAGAGCGTATCCACGGCAATGCCGGCCGCCTTCGTCTCCTCGATCAGGAATTTGGCGGCTTCCACATGGAAGCCGGGGAAATGCAGCTTGCCCGCGGCGTCGGCATTGCGGAATTTATCGGTGCCGAGATGTTCCGCCCAGCCCGACAGCATGGCGACGCAGGCGTTTTCGGGGATGTCTCCATTGGCGGCGATCCACGACTTTATGTCGTCCGGCGTCAGCTGCGCATCCGGATCGGCGGCCGCCTTCTCGCGGATGTCGACGACGCAGAGCGGCACGACAAGCTTGTCGACGGGCAACTCCGACACCGAGAGACCGTCCGCGGAGAAATGCAGCGGCGCGTCGACATGGGTGCCGGTGTGCTCGTTCACCCGAAGTTCGAACAGGTTGAACTTGTGCTCGGCATATTTGAACTTCTGCTCCCGGAAGAATTGCTGCTGGCCGAAGAAGGTCGGAAACTCCTCATGAAGCTCATGGGTGAGGTCGGTAACGCTGCCGTGCCCCGCCGCAAGCGCCGGAGGTGCGATCCCCATGCTTGCGGCGGCAATGCCTGCCGTTCCGACCGCGGCCGCACGGAACAATCCGCGCCGCGACAACATCCGTTGCTTGACCGATTCGATGACGCACGCATCGCACATTGTCCCGTCTCCCTTCGTGTCGAGAGCCAGCCCGAAACAGCCGCCGGCGGCGAACAGAATAACCGAGCCGCGAAAGCTGTAAACATGCCGTCGTTTCGCCGTCGGCGCGTGTGCCCCAAGGCGGGCGCCGGCGCCATCATACGGCCAACAAAATCGCTTTTATTACAATTGTGTAATGATGCCATTTCCGAGATTGCCCGGTCGCCTGCAAACAAGGATACTCAGCGCAAGTCGGAACGTTCCATCGGGTGCGCGCCTCGTCGGAGCGCGCTCTTCATTTGGAGACATGAATGCGCTTTTGGAATCAGCTCGCGATCAGCGTTGTCGTCCTCGCCATCGGGGGTGCCGCGTGGGTGCGTTTTGCACCCGGAGCGGGTGAAACTTTGGCGGCGATCGGAGTTTCGCACCCGTTGATCGATGCACTGTCCGGACCGCAGGGCGGCCAAGGGCCAAGCGGCGGATCGGGCAGTGGCGGGCGCGGGCAGGGCGGACGTGGCGGTTTTGCGGACGTGCCATTGGTGGTCGTCCGACCGGCCGCGAGTGCCCTCGTCAATGACAGGCTGAACGCGATCGGCAACGGCGAAGCGATCCGTTCGGTTACCGTGACGCCGACTGCAACAGGGAATCTTGTCGAAATCCTGGTGAAGTCGGGCGACAGGATCACGGAAGGGCAGGTCATCGCACGCCTCGACAGCGACGATCAGATGATCGCTGCCGAGCAGGCGCGGCTGACGCGCGACAGCGCCAGAGAGAAAGTCCAGCGCTACCGCAATCTCAGCACCGCGCGCGCGGTGACGGCGGTCGAAGTGCGTGACGCCGAGATCGCGCTGCAGGCCGCCGAACTGGCGCTGAAAACGGCCGAACTCGACCTGAAGCGTCGCGATATCGCGGCCCCTTCGAAGGGGGTCGTCGGGATCATCACCGTCAACGTGGGAGATTACGTCACGACATCGACGCCCATCGCCGTCGTTGACGACCGGTCGCAAATCCTCGTGGATTTCTGGGTGCCCGAGCGTTTCGCCGGCAAGATTTTCGTCGACCAGCCGGTGACCGCCCAAGCGATCGCGCAGCCGGGGCGCGCACTCCAGGGCGTCGTTCACGCGATAGACAACCGCCTCGATCCGGCGAGCCGCACGCTCAGGGTCCGCGCGCGGCTCGAGAATCCGGATGACAGGCTGCGCGCCGGCATGTCCTTCTCCGTCACGGTGGCATTCGATGGCGACCGATACCCCACAGTGGATCCGCTGGCGGTCCAGTGGAGCTCCGAGGGCTCCTTCATCTGGCGGGTCAATGGCGACAAGAGCGAGCGCGTGCCGATCAAGATCATCCAGCGCAATCCCGACAAGGTGCTTGTCGAAGCGGCACTTGCCGAGGGCGATCGCGTCGTGACCGAAGGGGTGCAGCGGCTACGCGACGGCGGGGTGGTCCGCATCGCCGGCGAACCTGCGGCCGAGCAGAAGGTCGCTGGAGAAGCGCAATGAATATCGGCATGGGGGGCCATCATCCGGGCGGAGGGCAGGGCGGAAAGACGGGCTTCACCGCGCTCTTCATCCGCCGGCCGATCTTCGCACTGGTGGTCAACACACTGATCGTCGTAGCTGGTCTTGCGGCCTGGAACGGTGTCGAGATCCGCGAGTTGCCGCAGGTCGACCAGCCTGTGGTTTCGGTCACGACCGAGTTCGACGGCGCCTCGCCGGAAACGATCGACCGCGAAGTGACGTCGGTCATCGAAGGTGCCGTCTCGCGCGTGCAGGGCATCAAGGACATTTCGTCGACCTCGTCTTTCGGGCGCAGCCGGGTCACGCTGGAATTTTCAGACACGACCGACATCGGGCAAGCGGCCAACGACGTTCGCGATGCACTCGGCCGGATCACCGGCCAATTGCCTGATGATGCCGACGAGCCGCGCATCGTGAAGGCGGATTCCGACAGCCAGCCGATCATGCGCCTGGCGTTGACTTCCGACACGATGAGCATGGACGACATGACGCTGCTCGTCGAAAACGAGATCAGCGACCGGCTGGCGGCGGTCGAAGGCGTCGCCGACGTCACCGTCTATGGCGAGCAGGAGAAGATTTTTCGCATCGACGTGAACCAGGCGAAGCTCGCCGGGCGCGGCGTCACCGTGGCGAACCTTCGCGTGGCGCTCGCGAATGCCTCCTATGACGTGCCGGCGGGTTCGCTGACGAGCGCAAGTCAGGACATTTCCGTTCGGGCGACGGCGGATCTCCAGACGCCCGAGCAGTTCGAAAACCTGATGCTCGGCAACAATGTCCGGCTTCGGGACGTGGCGACCGTGACGCTCGGGCCGGATACCGGCACCTCGGCGCTACGCTCCAACGGCCGGGAGGGAATCGGGCTCGGCATCATCCGTCAGGCGCAGTCGAACACCGTGGATATTTCCGAGGGCGTGCGCAGGGTGGTCGGCACGATCTCCTCGGGTATCCTGCCGCCCGGAACCGAACTCAAGGTGACCAGCGACGACGCGGTGTTCATCAACGGCGCCATTCATGAGGTGGAGATCGCACTCTTCGTCGCCGTTTTCATCGTTACCCTGGTGATCTACCTCTTCCTGCTCGATTGGCGCGCGACGCTGATCCCAACGATCACCATGCCGATCGCGCTGATCGGAACGGTGGCTGCGATCTACCTGGCCGGGTTTTCGATCAACATCCTGACGCTCCTGGCAATCGTGCTTGCGACCGGGCTCGTCGTCGATGACGCGATCGTCGTGCTCGAAAACATCGTGCGCCGCCGAGCCGAGGGGCTCGGCTCGCGCGCTGCCGCAGTCCATGGTACGCTCGAGGTCTTCTTCGCCGTACTTGCGACCACGGCGACCCTCGCGGCCGTGTTCGTGCCCCTCTCCTTCCTGCCGGGGCGTACCGGCGGACTGTTCCGTGAATTCGGCTTCGTGCTCGCCTTCGCGATCCTCCTGTCGTCCTTCGTCTCGCTGACCCTTTGCCCGATGCTCGCCTCGCGCATGCTGACGAAAGAGGCGCATGAGCATGAGGGTGTGATGCGGCGCTTCGGCCGGCGCGCCTCCGCCTTTTATCGCGTGACGCTCGGTGCCTGTCTCAATGCACCGCTCATCGTCTTCGTTGTCGCCGCTTTCTTTACCGTCGCTGGCGCCCTGGGATTCCTGACGCTCAAATCGGAGCTGACGCCCAACGAGGACCGCTCGCAGGTGATGCTGCGGATCAACGCTCCGCAGGGCGTATCGCTGGAATACACGCAGGCACAGATACGCCGCATCGAGGAGGGGCTGCAGCCGCTGCTCAAATCCGGAGAGATCAGCAATGTTTTCTCGATTTCGGGCATGGGCGGCTCGGCCAATAGCGGCTTCATGGTGCTGACGCTTGCCCCCTGGGAAGAGCGCGACCGCACCCAGAGCCAGATCGTCGCCGATATCAACAAACTGACTTCGATGATCCCGTCGGTGCGCGCATTCACCATCCAGGCGAACAGCCTCGGCATCCGCGGTGCCGGCAGCGGCTTGCAGGTCGCGCTTGTCGGTAACGACTACACGAAGCTGGGCAATGCGGCGGCGAAGCTCGTCAGGGATATGGAGGATACCGGCCGTTTCGAAAATGTGCGGCTCAACTACGAGGCCAACCAGGCACAATTGTCGGTGACGATCGACCGCGAGCGTGCCTCCGACCTCGGCGTGGACATAGGCGGCCTTTCCTGGGCGCTGCAGGCGATGCTCGACGGCAGCAGCGTCGTCGACATCTTCGTGGAGGGGGAGGCCTATCCGGTCAAGCTGCTCTCCTCCACCGAGCCGCTCAACGACCCGACGGACCTGCAGAACATCTTCGTCAAGGCCGGTGACGGCCGCATCGTGCCGATGTCGTCGATCGCAACGGTCGAGGAGAAAGCGGTGGCGCCGCAGCTCTCCCGCGAGTCCCAACTGCGCGCCGTTTCTCTGTCGGCGGGCCTGAAATCCGATCTCGCTCTGGGCGAGGCGCTGTCGATGGTCGAGAAAATGGCCGAGCCCCTTCTGCCGCCCGGCTCGCGGGTCATGCCGCTTGCCGAGGCCGCCACACTGGATGAGAACGCCAACGGCCTTTTCGTCACCTTCGGATTCGCAATCATCATCATCTTTCTGGTGCTCGCGGCCCAATTCGAAAGCTTCGTAAGCGGCCTCATCATCATGTCGACCGTGCCGCTCGGACTCGCCTGCGCCGTCTTCGCAATGATCCTGACCGGCAATACGCTCAACATCTACAGTCAGATCGGGCTTGTCATGCTCGTCGGCATCATGGCCAAGAACGGCATCCTGATCGTCGAGTTCGCCAACCAGCTCCGCGACCGCGGGCAGGACGTCCGCAGTGCCATCGAGAATGCCGCCAATATCCGTCTTCGGCCCGTGATGATGACGATGATCGCCACCGTCGTGGGCGCGGTACCCCTGGTGCTGGCAAGCGGTGCCGGCGCCGAAGCGCGCATCGCGCTCGGGTGGGTGCTCGTCGGCGGGTTGGGCCTGGCGGTGATCGTGACGCTCTATCTGACGCCGGTGGCCTATCTGGTCATTGCGCGCTTCACCAAGCCGCATGCCGATGAGGAGCGGAAGCTGCAGGAGGAGATGGAGGCCGCCGAAGTGGTCAAGATCTGACGAGGGCGTCCGACAAGGCGCGATCCGGCAAGACGGCCGCGAGATACTCAGAAGCCGCCGGCGGCAGCGGCGAGATAGACAGCGGTGGCGACTGCTCCGAGGGCGCTGCGCCCGGCATGGAGCCTTCCCCAACGCGCGATCAGCTCGCGGGTCTCGGCATTCGCCTCGTCCGGACGGGTGGATTCCAGGCGCTGATTGACGGGCATGATCACGAACAGCGTATAGGGCCAGTTGAGGATGATGACAGCTGCCCCCAGGCCCCAGAGCCCATCGCCGGTCTGCCACCATGCCGCGGCTCCGAGGAGGCACGAAACGATCGCGAGGGGAGCCTGCATTTCGAAGCCGCGCCGATAGGCGGGCACCCATTCCCGGAGCGCTGCGCCTCCGTCCAGCGCAAGCCTGGCGGGCTGTTCAGCCACATTGATGTAAATGGCGGCGCCGAAGAAAATCGACGCGGTGATCAAAGCAAGCAGCCCGAACATGCGACCTTCTCCCTTTCCGGACATAATACCCCATAGGCGTGCAAACAAAAGCGCATTCGCTGCGGCGCGCCGCAGCTGGAACCGGACTTGTGACAAGCCGGTATCACCGGCAGTATTTTTTTGCCGCTTGAGCGCTCCAGGGCGGTGATCTTCTGGACAAAGTGATTCCGATTTGCACAGTAGCGCGTTGAAATCTAAGCGCTTCCGGGCGGCCGGCAATCTGCGGCGCGTCCGGATGGGACGGCATGGATTGTTCGA